>JBOGGN010000208.1:0-4072 GCA_050744165.1 Acidimicrobiales bacterium | reverse complement strand
GCCTCGATCCTCGGCAATCTGTTGAACGACTTCGACTTCCACCAGGCGCCCCACCCGCCGGTTGTCCTCCCAGTACACCCGCAGACCACCTTGACAGGCACTCCGGCGCCCAACGCCCTCCCGGCCGCCGCGCTCGCCCCAGACTCCGACGGCTGACGCCCAACAGTCTCCGGCCGCCGCGCTCGCCCAGACTCCGACGGCTGACGCCCAACAGTCTCCGGCCGCCGCGCTCGCCCCAGACTCTGACGGTTGACGCGGCAGCACCCGCAAGTAGCTACCGCCCCTTGGACCCTACGCTGGAAGTGATGCTGCCCACTCCGGCGCCTTTTGACCGGCACCTGCCGGCGCCGGCTCCCGCCGCCGCCAAGGCCGCCATCTCGCCGACGGCGCTGGTCCTGGCCGGAGGGGGGACCGTGGCCGCGGCGGTGATCGGCCTGCCGGTCGTGGCCGCGGTGGCGGTTGGCGTCTGCCTGTGGGGTATCCGGGTAGGCGGTGGTGCCGCCGTCGCCGCCGCCCGAAGGAGTGCCGCGGCGCGGCCGGAGCTCATCGACCCCTACGCCGTTCCCGAACCCTGGCGCAGCTTCGTCCGGGAATCGGTGACCGCCCAGAATCGCTTCGACCAGACCGTCGCCCGCACCAAGCCCGGCCCCCTGCAAGAGACCCTGAGCTATGCCTCCTCCCGCGTCCACGAGGCGACCCGGGAGTGCTTCCGGGTGGCCCATCTCGGCGCTGCCCTCGATGCCGCCCGGGCCACTCTCGACCCCGAGGCGACGAGCGCCGCGCTGCGCCGGTTGCAGCAAGCCCAAACCCCGGGTTGGGGCCCCCGCCTGGCACCGCCGGGTGGCACACCGGCGACTGAGGATACCGAGGCCGCGCTGGCCGCCCGCCTTCAGGCCGCCCGCCGCCTGGAGGCCACCGGGCAGCGGGCTCGCGATCGGCTAGGGGTGCTGACCGCCCAGCTGCACACGGCGGTCGCCGGAGCGGTCGAACTGTCACTCGAAGGGGCCAGCCCGCAAAGCGCCACCCGACTGTCGGGCAGTGTCGACACCCTGGTGGGTGAGATCGAGACGCTGCGGAGGGCGCTCGAAGAGACCCATCGCACACACCCAATGCCCCAATAGTTCAGCGGGGTGAGGTGGTCCGAACAGGGCGACGCGTCCGTGGGAGCCGGACTCTTGGCTAGGCGCCGAGCCAGAGATTGTGACCTCCGGGATCATCGAGCATCGCAGCGGCCTACGCCTGGACATCGCGTCGCTCTGGTAGCCCCCGCACAAGCGAGGATCACCCCGCGTCGAGCCGCCGCAGCGCCTGCACCTTGACGGGGTCCATGACAAACATGAACCCCAGCGCTACGACAAGGACCAGCGCCACGCTGCCGATGCCGACCGGCGCCATCAGCACCCCGGCGGCGGCGATGGTCGACACCACCGCGATGTCGAATACCGACGCCAAGAGCAGCCATTTGACCGGCGCGCTGTGCCAGAAGTGGCCCCGCTCCCGAACCACGTAGACCGTCGCCTGGCCACTGAAGACCAGCATCAGGAAGATCAGCGTCTGAGTCTGGGGCCAGCTCAACCCCAGCACGCCCCGCGCCAGCCACAGGACCAGAAACGACTCGGCCAGCACCACCAAGGCGAGTGCCAGCGACACCGCCACCAGCGGCCCGACCTGCCACCGCTCCGGCCGCGGCGATGGGCGGGCTCGGTCGACCGCCAGGCTCATCGTCACAAAGTCGTTGACCAAGAGCAGCAGCACCACCAGGAGTGGAGTGGTGACGAAGTGCCGGGTCACCACGAAAGCGGCGGTCAAAAACACCGCCACTTGGGCCGTCTTCACGATCTTGTTCAGCGTCCAGGTCATCATCCGCTGGTAGATGCGCCGGCTCACGTTGACCGCGGCCACGGTGCCCACCAGGCCCGGCTCGGTGAGAACCATGCTGGCCGCCGCCTTGGCCACGTCGACGGCCGAGTCGACGGCGATGCCGACCTCCGCCTGTTTCAGCGCCGGGGCGTCGTTGACGCCGTCGCCGGTCATCCCCACTACGTGGCCCGCCGCCTGCAGCAACGTCACCAGGGCGTGCTTGTCGGCCGGGAACACGCTGGCGAACACCGAGCACCGCTCCGCCAGCTCGGGATGGCGACGCAGATCCTCGCCAGTGCAGACGGTGGGCTCAATGCCCACCTGCCGGGCCACTGACACCGCCGTCGCCGCGGTGTCGCCGGTCACCATCTTGACTCGGATCCCGAGGGCTCCGAGCTCCTCGATCAGCTGGGCCGAGTCAGGCCGGGGCCGGTCGGTCAGGGCGACCAGGCCCACCAAGGCCAATCGCTCCGGCGGCGCCACGGCCGAGCCCTCAGCGGCGGGGACGGCGGCGACGGCGAGGCCTTTTCCCATCTCGCCCACCGCCACCGCCAGCACCCGGGCCCCGCTCGCGGCGAGCCGATCGAGGTCCGCCGGCATGCGGGGCGGTACCGCGGCGCACAGCGAGGCCACCACCTGCGGCATCCCCTTGACGACCCGAAGCCGCTCACCGCGGCGCACGACCGTCGCTTCGGTCCGCTTGGTTACCGGGTCGAAGGGGGAAAAGGCCTCCCTCCTCGCTCCCTCGTCCTCCCCCCGTCGATCACGCGCCGCCCGCAGCAGAGCCAGGTCGATGGGGTCCTGCCCCGAATCGTCGGAGGCCAGCCCGGCCAGCGACACGAGGTCCGGCTCCCCGAAGGGCGAGTAGGCGACCACCGCGCCGAGGGTCAGCCGGTTCTGCGTCAGGGTCCCGGTCTTGTCGGTGCACAGCACATCCATCGACGCTGCCTCCTGCACCGCCGACAGCCGGGTCACCAACACGCCATGCCCCGGGTGGTGCTCGTCGCTGCCCCGCCCCAACTCCTGGGCACCCACCGCCTGGGCCACCGTGAAGGTGGTGGGCAGCGCCACCGGTACGGAGGCGATGAGGATGATGAGGGCGAAGGGCGCGGTCGCTGACAGGCTGGCCCCGATGGCGGCTGCGAAGGCGAACAGCACGAGCACCAAGGTGACGTCGATCACCACCAGGTAGCGCACGATCTGGAAGATGATCCCCTCGAGGTGGGTCGCCGTCTTGGACTGGCCGACGAGCACCGTCGTGCGCCCGTAGAAGCTCCGCTCTCCCGTGGCCTCGACGACGCCGGTGGCCTCGCCCCGGGTAACGACCGACGCACCGTAGGCGCGCTCCCCAGGCCCCGCCTCGGCGGGGGCCGACTCGCCGGTGAGCGACGACTGGTCGAGGCTCACGTGCCCCTCGGTGACGGTCACGTCGGCGGGAACCAGGTCGCCGATGCGGATGCGGACCACGTCGCCGGGCATCACATCGCGGGCCGGCACCGCCTGCCAGGTCCCGTCCCGCAGCACCCGGGCGTTGACCTCGAGCCGCTGGCGCAGCAGGCGCAACGCCCCGTCCGCTTTGGACTGCTGGACAAAGCCGATCACCGAGTTGAGGACCAGCAGCAGGGTGATGATCACGCCCTCAAGGTCCTTGCCCAGCAGCAGGGTGAGGGCGATGGTCACCTCAAGCATCCACGGCAACGGCCCCCAGAAGCGCCCCGCCAGCCGCCGCCAGGCCGGCACCCTGGCCTCGGCCACCTCGTTGGGGCCGAACTCTGCTCGCCGCCGAGCCGCCTCGGCGTGGCTCAGGCCCTCGACCTTGGAATGGCCGGTCGTTAAAGATCGTTCAATAACTGAACTATCCACTAGTTCACCGTATACCCTTGCCCGGTGCCTGGCAACCAAACACGTGGTGACGGCAGAGGAAACCCGGCGAGCAGAGCCGACGATCGCGGTGCCAGCCTGGTGGACCTCGTCGTGGTGCGGGTCAACGGGATGGCAGCCACCAGCGGGGGTCTGTGTTAATGCCGATGGGTCCGACCGAGCCTTTGCCGGGCGAGCAGGCGCCGGGCGACCCGGCGGTGCTGCTGACCGACGTCGTGCCCCGCTTGTACCGGATCCTCCGCGCCGCCCTCGACGAGGACCACGAACTCCCCTCGCTCGAGCAGCTGCTGGTCATGAACCGCATCACCGACGGCATCCTCTACGCCAGCGC
>JBOGGN010000207.1:0-3557 GCA_050744165.1 Acidimicrobiales bacterium | reverse complement strand
AGGGTGGCTATCGCAAGGCGCCGAGCGAGGGTGGCTATCGCAGGGGGCCGAGCGAGGGTGGCTATCGCAAGGCGCCGAGCGAGGGTGGCTATCGCAAGGCGCCGAGCGAGGGTGGTTATAGCAGGGGGCCGAGGGAGGACAGTCCGCCCGGCCGTCGTGCTGCGTCGACCTCGGGACAGCGTGGCAGGGATTGGGGGGACCCCGGCAGGCGACAGGGTTCGGGCGCCCGAGGATCGGGAGGATCGGAGCGTCCACGCGATGCGGGCGAGAATCGGCCCCGGCGGTATGCGGCAGAGGATGCCGGAGCCCGGGGGCCAAGGTCAGCAGCGGGACGGGGAGGCCAAGGCGGTGGCGCCTCCTTTCGGCGAGGGGATGACACAGCTCGAGCCGGACGGCCGAAGTGGCAGGACTCCGGCCGGGAGGGCGGTCGCCCGCCGCGACGCGAGGGTGGAAGCAACGGAGCGGCTGGTCGGTCGGGGGACGTCCGCAACCCCCGGCCGGGACCTCGAGGTGCGGGCGGGTCGAGGTTGTCCTCCCGCTTTGGGGACGATGGCGGCAATCGGCCTTACCGGGGCGGGAACGAAGCACCCCGCGAGGGGCCCGGCAGGAGTGGTGACCCTGGCAGACCCCGTCGGAGTGGCCCGGGCGATCCCCGCCGGAGCGGCCCGCCGGATCATGAGCGGGGCAAGGAGCATTACGGGCAACGACCGGCCGAGGGCAAATGGTCGCACGAGCGGGGCGAGCGGTCCGACTCGACCGGTGCCAGCCGCGGGGGTGAAAGTACCCCGAGCCGCCCCTATCGGACGGGGCCGCCGCCCCGGAACGGGAGCGGCACCGGGTATGGCGCCCGGCGCTCGCAGGTGCCAAACGACCGGCGTTCGCAGGGGCCAAACGACCGGCGTTCGCAGGTGCCAAACGACCGGCGCTCGCAGGTGCCAAACGACCGGCGAAGCGGAACCGATCCCGCTCCGAGGCGCCAGAGCAACGGGCCGCCGCCGAGGGCCGGCAACCGCACCACGAGCTCAGAGGATCGGCGCAACCCGGCCAACCCGGCTAACCCGGCCAACGCGGCCGCCCCACGCCAAGACCGGAGCCAGACCGCAGACCGCGCTGCGGGATGGCGTAATCCCAGAGCGCCCGCCGAAGTCACAAGAAAGTGGGGCAAGGTCGCCCGCAGTGGCGCCAGGACCCTCGCGGATCCGCCCACAGGGACTGCGTCTGCGGCATGGCGAAATGCAGTTGTCCGAGCGAGGGCCGACGAAGGCGGCGATGAACAAGACGCTGACGAGATCTGGATCCGCGAGGACAGCGATCCTGAGGACGATCGAACGCCGAGCCGGCGAAGCGAGAACCAGAACCGGAGCCAATCCAAGGGTGGCGCCCGCCCCCGCCACACGGTCCCCAAGCCGGTAACCGAAGAGATCGCCGAGGTGGCGGGCGTCCGCCCGGGCGAGAAGCTGTCCCAGCGCCTCGCCGACGCCGTCCATGCCTACGACCGCGATCGCTACCAGGACGCGCTGAACATCCTCCAACCACTCGTCCGCGCCCTCCCCGAAGCTCCGGCGGTACGAGAGTTGCTCGGGTTGACGCTGTACCGGCTCGGACGGTGGCATCCGGCACTCGAGGAGCTGCAGGAGTACCGGAATCTCTCCGACAGTGCCGATCAGCTCCCGGTGATGATGGACTGCCTCCGAGCCCTGCATCGCGACGCTGCGGTCGACGAGATGTGGGACGACCTGCGCCACCTTTCCCCCGAGCCGGAGGTGGTCGCCGAAGGGCGGATCGTGATGGCGGGGGCTCTGGCCGATCGCGGTGAACTGCCGGCCGCGGTCAAGATGCTGGAACGAGTCGGGTCGGTGCGCAAACCTCGGCTGCGCCACCTCCGTCAGTGGTATGCCCTGGCCGACCTCTACGAGCGTGCCGGCGACATCCCGCGTGCCCGGGATCTCTTTCGTCGCATCGAGGCGGCCGATCCCGGTGACTTCGACACCCGAGACCGACTCCGGGCGCTTCGTTAGCGACCCCAAGGGGAAAAATTCGCGGCCGCTGCCTGGTGACGGCCCTCACGGCGAATCAGACGGCGCCGTTGCCCGGGCGGATCCAAGGCTGGCCAGCCAGAGGCGGGCCGCACGGGGCGAGGTGAGACGGACGACTGCGGGCCCGCCTGGGTCGGCGGCCCACGCGCGAATGCGGGCCCGTTTGCGGGCGAAGGACCGGAAGTGCCAGACAATGATCGAGTCGCGTGCCAGCGATACGCGCAACGTCTCAATGTTGCCGTTGCAAACCTGAGGGCGCGTGACGATCCGCACGAACGTGCGGCGCAGTAACCGCCCGAGAGAAATCCACCGTGGATAGTCCAACGCCACAATCAGGTCGGCCCGCGCCAGCACGATATCGAGCCACTTCCCGTACGCCGCGTCCAAGATCCATCGCTCACCGGCGCAGATGGTCAGGACCAGCTCACGCTGCTGCTGGGCCGGGACCTCCTGCCAGCCGGGCAACCACATCACTTCGTCGATGGAAAACCACGGCGACCCGGTCCGATCTGCGAGTCGACCGGCGAGGGTCGTCTTTCCCGATCCGGTCACCCCGTAGACCAGCACGCGGTCGGCCACTTGGCGAGGGTATATGGCGCCCGCCGTGGGGCGGAGGCGGTGATGGAGCAGCGGCCACCCGTGTGGCCGGCCTCAGGCCGCCAAGGAGTTCTTGCTGTCCGGGGCCGCCGACTGCTGGCGCCGGTACTCCTGAAGTCGTTGCCGGGCCGCCTCGTCGACGCGGTACTGGGCTCGCTGGCTGTAGTAGGGACCGGCCACCTTGACCAGATACAGGACGCCGAGCCCGAGTGCAATCAGCACGGCGACCGCGAGGAGCGGTATGGACAGCCAATAGGTCCACACCTCGTTTGCCAGAAGGAACATTGATCGTCACCTCCGATCGAACGGTCCAACTCGTCTTTCTCGGGAAGACAACCCCAGACGGCCCGGTATTCCCAGGAATAACCCTGATGGCGAGGTTGTCACCTTGAATACCGTCACAATCGACGGCGCCAACACTGGAACCAATCCGAGGAACACAGGAGGTGTACCTATGTTGATGCGACTCGATCCTTTCCGGGAGCTGGACCGTCTCACCCAGGAGACCTTCGGTCCTCTGGGCCGCACGCCACTCATGGCCATGGACGCCTACCGGGAGGGCGACCACTTTGTGGTCAACTTTGACCTGCCGGGCGTTGATCCCGCCAGCATCGAGTTGACCGTGGAACAGAACGTGCTGAGCGTCAGCGCGGGGCGCGACTGGCAGCCCGCTGAAGGCCAGCAGGTGGTGGCCAGCGAGCGCCCGCAGGGCCGTTTCTCCCGGCAGTTGTTCCTGGGCGAGAGCCTCGACGCGGACCACATTTCGGCCACCTACCACAACGGCGGGCTCAGCCTGACGCTGCCCGTGGCTGAGGAGGCCAAGCCCCGCAAGGTGGAGATCGCCATCGGCGGTGGCGAGGGCAAGGCCATTGAGACCAACAGCGTCGACACCACCGCCGCTGCCGCCTAGGCGGCACCCCGCCC
>JBOGGN010000206.1:0-10943 GCA_050744165.1 Acidimicrobiales bacterium | reverse complement strand
TCGAGGCCCACCGCGGCTCGCCGGACAAGGTGCCGGCCCGCCGGCTGGCCACGCTCGACGCGGCCGGCCGCCTGGCCATCCCGTTCACCACCGGCATCCTGGTCGGCATCGGCGAGACCCGGGCCGACCGCATCGCCGCCCTCGAAGCCATCGCCGAGTCGCATCGCCGCCACGGCCATGTCCAAGAGGTCATCGTCCAGAACTTCCTCCCCAAGCCCGGCACCGCCATGCACCGGGCGCCGGCCTGCCCGCAGGAGGAACTGCTGTGGTCGGTCGCCGCCGCCCGCCTGCTTCTGCCCCCGGAGGTCCAGGTACAGGCTCCGCCGAACCTGTCGGACGACGCCGACCTGGCGTTGCTGTTGGCGGCTGGTGCTGGCGACTGGGGCGGGGTGTCTCCAGTGACGGTGGATCACGTCAACCCGGAGCGGCCGTGGCCGACCCTCGAACGCCTGCGGACCTGCACCGAGGAGGTTGGCTTCGCCCTGGCGCCCCGGCTGACGATCTACCCCCAGTACGCGGCCAACGCCGAGCGATGGCTGGACCCGACCATGCGGTTCCCGGTCGTGGACCGCTCTGACGCCGAGTTCCTGGCTCGGGAACCGGGGGAGGTCTGGTACTCGGGCGCCGAGGCCCCGCCCCCTGCGGTCCTCCCCGCGGAGCGCATGGCCGCTGTCCGCAACGACTCGGATCCCGACTCCCACCGGCCCGAGTCCCCGCGCGACGCCCGTCGGCACCCGGTCCCCTCCTTGAGAGGCCCAGTCGCCGAGGTCCTCGCCGGCGTCCAACAGGGCCAGGAACCAGGCGTCGCCGAGTTGACCGCCCTCTTCGCCGCCCGCGGCCCCGAAGTGATGGCCGTGGCCGAACTCGCCGACCAGCTGCGCCAACAGGCGGTAGGCGACGTGATCACCTGGGTCGCCAACCGCAACATCAACTACACCAACGTGTGCACCTTCAAGTGCCGATTCTGCGCCTTCTCCAAGGGCCCGCTCTCGCTCAACCTGCGGGGCACGCCGTACCTTCTGGACCTGGACGAGATCACCAGCCGGGTGCTCGAAGCTGAGGCCCGGGGCGCCACCGAGGTCTGCCTCCAAGGCGGCATCCACCCGAGCTTCGACGGCGACTACTACCTCGATGTCATCGGGGCGGTTCGCCGGGCATCGCCCACCATCCACATCCACGGCTTCACCGCCCTCGAGGTCCACGAGGGCGCCCGCCGCCTCGACGAACCGCTGGCGAGCTACCTGCAGCGACTGATGGACGCAGGCTTGAAGACCCTGCCGGGGACGGCGGCGGAGATCCTCGACGACGAGGTCCGCGCCGTTTTGTGCCCCGACAAGATCGACACCGAGACGTGGCTGGAGGTCCACCGCACCGCCCACTCCCTCGGCCTGCGCTCCAACATCACCATCATGTTCGGTTCTATCGAGCAGCCCGTGCACTGGGCCCGCCACCTGGTACGCACTCGGGCACTTCAGAAGGAAACGGGCGGTTTCACCGAATTCGTGCCTCTCCCCTTCGTGCACATGGCCGCCCCTATCTATCTCCAGCACCGGGCCCGGCGCGGCCCGACCTACCGGGAGGCCCTGCTCATGCACGCCGTGGGCCGCATCGCCTACCACGGCTGGGTCGACAACATCCAGGCGTCCTGGGTGAAGATGGGTCTCGACGGCGTCCGTCAGCTGCTACGGGCCGGGGTCAATGACCTCGGCGGCACCCTCATGGACGAGAACATCTCCCGGGCCGCAGGCGCCCGCCACGGCCAGGCCGTCGATGAGGCCATTCTCCGGGACCTCGCGGAGTCGCTCGGACGCCGGCTCGAACAGCGCACGACGCTCTACGGCAGGGTCGCCGCCTCCTGCTAGCGAGCCGCTCAGCCAGGCTCCAGAGACGACCCCGGCGAGCTCTCGTCCAGTACCAGCCCCATCACCACGGCGTCCCACAACTCGCCGCTCTGCCGGCGGTACTGGCGCCGCAGGTACCCCTCCTGCACGAAGCCGAACTTGTCGTACAGCTTGCGAGCGGCAATGTTGTGGGGCCAGAGCTGCAGGCTCAGCTTGTGCAGCGACTGGTCCCGGGCACATTCGAATTACGCCGCCATGAGTGCCGTCCCCACGCCCTGCCCCCGCCAGCCGGCGTCGACAACCATCCCGATGTCGCCGTTGCCGCGCCGGGAACCGACACGAATGGAGCCAACGATCCGCGCCGCCTCCGGAGCCTCCCCCACAACGGCCAGCCACCCGGCCGCGGCACCCTCGGCCGCCACGAAGTCGGCCCGGAATCCCTGCAGGAACTCCTCCCGGTCGAGCGGCGGCTCCCGCCCGATCCAGCGGCGCTCGGCCGCCACCGCCGCCAGCAACTCGAACCAGCCGTCAAAATCGGTCTCCCCGGCCCCACGGATGGAGAAGGCGCCGTCTGACATGGCAGCACGCTACGGAGCGCCCGGCCGCCGTGCCAGCCAATATGGGAAACTGCCTCGCCCTCAACGCATCCCCCCCTCCCCCGGCAGCAGGGCGGCTCGCGGCGTGCGAGGCTTTTCCCCAGCATGACCGACCAATCACTTCCGCGCCGACGCGCCGCCCGAACCGGCGACCCCGAGGTCGACCACCAGATCGAAGCACTCCTCGACGCCGTCGGCGCCACCGCCAACCGCGATCAGCTGTTCGACATCCTGAGCACCGCCGTGCTCCTGGCCCGCGACCACACCGATCGCCTGGACCTGAAGATCGCCAGCTCGGCGCTGCGGGAGATGCGGGCCGGTTTCCTCGTGTTCACGCCCCATCGGGCGGTCCCCAAGGTGACCATGTTCGGCTCGGCCCGGACACTGCCCACCGACCCTCTGTACCGCCAGGCCCGGGACCTGGCCTCGACCCTGGCGGGCCACGGCTGGTCGACGGTGACCGGCGCCGGGCCTGGGATCATGGCTGCGGGGTTGGAGGGCGCGGGCCCGGATCATTCCTTCGGCATCAACATCGAGTTGCCCTTCGAGGCCGAACCCAACGAATTCATCGCCGCCAATCCCAACCTGGTGTCAATGAAATATTTCTTCACCCGCAAGCTGCTCCTGGTAAAGGAATCAGACGGCTTTGTCGTCCTCCCGGGCGGATTCGGAACCCTCGACGAAGAATTCGAACTGCTCACGTTGCTGCAGACGGGAAAAGCGGCGCCGGCCCCCCTCGTGCTGCTGGAAGTACCGGGTGGCACCTACTGGCAGGCATGGGAGCACTGGATCACTACCGAGGTTGCCCCGAGGGGCCTAATCAATGCCGAGGACCTCAACCTTTACCGGATCACCGATAATGTCGACGACGCGGCCGGCGAGATCTTGGGCTTTTATCGCAATTACCATTCGCTGCGGTTTTTCGGCCATACCCTGGTCATCCGGCTCCGGTCGCAGCCCACGGCCGCCGAGCTGGCGGAGTTGTCGGCCCAGTTCGCCGACCTCGCCCCCGACGGAGGTCTCACGGCCCTCGGAGCGCCCCTTCCGGCCGAAGCCCGAGAGGACGACCACCCCGACCTGCCGCGGATCGCGCTGCGCTTTCGGCGCATCTTCTATGGCCGCCTCCGGCTGCTCATCGACGCCCTGAACGCCCTCCCGAGCGCCCCGCCTCCGGCGGCGGTGACCGGCGGGGAAGGATTCAGCCAGCGCTGAGGTCCACAGCGTTGATTCGCGTCGGGAGGATCGTGGCGACGACGCGCGAGCTGCCCGGTGGATCGTAGGCCCGGAGGTCGGCGTCGTACTTGGTCCCGATTTCTCGGGCGAAGCTGTAGTCGGCGTCGTCATCGAGTTGGGCGTCGCCTCGGAGCTCGAGATACCGCTGCGGATTCGAAAGATCCAAGATGAACAGGTTCACCGCCTTGTTGGACCGTAGGTTCTTGACCTTTTGGCGCGTCGTGTTCAGGGACACTCGAACCGTGTCCCCCTTCGCCAGGAACCACACCGCTGACAGTTGGGGTCGGTGGTCGGGGCCGATAGTGGCCATAACGGCGGTGGTTGCCTGGAGGAGGTCTTGGTGACTCTTCGGGATCGATGGCATGAAGCCCTTCCTACCCGATTCCTCAGGCGCGGTGCATCCGTTTGCACCCTGGCGTGCATCTAAGAGATGTGATGCGCGCCGCTGACCTCTCCGACGAGCAGCTGGTGGCCGCCGCCCGATCTGGGGACTCGGCCAGCTTCGGCGAGCTGGTCCGCCGCCACGGCCCCCGGCTGCTGGCCTTGGCCGGCCAGCTGGTGGGCGAGGGGCGGGCCGAGGACATGGTGCAGGAGGCGATGATCGATGCCTGGCGGGCGCTTCCCGCCTTCGAAGGCCGCTCGGCGGTGGGGACCTGGCTGCACCGGATCACCGTCAACCGGTGCCTGGCCGAGCTACGGCGGCACGCCCCGGTGAGCGTCGATGTGGAGCCGATGGAACTGCTGGCCCGCTGGGAGGACGAGACCTACAGCGTCGACCCGCTGGCGGTGGCCATCCGGAGGGCCGAGGCAGACGAGCTGGCCGCGGTCATCGACCGCCTGCCTGAGGGCTACCGGCTGGCGCTGGTCCTCCACGACGGCCTCGGCCTTTCGGCGAGCGAGGTGGCAAAGTTCGCTGGCGTGCCCCTGGGCACCGCCAAGTCCAATATCCGCCGGGGGCGCATGGCGCTGGTGTCGCTGCTCGGCGACGACGGCCACAGTTTGATGGAGGCGGCCCGATGATCATTTTCACTTGCTTCGAGGCCCGGTCGCTGGTGTCCGATTACATCGACGGCGAAGTGGACCCGCAGATCGCAGCCGCGCTGGAAAGCCATTTGCAGACCTGCTCGTCGTGCCCGCCCCTGTACGCCAGCCTGGTCGATACCCTGGCATATCTGAAGTCAGCCTCGGCGCCGGCGGATCGCCTTGAGGAGCTAGTGCGGCGAGTGGTCGCCGCGGTGGATGAGGAAAAGGAGTTCTGATGGCAACTACCTATGTGCGACTTCCGGTCGACGAGCGCAACTTCAAGGGCCACGACCCCCGCGGCCGACCGAGTGAGATCCGCGACGCCGCCGACGACCCGCTCAACGACCGCTGGCGCCACGCCAAGTCGTACGAACGCCAAGCGGTGGTCCTCTCCGTCGACGCCCTCACCGACACCGGTACCTTCGCGGTGACCTTTGAAGTGGTCGACGGCCAGTCCTTCCAGTACCTGCCCGGCCAGTTCATCGGCATCGAGGCCGACGTGGCCGGCGTCCGCCGCCGCCGGACGCCCTACTGCGTCCTGTGGGCGTCGGAGGACGAGACCGCCTTCACGCTGCTCATCCGGGTGACCCCCGACGGCCCGCTGTCGCAGTACATCACAGGGCTGGCCCCGGGTGACATCGTGGAGTTCCGCAGCGCCACCGGGCGGACCATGATCCCCAAGGAGGACGACACCGACCTTGTCCTGGTGGCCACCGGCGTCGGGGTAAGCCCCCTGTATTCGCTGGCCAGCTACCTGCTCGACGAGGAGGGCACCAGCCGCCACATCACGCTGCTGTGGGGCCTTCGGCTGAGCGATGACATCTGCCTGCAGCCGGCACTCGATGACCTGGCGGCACGCCACGCCAACTTCGAGTACCACATCTCCCTGTCCCAGCCAGATGACACCTGGAGCGGCCTGCGCGGCCGGGTGACCGAGACCGCCCCCGAGGTCATCGGCTCCCTCGAGCGCACGCACTTCATCCTGTGCGGCAACGGGGCCATGATCAACGAGCTGGGCCCCGCCCTCCGCCTGGCCGGTGTGAAGGAATGGCTCGTCTACGAGGAGCCGTTCTTCAACACCCGCGTCAAGGCGGACACCGGCGACATCCTCGCCCTTCGCGACCGCCTCACCGGCGGGCACATCGACTCGCCGGTTCTGGCTGGGCGGGGCGAGTTGTTCGTCCTCGAGCGCCCGATCATTCCCCGCCGCCTGGCCAGCTGACGACCGCCCCAGGCGCGGGCGTCTACCGGTTCCCCGCCGCTGGATGACGTCGCCGACAAGATGGCAAATCACCGCGCCAGGCAGGGTGTCGCATTACTTGTTGATGGGCCGGGGGCGCGGCCCGGACCCTGTCGCGCGTGGTGGCATCGCCCCCGCGCCCGCTCGGGACACAGTCTTGGTGACTTTTGTGACACCTGGCGACCAAACAGTGCGGATTTCGGTCGAAAGTGACACCAAGAGCCACAGATGCACACAGGACTGTGACCGTCCGCCGTCAACCTGCGCGTCGTCGCGCTTCAAGAACCCGTTCACCGGCAGCGGCTCGCGCCCACAAGCCGAGGCGACAGTGCCGGCTACCGGCCCGGGGCCGTCGGCAAGGGCGTGTCCGGCCGCAGATCACCTTGAACGCGGGGTCGGTGCGCACGACGCCTCGATTCACCCGATGGAAGCTCCCCATTTTGCGACACCCTGCCTATCGCGGCGGACCACTACGCAGAGTGCCCGTGCCAGATCACCTGGTCCGACAGCGGGTCGCCGTGCCCTTCAGTCCGGGTGAGCATGCACGTGTCGAACTCGAACTCGAAGAGCACGTCGCGCTCCGACGGCGGGGTCACGTGGAATCGAACCCGTTCCGCCACGAACTGTGCCGCCAGCATCTCGCGCTCGCCCTCGTCATCCACCGGTTCCGCGTAGCCCCGCAGGTAGAAGGCATCCTCGCTGTTCTGGCAAGGAAACGAATGCAGGGCGTACATCCCGTCCCGCAACAGGTCGTTCTGCTTGGGCGAGGGCACGATAAAGGCGTAGAGCCCGGTGCCGTCGAGCAGCGGGCAGATGGGGTGGACCCGAGGATGGCCCAGGCGGCCCACGGTGGCCAAGAAGGCCAGCCCGACGCCGTGCTGGTAAAACAGCGCCCGCCCGGCCTCGGCCACGTCGGGCCGGTCGACCGCCAGGTCCAGCCACGTCGCCATCGCTGCGATCCCGCTACTCGGCGTCGTCGGGTTCGGCGAGGATGGAGGCCGCTTTCTCGACCGCCCGGCGAGCCCGGGTGAGGCGGCGTTCGTCGACCGGGAGCTCGCGGCCGCCGGCGTCGATCGACTCCCGGAGCCGCTCCATGGCGAGGTCGGCCAGCTCCTCGGCGATGCGCTCCAGCCGCTCGCGAATGTCCTGAAACTCACCGGCCACGGCTGCTCCCGATTGCCTCTGCCACCAGTTCCACCGGGTGGCGCACGTCGAGGCCGGCGGCGGCCAGCCACAGCGAGCACCCCGGGTTGGCACTGGCGACCACCCGGGCGCCGGCGCGCTCGATGGCGGCCAGCTTGCGCTCCCGTATGGGCTCCGCCAGCTCGGGGTGCAGGGCGCTGTAGGCCCCGCCGGCGCCGCAACACATCCCGTCGTCGTCCAACTCCACCACCTTGACATAGGGCGCCAGCACGGTGCGCACCGGAGCGTGGGCCCGCTGCACGTGGCGCAGGTGGCAGGGATCCTGGACCGCCACCACCGGCCGGGTGCCAACGTCTCGGGCCCGGGGCAGCTGGTCCATGCGCTCGGCCAACCACTCGTGGATGTCCCGCACCCGGGCCGCGAACCGCGCCGCCTCCGGCGTGGCGACCACATGGCCGTAGTCCTTCAGCGCCGCCCCGCAGCCGGCCGAGTCGACCAGGATCGGGGCATCGCCAGGCATCGAAGACATCACCCGAAGCGCCAGCCGCCGGGCCTGGTCGCCGAGCCCCGCGTGGACGTGGAGGGCACCGCAGCAGTCCCCACCCGCTCGGGGGAAGGCGACCCCGGCGCCCGCCTCTTCGAGCACGCGCTGGGCGGCGGCGTGGACCTTGCGCTGCCAGGCGTCCATCACGCAACCGGTGAACAGCCAGACGTCATCGCCGGAGGCCCGCAGCGGGGGCTGGCGCAGCGGCAGCTTGGCGAGGGAAAAACGCCGGGCCAAGCTCCCGGGCACCAATCGAGCGCGCTGGGCGGCGGCGCCCACGGTGGTCAACGCCACCAGCACCCGGTGGTGGCCCAACACCGCGTACCCGGCCCGGCGCCACCACGGCTGGTAGGCGGTTTCGGCTGCCAGGGCCTGGCGGGCCCCTTCCATGAGCCGGCCGAAGGGCACCCCGGAAGGGCACGCCACCTCGCAGGCCCGGCACTGGACGCAGCGGTCCATAAAGGCAGTGAACTCGGCATCCATGACGGCACCCGCGTGCACCGCCCGCATGGCGGCGATGCGACCGCGAGGCGAGGCCGATTCTTCGCCCGTGACCCGGTAGGTAGGGCAACTGGGCAGGCACAGGCCGCACGACACGCACGAGGCCAGCTGGTCCTCGTCGACGGGGAGGCGGCCGGACGGGCGGGTGACGACGGGCCCGGCGGCGGCGCCGGGGGCCGCGGTGGCCATCACGGCACCAGCCGCGGTCACGGCACCAGCTGCCGGCCGGGGTTGAGCCGGCCTTGCGGATCGAATCGTGCCTTCAGCTCGCGGTGCAGGTCGGCCACCCGGGGCGCCACGACGGGCGGCCACGACACTCCGACCCGGGTCGCGACCTCGGCCGGATCGTTGGTGTGAACGATGCCCACCCCCACCTGAGCCAGCCACGGACCCGAACCACCGGTCTCCCCCGCCAAGGCCGCCAGTTGCCCCGGGGCAAGCGACACCCGGGCGGCCGCGGGCACCGAAGGTGGCGCCTCGACATCGGCGAAGTCAGCTCCGAGCACCGAGGCGGTCTGGCCGTCGACGTCGTCGGGGTGGCCCTCCAACAGCACCCACACGTGGTGGCCGTCCCACAGCACCGACGACGGCCGGTAAAGCCGCCGGGTCACGGCAAAGGGGTCGACGGCGCCTGGTTCCCGAGAGCGCAGCCACCGCTGTGCCGCCGGCCGCGGGTGGCAGCGCAGGACGACCTCGGCCACGAGGCCGAGGGTGCCGAGCGAGCCCACCAAGAGGCGGCACAGGTCGTAGCCGGTGACGTTCTTGACCACCGGGCCGCCCGCTTTGACCACCTTTCCCGCGGCGGACACGAAGCGGACTTCGAGCACCGTGTCCCGCACCGGCCCATAGCGCAACCGGCGTAGCCCGCTGTGGCCGACCGCAAGCACGCCGCCCACCGTGGCCCGGTCCGGGTCCAGGGGATCGAAGGGGACCATCTGGCCATTGGCCGCCAGGACGGCGTCGAGGGCGGCCACCGTGGTGCCCGCCCGGACGCGAACGATCATCTCCTCCGGTTGATGGGCCACCACGCCGACAGGAGCGTTGAGCTCCCGGGTGCCTGGGATGGGCAAGCCGCCGACCGACCACTGAGTCCGGCCGCCGGCCACACACACCGGCCCCTCCGGGCCCACTTCGGACGCGAAGTCTGCCAGGACCGGATCGTCAGCCGCCCGTCCGAGGCCGATTGCCGGTCCGAGGCCGTCAGCCGCCCGTCCGGGACCGGACGGCGCGCCAGGAGGGACCGTGGTCGCCGTCAAATCCACGCCCCCGGCGGTAGGTCGTGCACGTCGCCGCAGCGGGCGCCCGAGGGGAGGACCTTCCACGGGTTGCAGCGCTCCTCGGGGTCGAAGGCCCGCCGCAGCCACCCCTGCGCCTCGAGGTCCGCGGCCGAGAACACCAGGCCCATGTAGTCCCGCTTTTCGAGGCCGATGCCGTGCTCGCCGGTCAGCATCCCCCCGGCGGCCACGCAGACCTCGATGATCTCCTTGCCGGCCGCCAGCACCCGGTCCATGGCCCCCGGCTCCCGGCGGTCGAAGAGAATCAACGGGTGCAGGTTGCCGTCCCCGGCGTGAAACACATTGCCCATACGTAGGTCATAGCGGGCCGCGATGTCGTAGACGGCGGTCAGCACCGGGACAAGCTGGGTGCGGGGCACCACCGTGTCGTGCAGGTAATAGTTGGGCTTGATCCGGGCGATGGCACCGAAGGCCGACTTGCGGCCCTTCCATAGGAGGGCCCGCTCGGCGGGATCGGTCGCCACCCGCACCGTGCGGGCGCCGTGGGCCCCGGCGATGGCGGTGATCGCGGTTGCAGCCGCGGCCACCCCGCCGGCCAGCCCGTCCACCTCCACCAACAAGACGGCCGCGGCATCGGTCGGGAAACCGGCGTGCACGTAGGCCTCGACCGCCCGGGTGATCTCGGCGTCCATCATCTCCAGGGCGGCGGGGACAATCCCGGCGGCGATCACCCCGCTGACGGTGGCGGCCGCGTCCTCGATGGTGGTGAAATCGGCGAGCAAGGTGGTCACCGCCGGCGGCAACGGGGTCAACTTGACCGCGATCTTGGTGGCGATGCCCATGGTGCCTTCGCTGCCCACGAAGGCGCCTCGCAGGTCGAGGCCGGCAGGCTCGGGGTCGAGGCCACCGAGCTCGACTACGGACCCATCGGCCAGGACGACCTCCATGGCGAGGACGTGGGCCGTGGTTACCCCGTGGAGCAGACAGTGGGGACCACCGGAGTTGTTGGCCACGTTGCCGCCGATGCTGCAGGACTGCTGGCTGGACGGGTCCGGGGCGAAGTACAGGCCGTGGCGGGCCACCGCTCGGGACAGGTCGAGGTTGAGCACCCCGGGCTGCACCCAGGCCGCACGCGCCTCGGGATCGACCGACAGGATGCGGTCCATCTTGGTGGTCACGATGACCACCGGGGGCTGCGGCCCGGTAGGCACGGCGCCGCCGGCCAGGCCGGTACCCGACCCCCGGGGCAGGAAGGGCCGCCCGTGGCGACGGCACACTCGGACGACGGCAGCCACTTCCTCGGTCGTCAGCGGGAAGCAGACCGCCGAGGCGGCGCCCGCCAGCATCGACGCATCCCGCCGGTACAGCGCCAACTCGGTGGTGCCCGCCCGCACCCGGTCGGGCACCAGGACCCGCTCCAGGTCCTCGATCAAACCGTCGGTGGCCGCCCGGAGGGGCCCTGCCGGTCCGCGGATCGTCGTGGCCACCCTCCCAGTCTGCCGCGACCCGGTCGAGACGGCCTAGCGGCCAAAAGGTAACGCCGAGCAGCCACGGCCGTCACCGCTCGATCAACTCCCCCAGCCGTTC
>JBOGGN010000205.1:0-23885 GCA_050744165.1 Acidimicrobiales bacterium | reverse complement strand
CGACATTTAAGGCGGTATAGCGCCTTAAATGTCGCGTGGTCGTCGAGGGCCACCCGGCGCGACGCCCGCACAGCCCCCCGAAGGGCTCGCGGCGGCTACCCCGAGGTCTTTTCCATCGGGGTTTTGGTTCGCAACGGCTGCAGCAGCGCCCATTGCTCGGCGGTGGTGCCGGTCCACTCGTAGAGGCTCCCGCCGGCGCTGGCGGTCTGCTCCGCCGCCTGTACGAAGCCGTTCAGGTCGGAGGTGGTGAGGCCATTGACGCTGACGCCGCCGATGGGGCTGATCAGGGTGGCCGGCCCGACGGCGCTGCGGAGGCCGTTGACGCTGGCCACGGTGTAGGCGTAGCCGTCCCGGAAGCCGGATCCTCGGAGGCGGTCGGTCCAGTACGCCATGGGCAGCCAGGCATCGTACGAACTGGCCAAAGACTGGTAGGGGAAGCTGGGCCAGTAGGCGGGACTTACGACCTGGAGAAAGGGCACCGGGAGCACGATGGCGCCCAGGAGCCGGGTCGGCAAGGCGCGGCGCAGCTGCTGGGACAGGGTGATCAGGGCGGCGTTGCGGGTCGGGATGTCGGCCACGGCGGTCGACTCGATGTCCACCGCTACCTGGTCGGCGGGCAGGCGGGCAATGGCGAGCAGGCGGGCCAGGTCAGTGGCCACGTCCTGCAGCGTCGGCTGGTACCACACCACCACCGCGATCCCGGCGCGGTGGGCGGCGGAGATCAAGGCGTCGAGCCGGGCTGGTTCCAGCGCCGTCGCCGGGCCGAGCTGCTGGGCGGCCTGGAGATACAGGGTCTGGACGCCGGAGGCCGCCATGGAAGGAAGATCGGCGGGACCGAAGGTGGGGTTGCCGCCGGTAAACGTGTCGCTCCAGGCGTACATGTCGACCCAGGCGCCGAGCCCTCGGTAGGGGTTGGCCAGCCTCGGCGGGTCCGGGGGCGGCTTGTTTCGAGCGGAGCCTGACGGGAGGACAACGACCGACACCACCAGGATGAGGGCGACGCCTACCGCCACAGCAAGGGCGACTAGGCGCTTCGACTTCAGCGCCCGCAAGGCCTTCAGCGCCTCGGTGCGCGCCAGAACGAAGGTGGAGGACGGCGCCAGCTCAGCGGTCAGCTCGGTGGGCAGAACTACGTCGGCGAATGCCCCGGCTCGTGGTCGGCGTAGTCGCCGGACTCCTCTTCTTCGTCCTCATCCTCGGTTGCCAGACACCACGAGGCGTGGTCGTCCTCGGGGTCGGCGCCACATTCCGGACATGGCTCTACTATGACTTCAGCTGAACGCTTCAAGGCGCGTGCTTCCTCAAAGCGTCGATGCCGTCCCTTTTTCACGTGGTGCTCCCCGAATGAGACGTGCCTTCCACCCGTGAGTCTACCCCTGAGGCGGTGGGGTGGGCGTCGGCGGGGTGTTGCTCAGCGATAGCCTCGCCGGACGTGAGCGGTGAGTTGGACGTGGACGCGATGATCCGCCGGTTTCAGGCCCGAGCCAAGGCAGTGCGCCAGCGCGGCATGCCCCCCGTCGAGGGGGCGGAGCGGAAGCGTTTCGTCGACCAGGCGAAGATTGACTTTCTCGACTACGCCATGATCGGGGACTCGGTGGGCACGATCGAGGACGGGATCCTTACGTTGCGGATCGACCTGCGGCCGCAGGCGGCGGCTGGTTCCGAGGGGAGCGGCTCGGGCGCTTAGCCGCCTCGGACCTGCCTGACGTCGGCGGCTCAGGCGGGTAGCCGCTCGGGACTAGTTCTGACGGGAGCGGCCCGGGTAGGTCGCCGTTCGGGACCGGCCTGACGTGGGCGGCTCGGGCGGGTGGGCCGACTCGGGATCGGCCTGGGCCCGGGCCTCACTCGTGGAGGCGGATCAGGTGCCCAGGTCGTCGCTGAGTGTGGCCGAGTCCTCCAAGATCGCGGGGTCTGCCAGCGGGGCAGGGGCGTTCAGCATCGCCGGGTCCTCCAGCTGCCCGTCGGCGAGTGGCTCGATCTCCGCCTCGATCTCGATGATGGCGACATCAACCGCCGCCACGACATCAGCGACGGTCCCACCATTTGTAGTTGGCGGGCCCACGGGCAGGTAGGAGCGCGCTTCGAGTACCAGGCGCCCGCCGCCGGCGAAGGCCAGCGCCGCGTCGCCTGCCACCAGCCGCGACAGCTGACGACCCACCAGCTCCGCTCGCCACCCACGGGCCAACCGGGAACCGGGTACCCGGGACAGGAACGACACCAGGTCGGCCCGCGTGGCCAGCAGCGACGCGTCGATGCGCTCGTCGCGCGCCAGTTGGGCGATCCAGGCGGCGGCCAGCGATACCGCGGGGCGCCAGTTGCGGTCGACCTCCTCGGGTGGAGGCACCACCAGGGCGGACTCCTGCAGCTGGCGGCCCGCGGCTACGGCGTCGAGGATGTCGGCGGGCACCGACCCCTTCAGGTGGCGACCATCGAGCCCCCGAATGGCGCGAAGGGCGGGAAGACTGGCCGGCTGGCCGTGCACGATTGCCTGCAGTGCCAGGTCGGGCAGCACAAAACGAACCGGCTGGTTGACCTCCCGAGCCCGGCGCTCCCGCCAGGCCGACACCTCCTGGGCAACGCCCCGAGCGGGACCACGCAACTGACGGGCATCTCGCAGCTTCCACCAGGCCCGGTTGGGGTCACTCGGGCCGCTTGCTCGCTGGCGGAGCAACTCGCACTCCTCTTCCGCCCACGTCAGACGACCTCGCCGAGTCAACTGCTTGGAGATGACATCGGCCAAGTCGAGCAGGTGTGCCACATCGTCAGCGGCGTAGGACAGCTGCCCCGGCGTCAGCGGCCGAGCACTCCAGTCGGTGAGCCGGTCACCTTTGACCATGCGTATGTCGAGCAGGCCCTGCGAGAGCGCCGACAACGACGCCAAGCCGTAGCCAAGAAAGGCGGCCGCCACTTGAGTGTCGAACAAGCGTTGTGGTCGACTCCCGCATGCCTGGAGCAGGACCTCGAGGTCCTGGTCAGCGGCGTGGGCCACCAAGGTGGCCCCGCTGTCGAGTACCGCCCGGAAGGCGCTGAAGTCGACTGCCAATGGGTCGACCAGCGCCACCCCGGCGGGACGGGCGGCCGTGGCCGACCACGCCACCTGGACCAGAGCCAGGTCGGGCCAGTACGTCCGTTCGCGGTGAAATTCGGTGTCGAGGGCATAGCGATCCCCCTCGACCAGCTGCTCGATCAACTGGCCGAACGCACCCTCGGTGGTAATTAGGTCTGGCACGGCACAGCTGAACTCCGACCTCTTTTTGGCTTGTTGGAGTCGATCATAGGGATTGCAGCCCGCCACGCGCGCCATAGCTCCGCGGCGGGCGGAAGGATGGGCCGCTCATTCGTCGGTCATCTCGCGGGCGGTCAGGTATGGCGAGAGATGAACCCCCGGACCCGGAACACTCGAAGCATCCGGACGACGAATGCCGCCGCCGCGACCGCTAGCAACACCGAGGTCGCCGCCGCCAGCCCAACCTGGCCCCACGGCAGGTGATGGCCGGCGACCACCGCATGGGCCGCCTCGAAGGCATGCGTGGTGGGCAACGCTTGGGCCACCGGCTGCAGAAAGCCGGGCAGGGCGCTGAGGGGGTAGAAGATGCCCGACAGCGGCATCGCCATGGCCAGGAGGCCCCATGCCAGGATCTCCGCCCCTTGGCCGGCGCGCAGGATGAGCCCGATCACGATCAACCCCACCGAGTAGCCAACCACGAGTAACACGGCCACGATTGGGATCAGAGCGAGGCCGAGGCTGGTGATCTGGAAGGCGAAGAGGGCGAAGGCCGCCAAGGAGACGGTGACCATCCCGATCAGCAGCTTGACCAGGCCGAAGAGGACCACCCCGCCCACGAACTCCGACTCCCGCAGCGGCGTCACCATCAAGTTCAACAGGTTGCGCGACCAGGTCTCCTCCATGAACCCGGTGGCCAGCGAGATCTCGGCCTGGAACACGACGTGAAACAGGATGATCCCCGACAGCAGGTACCCCACCCCTTCGGCGCCCAGGCCGGAGGACCGGCCGAAGTACACGCCAAGTGCGCCGAACAAGGTGGCATCGACGACCGGCCAGAAGACCACGTCGAACCATCGCCCGGGCGAACGCTGCAGCACGTAGGCGTGGCGGCGGGCCACTGCCCGCACCCGCAGCCACCACAGCTCGCTAGGCGTGACCGATTTCATCGCCCGGCCTCCTCGAACTCGGCCAAGTGGAGGAACACACCCTCGAGGTCGTCCCGCCCGAAACGGGCGGCCACCTCCTCGGCAGTACCGTCAGCCGCCACCCGCCCCCCGGACAGAAACACCACCCGCTGGCAGAGCCGCTGCACTTCGCTCATGTTGTGGCTGGTCACCAACAACGCCGTGTTTTCCTCAGCACACATCCGCGCCAGTCCGTTGCGCACCTTCAGGGCGACATCGGGATCCAGCGACGCTGTCGGCTCGTCGAGGATTAACAGTCGCGGCCGGTGCAACGTTGCCTTGGCAATACCGACCAAGGTGCGCTGCCCCGACGACACCTCATTGCCCATGTTGCGCGCCAGGTGGCCGATCCCGAAGCGCTCCATCGTCGCCTCGACGGCGGGGGCCGGCCGGGGAATGCCGTAGAGACGAGCAAAGAGGGTGAGGAACTCCTCGACCCGGAGACGGTCGGGCAAAGGAAGGTACCCGGCCGCGAACCCGACCACGCCCATCGCTTGGCTGCGCTCGGCCGGCAACCGGTGGCCGGCGATCTCCACGAAGCCTTCGTCTGGGAGGACTACGCCGAGCAACATCATCAACGTGGTGGTCTTGCCCGCACCGTTGGGCCCGAGCAGGCCCACCCGCTCGCCCTGATCGACGGCCAGGTCGACACCCGCCACCGCCAGGGTCTTGCGGTAGCGCTTCACCAAAGCGGTGGCACGCAAAATGGGTTGGGCGGCTTCCACCGGTCAAGTGTCGCAGCGGCGCTCCGACACGACCGGCGATTTTCTGCCAACCGTTTCGATCCCTCGCCGAGGGCCTTCCGACGACCGTCAACGACCCAGAGGTTCTTACGACCGTGGTCGGGGTGCTCGATGCCTTCGCCCGGCGATCTAGCCTCGGTCGACATGGCCGGTCCTCCTAGCGAACCCGTCGGCCCGTTCCCGGACGGCGCCGACCCGGTGGAGTACGACAAGCTTCGCCGGCGGGTCCTGTGGGCGATGCCGAGCGGCCTCTACGTCGTCGGAAGTCGCTCGGGCGTCAAACGCAATTTCATGACCCTCAACTGGGCGACCCAGCTGAGTTTCGAACCGAAACTGGTCGGTATCGGCGTGGAGCAGGTTGCCGTCACCCACGCCCTCATCCACGAGGGCGAGGCATTTTCCATGTGCATTATCAATCGCGAGGACCAGCCAATCATCCGGAAATTCGTGAAACCGGTCGATATCGACGAGGGTGCAGGTACCGCCAACGGGTTCGCGTATCACGACGGGCCCGCGACCGGCGTGCCGGTGCTCGACCAAGCGGTGGCGTGGCTGGACTGCCGCGTTCGCCAGGAAGTGGCCTGCGGCAACCACACCCTCTTCATCGGCGAGGTTCTCGACTGCGGGTTCCAGCGGCCTGAGGACACGGCGGTGCTGCGGATGGAGGACACCCGCATGCACTATGGCGGTTAATCGCTGACGGCCGCGAACCCTTGGCGGAGCGTGTTCTCGCTCACCGCCCGGGGGTCGAGGAATTGCAGCAGATAATCCGGCCCGCCCGCCTTGGATCCGACTCCGGACAGGCCGATACCGCCGAAGGGCTGGCGGCCCACAACGGCACCCGTGATGGTCCGGTTGATGTACACGTTGCCCGCCCGTAGCTCGGCCGACGCCCGGCGGATGGTGGCCGGGCTGCGGGAGAGGATCCCCGCCGTAAGGGCGTAGTCGGTGTCGTTGGCCAGGGCCAGCGCCTCGTCCAGGTCCCGGGCCGGATAGACCCCGAGCACCGGCCCGAAGATTTCTTCGGTCGCCAGCCGGCCACCGGGTTTGACATCGGCGGCGATCGTGGGGCCGACGAACCACCCGTCGGCGGGAATGTCGTCCCGCCGCAGGACCACGCTCCCCTCAGCCTCGGCCACGGGCAGGTACCCCAGGACCTTGACTTGCGCCTCGGCATCGATCAGGGGCCCGACATCGGTGCCCATGGCGGCGGGATGGCCAATGCGCAGGATCTTGGCGGCGCCCACCAGGCGCGCCACCAGTTCGTCGTAGACGCCGCCGACGACGATCAGCCGGGACAGGGCCGAGCATTTCTGACCGCTGAATCCGAACGCAGACGCCAGGATCGTGGGGACGGCCTGGTCGAGGTCGGCATCACTGTCGACGATCAGCGGGTTTTTGCCCCCCATCTCGGCGATGACCCGTTTCACGTGGCGCTGGCCGGCGGCCACCTCGGACGCCGATTGGTTGATCTGCAGGCCCACCGCCTTAGAGCCGGTGAAGGCGATCACGGCAACGTCGGGGTGAGCCACCAACCGGGCGCCGACCTCCTCGCCATAGCCGGGAACGAACGACAACACCCCGGCGGGCAAGCCTCCGGCCTGCAGTGCCTCGACGAGGCGGGCAGCGATAGCCGGGGTTTGTTCGGCCGGCTTGAAGCACACCGCGTTGCCCGCCACCAGCGCCGCCGTAACCATGCCGGTGGCGATGGCCAGGGGGAAGTTCCATGGGGCGATGACTGCGGCCACGCCCTTGGGCTGGTAGGTGAGGGAGTTCAGCTCGCCGGGGGGCGACTGGACTCGTGCGCCGCGGGCGCCGGGGCCGCCGTTGGCCCGGGCAACTCGGGCGGCGCCCGCGGCGCCGGTGGGTGAGCCCCCGGCGTCGAGGAGGCGCATTTGGCGGCCGTAGTACTCGCAGAAGTCGATCGCCTCGCACACATCGGCGTCCGCCTCGGCCCAGGGCTTGCCCGCCTCGTAGACCTCGAGCGCCGCCAGATCGAAACGCCGGGCCCGCATCCACTCGGCGGCCCGAAAGAGCACCGCTGCCCGCTCAGTTGCTGGTGTCCGCCGCCACTTGGTCCATGCCTTGAGACACCCCGCCACCGCCTCGTCGGCCTCGGCGGCGCCGCAAGCGGCGGACACCGCCACCTGGACCGACGGTCGTGCCGGGTCGCTTGACGTCAGCCGCTCGTCGGTCATCCGGGTCCGGCCGCCGATGACCGCCGGCACCTCGATCGGCGCCCGGGCGGTCGAGCGCCCCGAGCCGAGGTGGAGTACCGCCGCCGCCATGGCCGAGCGCACCGGCGCCCGCCGCCACTCGGCGACCGGCTCCGGCCGGTACTCCCCCGGCGCCGCGGGATCGGTGGCGGTCCGCCGAGCCGGCCGGGGTGGCCCCGGCAAGGCACCCGCAGCCACCGTGGGCGGGGCGACCAACTCGGTGATGGCCCGGTCCTCGGCGAAACGGTGCCGGACGAAGCTTTCGTTCGACGTGTTCTCCAAGAGCCGACGCACCAAGTACGCCATGCCGGGCACCAGTTCGCCGACGGGGGCGTAGACCCGCAGCCGCAGCCCGAGACGGCGGATGGCGGCCTTGATGGGCTCCGCCATGCCGTAGAGCATCTGGATCTCGTAGCCGCTGTCGGCGATGCCAAGGGACCGCCCGAGCACGACTGCATGGGCGAGGGATCGCAAGTTGTGCGACGCGAAAGCAGCCCGTACCGTGCCGTGCTCGGCCAGCAGCATCGAGGTGAGCCGCTCGAAGTTGGCGTCGGTTTCGGCCTTGTGCTCGAACAGCGGCGATGGCCACCCGGCGGCCGCCGCCTGGATGGTTTCGGCGTCCCAGTACGCGCCTTTCACCAACCGCACCCCGATCGGCGCCATGCCGGCCCGCACCCGGCCCGCCGACCAGGCGCACAGGTCGGCCAGGTCCTCTTTGGAGTCCCGCGCGTAGGCCTGGATCACGCAGCCGGCCTGCAGCGAGGCCAGAGCCGGCTCGTCCATCAGGTCTCGAAAAAGCTGGAGCGTCAGGTCCTTGGCGTCGAAGTGCTCCATGTCGAACCACACGAAGACCCCACTCGTGGCGCACGCCTGGAGCAGCGGCAGGAGGCGCCCCTCGGCTGAGACCAGGCCGTCGGCCCGGGTGAGTGGGCCGTAATGAGTCGCCAAGGCGGTCGGCTTGATGCTGACCTGGACCCGGGGCAGGGCGCCGAGGTCATCCCTCTCCAGGTGGTCGTCTGGGGCCCACGCCGCCGAGCCCTTGACGAGAACCTTGACCAGTCCTGACACCCGGCTTGCATACCGGTCGGCTTCGCCCTCGGTGACGGTCTTCTCGCCGAGCAGGTCGACCACGAACCCGCTCCCCTGCCGCCACAGCTGGTGCAGGCGGGCCACCGCCTCCTCGGGGGTGGCCCCGACGATGAACTGCTCAGCCATGCGGGTGATGTTCCGCCGGGCGACGCCGGCGGTGATCGAGCCCCCGCCGGGCAGGTGGTCGGCTATCCCCACCCCGAGGTCGAGCACCTTGGGCAGGTCGGCCCCGTCGAAGTACTCCCGTACGTGGCGCAGGACATCGTCATCGGTGCGAGTGGCCGGAAACACGTCGACGAACCGGAATAGCTGGGTCTTGAACGACGGGTGCGACATGGCCCAACCGAGCATCCGGTCGCTCCACCACGACATCTTGTAGACGCTGGCCTTCTCCCCCTCGCCAAGCTCGGCGATGCGGGTGGCCAGCGCCGTGACGTCGCGATCGAGGGCCGTCGGCATCGATCCCCAGGGTACGGTCGCCTTACGCGATGACGGCGAAACGCAGGCCGCCCAGCGTTGGCAACGAGCCAGTCCCGGTCCGCCCGTCGAACAGGTCGGCCAGGGCCTCTACCGACTCCTGGCCCAGCTCGATGATGACCGTGTCCCGGTCCAACTGCCAGTTGTCGTCCAGCCCCACCTGGATGCGCAGCTGCCCGGCATCGCCCTCGACGACGAACTCGGCCCCGGTATGACTGAGGCCGCGCCGCAGCGCCGGCCCAAGAGCGGTGGCTGCGCCTGAACCCAGCGTGACCAGCAACAGGCGGCGTTTTCCCCGCCCCCGCCATCGCCAAGCCAGGCTGGCAACGCGGAGCGAGTCGAGGGAGTTGCCGTCGGCCGCCACGCCCGCCTCGGCTGCCCCGCGCACCTTCGGATCGTCGAGCAGCGACGCCCGGTCCAGCCGGGTGACCAGGTCCGGATCACGCTGGCGCAGCAGGTCGACCACGGCGGCCGTGCGCCACGACCGGCAAAGCTCCAGCTCGTCGGCGGTCAGGCCCACGATCTGGCGGAACTCGACCTCGCCCAGCGCTGCGAGGGCCGGGTCGGCGACCACCACGGCGGCGGTGATGGCGGTGTCGGCATCCAGCTTGATGGGCCCCCGCAGGTCGATGTGGTCCCCGTCGGCAAAGCCGTGGCGGCTGTGGCGGCAATAGGCACCCAAACTGAGCAGAAGGTCGACCGCCCACGTGGGCAGCTCGTCGTCGGGCCTCGGAAGGCGCAGCGTCAGCTCGAATCCCAGGTCGGCGAGGCCCAAGGTCACCAAAAACCACAACTGGGGCAGGTCCAGGGCGTAGACGCGCACCTCGTCGACAGCTGCTCTACGGGGGGAAAATACGTGGCGCGGCTCGGCTCCCGTCGACCGGTCGGCATGGGCCCGCGCGGCGTCAAGCCCCGGATCGCTCGGCCCCGCCCCGAACGGCACCGCAGGGTTCAGCCGGCGTCCCGACGGTCCCAGTCGGGATCCAACTGGTGGAGGAAGGTGTTGCAGCGCTCGGCCTCGTCGGACTCGCCGATCGCCGCCGCTCGGGCACGAAGCTGGTCGAGCGCCCGCAGGAACCCGCGATTGGACGGATGGCGCCACCGGACATAGCCCGAGCCCCGCCACCCGGCGGCCCGCACAGCATCGAGGCCGCGGTGGTAGCCGACCCGGGCGTAGGCATAGCCCTCCACGTCGTCGGTTGAGATCTCGGCCAACTCCGCCCACGCATCGAGGTACCGGGGATAGGCGGCCGCCACCGTTGCCAGCGCCGCCTTGCGCCCATCGTCGGCCACCGCCCGAGCGTCCGCCAGCGCGGCTTGGGCCGGCGCCGGCGCCGGAGGTAGGACACTCTCCGGCAGGCCCTGGCTCAGAGGGACGGAGGATTCATTGGGCATACCCCGCATGCTGGCACAATCGGGCATGGGCGCAAGCACCCTCGCCGCCGGGTGCCTGTTCTGCCAGGTGGCGGCGGGCGAGACCCCGGCCGAAGTGGTGCTCGACGAGGCGGACGTGGTGGCATTTTTGGACATCCGGCCGGTTTTTCTGGGGCATGTTCTCGTCGTCCCCCGAACTCACGTGGAAACCTTGACCGACCTGCCATCGGCGTCGGTGGGGCCGTTCTTCGGCGCCGTCCAGCGGGTGGCGGGCGCCGTCGAAGCCGCCATGGGGGCGCACGGCACGTTCGTGGCCAACAACAACCGGGTCAGCCAGAGTGTCGCCCACCTGCACGTCCACGTCGTGCCCCGGCGGTTCAAGGACGGCCTGCGGGGGTTCATGTGGCCACGACAGCGCTACCCCGACGACGCCGCCATGGCTGCGACCGGGGATGCCATCCGCCAGGCGCTCTCGGGCTCGTGCGGCCCGTCAAGGGGGGCGTGAGTTCCCGCGGATCCATTTGATGAGGGCCATGGTTCCGGCGGTGAAGATGGCTTCGTCGTCTGTGTGGGCGTGGAAGGAGACGATGGTTTCGGCGGACACCCACTGCGCGAGTCTGCCGTCGGGAATGCCACCACCGCCGGGGTGGACGCCCCTACGGTGGCGCCTCACGACGTCCCAATGCTCTGGTCGTGGCGCGGTTGCATTCGCGGTCGCCTTCCTGGTCACAGCCGGTCTGGCGGCGTGTCACGGCGCTTCGGGCCGGGCTACAAAGGCTTCCTCTGCGACGCGCGCGTGCCGCGTCGTCGTCGGTTGCGGCAAGTGCCGCGACAACGGCGACCGCTGTGCTGACCAGGACAGCGCCCCATACGACCGTCGTCTCGACGGCTACCTCGCTCCCTGGGCAGACGACAAACGGGTCCCAAATCCCTGCCGACGGCCGGAGGGCCGGCGTCTGCGGGCATGGGGGCGGTTCGAGGCCAGACAATCGTCCTCGACCCGGGCCACAACGTCGGCAACTGGACTGACCCGGCGGCGATCAACCAGCACGTCTTCGTCGGCAACGGGTACAAGGCGTGTGACACCACTGGGACCGAGACGGACAGCGGCTACACGGAGGCAGCGTTCACCTTCGATGTCGCCACCCGGATGACGGCGCTACTGCAGGCGGCCGGCGCCAACGTCATGCTGACCCGGACCAACAACACCGGTGTCGGGCCGTGCGTCAACCAGCGGGCCGAGATCGCTAACAAGGCCCGCGCCACGGTCGCCCTGTCCATCCATGGCGATGGCAACCCACCGGGTGGCCGCGGATTCCAGGTGCTCGAACCAGCCCCTATCCCGGGCTACAACACCGTCATCGTGGCCCCTCGGACCGCCTGGCGTTGGATGTGCGGCAGGACTACCAGGCAGCGACTGGCGAGCCGTTCTCGACCTACTACGGGACCGACGCCCTCGCCGTGCGCAGCGACCTCGGCGGCTTGAACATGTCGACAGTCCCCAAGGTGTTCATCGAGTGCGCAAACATGCGCAACGCCACCGACGCGGCGCTCGTTGAGTCACCCGACTTCCGCCAGAAGGTCGCCGTCGGCTTGGCCCAGGCTCTCGCCGACTTCGTCGCCGGCCGCTGACCACGGAGGTCTCGCTGGGCCGTCTAAACATCCAACGACATCAGTGTCACTGGGGTTCGTGATAATGCGGGCATGGCAGCAAACCTGGCCGACTTGGCGCAGTTCTCGAAGCGTCAACTCGGGCTGGTGACCAACGCGCAGCTGAAGGGCATGGGGTGGTCGAAGGACCGGATCAAGTGGGTCGCCACCCGGGGGCTCATCGTGGTCGTCCGCCCGCACGTGTGGCGGGTCGCGACGGTGCCTGTCAGTTGGGAACAGGCCAGGCTGGCAGCGGCACTCGCTGGTGGCAAAGGATCGGTTCTTTCGTACACGACCAGCGGTGCCGTTTGGACCCTTCGACATTGCGGGCGGGATCGGGCGGGCATCTACCTCTGCGGGCCGGAACGGATCACCCTGAAGGGCGTCACCTTTCATCTCGCAGAGCTGACGTCAGAGGAAACCACGACCAAGGGCTTCCTCCCAGTGATGACGGCGGAGCGAACCATCGTCGACTTGGCCAGCGGCATGGCGCTCGCCGGCAAACAGTTGGGCGAATGTGTCGACGACGCCCTCCGCCGCGGCATCGTCGACCTGGCCCGGCTCCGCCGCTCGGTCGACATGCTGAGACGTCGGCACGAACGCCATTTGAATCGGATCGAGGAGGTTCTGGCACCGCGGATCCCCGGATATCGGCCGGACGACAGCGACTTCGAGACGAGAATGAACGCGCTTTGGGACCAACTCGGCCTGCCGCCCGCCCGACGGCAGTTTCCCGTCCGGATCGACGGGCATCCCTACCGGCTCGATCGAGCGTTGGTGGCCGAGAAGATCGCCATCGAATGGGACAGTGACCGCTTTCACAGCTACCCGTCGGATCGCGACCACGACAGCAACCGGAGAGCGCGCCTGGTCGCCGCTGGCTGGCTGGTCATTCCGGTCACGGCCAACACCACGCCCGAACTGTTGGCCAACGCTGTTCAACGAGCGTGCCACGACCGGGCCACCGCTCGGCAAAGACGATGACTTAACAGCCCTAACACAATTGCAGGGCGTTGGGACGCCCTGCACTTGTGTTAGGGGTAATAACTTATCGTCGTAAGGTAAGCGGCGTCGCTGCGGGTCCTCTCCTGAGCCCCTTAGCCGGAGAGGCGGAGCACATGCTGTTGCGCCTTGCCCCGCCGCAAGATTACGAACCGCTCCCCTATCACGTCGTCCCGGCCGAGCGGACGGTCGTCGCGCTGGCGGGCGTTGTTGACGTACACGCCGCCGGCTTGTAGTTGTCGGCGGCCCTCACTGCGGGAAGTCACCAGCCCGGTTCGGACCAGGGCGTCGGTAAGCGACAGCCCGCCGTCGAGGTCGGTGGCGGCCAGCGGCGAGGTCGGTGCGTCACCGAGGGCATCGGCCAGCAACGAGACGTCGAGGGTGGCGATCTCGGCGGTGAACAACGCCGCCGCCGCCCGTTGCGCCCGCTGCGTCTCCTCTGGGCCATGAACCAGGTCGGTCACGGCGCGGGCTAGCGCCCGCTGGCCCTCCCGGCGCTCGGGATGCTCGGCGGTCGCCTCATCGAGCGCCGCGATCTCGTCGTGGGAAAGGTCGGTAAAGGCCCGGAGGTGCCGGCCGACCTCGGCATCAGGGGTGCGTATCCAGAACTGGTAGAAGGCGTACGGGCTCGTGCGCCGGGCGTCCAACCAGACGTTGCCTGTCTCGGTCTTGCCGAACTTGGTGCCGTCTGCCTTGGTGATGAGTGGGCTTGTAAGGCCGAAGGCTTGGACCTCACGGACCCGGCGGATGACGTCGACGCCTTCTGTGATATTGCCCCATTGATCGCTGCCGCCGAGCTGCAGCCGGCAGCCGTAGCGGTCGAACAGCTGCAGGAAGTCCCACGCTTGGAGGAGCATGTAGGAGAACTCGGTGAAGGAGATGCCCTGTTCCCGGCCGTGCAGACGCGAGCGGACCGAATCTTTCCGAACCATCTCGTTGACCGTGAACAGCTTGCCGATGTCCCGGAGAAAGTCCAAGAGTCTGGCTTCGCCGAGCCAGGAGAAGTTGTCCTCGAGGACCGCCCGGCCGGACCTTGCCCCCTTACTTGGCTTCGCGCCGGCCCCACCAGAGCCGAAGTCGATGAAGCGCTCCAGTTGAGCCCGGATGCCCGCCTTGTTGTGATCCAGCGCCTCCAGGTTGAGCAACACCCGCTCTTCGGATTTGCCCGCGGGGTCGCCGATCATCCCGGTTCCGCCACCCAAAAGGGCGATCGGGGTATGGCCCGCCTTCTGGAGCCGGCGAAGCAGGGTGATTTGCAACAGCGATCCCACATGCAGGCTGTCGGCGGTGGGATCGAAGCCGATGTAGCCAACCAACGAGTCGCCATCGAGCAGCTTCGGAAGCGTCTCAGTATCGGTGACCTGGTGGACCAGGCCCCGCCAGGTGAGGTCCTCGAACAGCCCGCTCATGACGACCATCCTTGCATGGGTCCGAACGGCGCCCCGACCCCTTTCCCAGGCCGGCCTCCCGCCCGGGGCAACACCCTGGTCGAGCCGGGCAAGCGAGACGGTCAGCGATAGAACGTAGGAACGCTCGGCCCCTGCCGTGGAGACGGTGTCGTCCGGTTGCGCCCGGCTCGCTTGGAGCAGTACATGGCCTCGTCGGCCGCCGCCACCAGCGACTCCCCGTCGGCGGCATTTGCCGGGATGGAGGCCACCCCGGCGCTCACCGTGACGCCCACCAGGTTGGAGTCGCCGGCAACAGCTGAGCGCATCCGCTCGGCGACGCCAAGAGCATCCTCGAGCGAACAGTTGGGCAGGACCACGGTGAACTCCTCGCCCCCGTAACGGGCCACCAGGTCGATATCGCGGGCCATGCGCATCAGCACCCCCGCCACCTCGCGCAGCACCTCATCGCCTTCCTGGTGACCGTAGGTGTCGTTGATTCGCTTGAAGTGGTCGATGTCGAAAACGATGAGGCCGAGCGGCTCAAAGCTGCGCCGGGTGCGGGCCACCTCACGGGCAAGGGACTCCTCGAAGACGCGGCGGTTGGCGAGACCGGTCAAGGCGTCCTCGTTGGCCAAGCGCTCGACCTCGGCCATCAGGCGGGTGTTGCGCACCGCCATGGCGGCGTTAGCCGCGAACTGGTTCAGCATGGTGACGGCCCGCACCGGCAGCTTGACGCCAAACGGCCCGCCCCGCTCGACGGCCAGAGCGCCGATGGGATCGCCCTCGGCGCTGAGCGGCAGGACCACCACGTTGCGGGCGTGGGGCAGGAGGCGGTCCAGCACGGGGTCGGAGGCGGGGTCAAGGGAGCGCACCAGGACCGGCGCCCGTTCGGCCCACGCCCGTTGCACGACGAAATCGGTCCTCGCGGGAGCCACCTCCATCGAGGGCGTGGTGCCCGGCGGGTCAGCATTGTGGACGGTCGACGTCGCGATGGTGCCGTCAGGTAGCGACAGAACTGCCACCCCACGGGGGAACCCGAAGGCCTCCACCGAGGCCGACAACAGCACCTTCATGATCTCGCCGGCCCCGCCAACGCCTTCCAGGGCCTGCGACATGTGGGCTAGGCCCTCGAGCTCCCGTTTGCTATGGCGCAACTCGCGCTCGTTCACCCACGAGTAGAACGCAGTCGAGCCCGCGATCAACCAAAACGCGAGCACCGACAGCACCACGGCGCTGGTGCTGGGCTCGTTGGCGGCCGCGATCTGCGTTCCCAGCAGCTCGCTCAGGCGAACGTTGACCGAGAACGTGTAGAGCATGATGAACACCAGCGAGTCGACCAGGGCCATCCGGACGCCGGTGCGGTGACCGCCGACCAGGGTGACGGCGATCAGGTGAATGTACAGCAGGAACACCAGTTGGCTTCGGGGCCCGCCGGTCGGCGCCATGATCAGCGCGATGTAGGTCACGTCGACCAGTTGCATGATCGCTTGGATGTCGAGGCGTAACCCCCGCCCTCGGCGGCGGACCACCTCGGCCAGCACGGCGAACACCAAGTAAGCCAAAGTCACCGGGCCAACGACGACGACGCCGATACCGATCACGGAGCGGGCGAAGGCAGCCACGACGAAGACGGTGACGGCGATGCCGACCCGGACCACGAGCAGAGCGCCGAATCGCTCGACCAACCGGTCCAGGTCTCGGTCCGGCAGTCCCCGCGTCTTGCCGCGGCGGAAGGCGGTGATCATCGCCGGCGAACCCCCACGCCCGGCCTCAACGCCGCCGCACCTCGCATCACAGCCGCTGCACTCCTGCCGTCATCCCAGCGCATCCCGCGTTATGCCCGCCGCATCCCGCCCCCAATAGCGCTCTACCCGAGCCGCGCTTGACTGCTGCCGAACCTGCCCGGTGCGCGTTCTGGACTCTCCCAGCCCCCGCGGCCAGCTGCCTTCGCCGAGCACGCCGAGCACGCCGAGCACGCCGAGCACGATGGCCTCCTCTGCGACACGTCTAAAGAGGTCATCGGCAGCTCGCCCGGCGACCTTTAGCGATTTTGCCCAGATTTTTCGCAAATGCCGGAAGGAGTCCCGTCTGCGCCCGGTCTCGGCCATCGGGGCCGGTCAAGCGCACCCCCGAGGCCGGTGACGGACCTAGTTGAGACGGGCCCGCAGCGCCCTGGCCCGGACGAGCATGCTCGCTCCACGCTCGCCCTGGGTCCCGGCGAGCTCCTCCAAGGCGTCAGCTGCCTCGCCAAAGCGACCCAGATTGACCAGCAGCTGAGCCAGCTGGATCATCTCGTTGGCGGAGTCCACCCCGGGAATGGCGGCGCGCAGCCGCCCGACCCATATCAGCCCCGCCGGGTCACGGCGATCGATGTAGCTGCGCTTCAAGTTGGCCAGCATGCGGGCCAGGATGACCCGGGGCCCGACGGCGTCGAGCATGGTTGGGGTCATGGCGGCATCCGCCCCGAACAGGGTGGAAAACATCTTGGCGCACTGCTCGGCATCCAGCGTCCGCCCGCCATGGAAGGCGTCGATAAGAAGGTCCGGGCTTCCCTGGTGGCGGACCAGAAAATGGCCCGGCATCGCCACCCCTTCGAGCGCCACGCCCACCCGCCGGCCGATCTCGATCATGAGCACCGACAGCGAGATCGGGATGCCGACGCGGCGGTCGAGTACTTGGTCGAGAAACGAGTTGCGGGGGTCGCCGTAGTCCGAGGTGTCGCCCGCGAATCCCATGTCCTCGAACAACAGCTGGCACAGCCCCTCCAGGCTGGGCTTTGGGCAGCGAGCGGCCAACTCGTCGAGACGATCCAACTGGGCGCTGACGTCGAGGCCAGGTGAGGCGTGAGCCGCCACGAGAAGGGCAGCGTGATCGAGAGGGAGCGCATTCTCCGGCCCCTGCACCAACCCAACGAAGGCGTCGGTAACCGTCATTGCACTCTCGGTGGTGTCTGCAATTGCGGCACCGCTCCAGGCTACGGGACTGCCGGCGGAAGTCAGGCGCCCGGGGCGTTCGCCGGTCCGGCCGTCGCCGCCCCCTCCTGGTGAGCGCCGGCCCAGGCCAGCACCACCTCGACCGACCAGCTGTTGACGATCCGCTCCCGGGGCACTTCGCAGGCGACCGCCCGCTCGCACCCGTTGACCTGCCACTCCAGCTGCCCGGGGGCGTGCGCATCGGTGTCGATGGTGACGACGCAGCCGGCGTCGAGGGCCTGGCGCAGCAGCCGCTTTGGGGGGTCGAGCCGCTCGGGCCGGCAGTTGATCTCCACGGCCTTCCCGTGTTTGGCACAGGTGGAAAAGACCTCGCCGGCATCGAAGCTCGACTGCGGACGGCCTCGGCCGAGGAGCATGCGACCGGTGCAGTGCCCGAGGATGTCGGCGTGGGGGTTCTCCATTGCCGCCACCATGCGGCGGGTCATCCCTTCGGTCTCCATGCGCAGCTTGGAGTGGACGCTGGCCACGACCACGTCGAGACCGGCCAGGAGCTCGTCCTCCTGGTCGAGGGTCCCGTCCTCGTTGATGTCGACCTCGATGCCGGTCAGGATCCGAAACGGCGCCAGCTCGGCGTTGAGCGCCGCCACCACCTGCAGCTGCTGGCTAAGCCGCTCGGGCGACAGGCCGTGGGCGATGGTGAGACGGGGCGAGTGGTCGGTCAGGACGATGTACTCGTGTCCGAGGTCCCGAGCGGCGCGGCCCATGACGTCGATCGGGCTGCCGCCGTCGGACCAGTCTGAGTGCGTGTGGCAGTCGCCTCTGAGGGTGGCTCGCAGTGCCAGGACCGCAGGATCGAGTTCGGGAGCGTTGGCGGGGGTGACCTCGGACTCGAGGCGGGTCAGGTAATGGGGCGCCTGGCCGGCGAACGCTTCGGCCACCACCGTCGCCGTGGTGTCGCCGATACCTTTCAGCTGCTGCAGGTGGCCGGCATCCGCCAGGTGCACCAGTTGATCGGCTGGGGTACGCCCGATCGTGGCGGCAGCACTCCGAAAGGCACGCACTCGGTAGGTGGGTTCGCGAGCCTGTTCCAACAGGTACGCGATGCGTTCGAGGGCCTCGACGGCCGCCGCCTTGGCGTCCTCAGGGGTGGAAGTGGAGCTCGGCACCCCCACATCATTCCCGGCGGGCGGAGCTCAGTCCTTCTTTCCTCCACTGTGGTGCTTGGCTTGTTGCCCTGACGAGGGCGAGGGAGCGGTCGAGGGCGAGGGCGAGGGCGAGGGCGAGGGGGCGAGGATCGATCCCGTCGCACCGGCCTGCTGAAGAACGCTCACGGCAGCGACGTAGGTGCTGTAGGTCAGTTCACCCCGCTGCAACCACTGCCCCGCCTGGTTGAAGAGGTTGGTAGCGGCGGTTGCCCGAGCAGTGGCGTCGGCGATGGTGGCTACCTGCTGCAGTCCACTCGCCAACTGCCCGGCGGCGGCACTGCCCGACGATGCCACCTGCCGGGCGATGGCATCGAGCGCCTCGGACGTTGCATCCGTGGCCAGCAGGTTCGGAGTCGTGCTCGGCGGAGTCGTGCTCGGCGTGGTTGCCGCGGCTCGCGCAGGCGCCGTCGTGGTGGTCGGGCTGGCCTGCGACGTGGGGTTCGGGTGGACCATCGTCAACACCAGCACCACCGCCGCCACCGCTGCGACCGCCACCACCGCAGCCTGTTTCCGCCGTTGGCGGGCCTGCGGGGTGAGGACGGTCGCCGCCCGGTGCGCATCGCCGCCGGCTTCGGGCGCCTGAAGCAGAGCCAGGCCGTCGACATCGGCGTCGTCAAACAGAGCGGCGGGATCCGGTGAGCCAGCGGTAGCCGGCATCGGCGACAGGTCAGCCGCGAGAGCCGACTCGGCGGCGGCGGCCCCGACCGACGACCCCGCGACCGGCGACTCCCCAACCCACGACGAACCGCCCGCGGGCGGGGCTGCGCTAAGGGCACCGACCGCCGCCGAGTTGAACACTGCCGTGGGCTCGGGGCCCGGGCTGCGTAGGTCGGCGGCCATAGCCGCGTCTGTCGGGTAGCGGTGCGCCGGATCGGGGTTCATAGCCCGGCCGATCACAGCCACCAGCTGGGGATCGGCGTCGGGACGGAGGACGGCCGGGTTTCGAGCTTGCCGTTTGAGGGCGGCGTCCGCGATCTCGACCGCCGTGCCCCCAGCGAACGGCTTTACTCCAGTCAACGCCTCGTACAACACCACGCCCAGGGAATACAGATCACTCTGCACCGTCGCCGGTTGCCCCATCGCCCGCTCGGGCGCCATGTAGGCGATCGTCCCGATGACCAGGCCCACGCCGGTGTGGCAGGCAGTGGGGCTGTCATCATCGGCTCCGAGTTGCTCCTGTGTGACGCTGGCGATCCCGAAGTCGGCGACCTTGGCGCAGCCGTCGGACCCGAGGAGGATGTTGGCGGGCTTCACATCGCGGTGCACAATGCCGGCGGCATGGGCAGCTGCGAGAGCCCCCAGCACCTCCTCGGCGATGCGCCGCAGCCACGCCTGGTCCATCGGGCCTCGCCGGATCACGTCGGCGAGGGACTCGCCCCGCAACCGCTCCATGACGATGTAGGAGCGCCCGTCCTCCTCCCCAGCGTCGTATACCGACACCACGTTGGGATGTGACAACCGGGCCGCGGCTTTCGCCTCGAACTCAAAGCGCCGCCGCAGATCCGGGTGGCACGCAAGATCAGGGCGCAGCAGCTTGATGGCGACCGGGCGTGCCAGCCGATCGTCCCACCCCTCGTAGACCTCGGCCATGCCGCCTGCCCCGAGCGGGGAGAGGAGGCGATACCGATTGCCCAGGGCCACATCTGTGGCGGCCAGTTGGTTCACTCCGGTGGTTCTACCCATGGGACGGGTCGCTTTCACCCAAGGGGTCACCGAATGGGGCTCGGCACCCGGCGGCAGAATAGGTCCGTGCCTGCTCGTGGGACTCCGTCAGGGAGCCGTCCAGCTGCTCTGCTGCTTACCGGTGGCGCCAGTCGCCGCATGGGGCGGGACAAGGCCCGGCTGGTCGTTGATGGCGATTTCTTGGCGCAACGCACAGCGGCGCTCCTTCTGGGCGCGGCCGATCCGGTCGTCGAGGTCGGCCCAGGATTCACCGCCCTGCCCGCGGTACGGGAAGATCCGGCCGGATCCGGGCCGTTGGCGGCGCTGGCGGCGGGAGGGGCGGCATTGCGCCATCGAGGCCACGCCGGTCCGGTCCTGGTCGTGGCCACCGACCTGCCCAACCTCACCGCCGGGTTCTTGCAGCGGTTGGCGGACTGCCCGGTCCCGACCGCCGAGCACAGCGTTGTCCCCCGTGATGGCTCCGGGCGAGCCCAGCCGGTGTGCGCCCGCTACAGCGCCGCGGCTGTCGTCCGAGCCCAGGAACTCGTCGCCGCCGGCGAGCTGTCCTTCATGGCGTTGCTGTCCGCGGTCCCCGTGACCTGGCTCGACGCCGACGCGGCCACCGAAAAGGCTCTCTTCGACGTCGACACTCCGGCGGACCTCGCAAACATCGCCCCCGACTCTGCCCGGGATCTGGCAACCATCGGGTCGCCCCACCCCTCGTCCCCATCGTCCCCATCGGTGCCCCGCATCGCCTCCACAATCCGCCGGGCGTCCACCCCAGTACGGGTGATCGCAGTCCGCGTCGACCATCACCTGGAGATGCCCGACGAGGTCGCAACCGAGGAACCGATGGAGATCCGGGCGGGAGGGCCGGGACAACAACCCCGCTCGGTGGCAGTGACGATGCGGACCCCGGGGCACGATTTCGAGTTGGCAGTCGGCTTCTTGTTCACCGAGGGCATCGTGCGGAGCCGCCATGACGTCGCCGCGGTCCGCTACTGCGATCTTCCCGAAGGCGGCGAGCAGCGGCTCAACATCGTGACCGTCGATCTCACCCGCCCGCTCGCCGACAACCGCGGGACCCGCAGCTTCGCAGTGAACGCCAGTTGCGGCATCTGCGGCAAGGCGAGCCTCGATGAGGTCCAGACCGCCTGTGGGGTGGTGGCGGCGGGGACGGCGCATTTTCCCATCCCTTGGTCACAAATCGTGGAGTTGCCGGACCGTCTTCGGGCCGACCAGCCGCTGTTCGACCGAACGGGGGGCCTCCACGGCGCCGCCGTCCATGGGCCGGACGGGGAGTTGGTGGTGCGGGAGGACGTCGGGCGGCACAACGCCGTGGACAAGCTCGTCGGCCACGCGCTGCTGGCGGGGCGGGTCCCGCTGCGTGACGAGGTACTGGTCGTCTCGGGGCGGGTCAGCTTCGAGATCGTGCAGAAGGCGGCCATGGCCGGTCTGCCGATGATCGTGGCCGTGTCGGCGCCGTCGAGCCTGGCCGTGCAGGCGGCCGAGCGCCTTGGGGTGACGCTGGCGGCGTTCGTGCGGGGCCAGCGGTTCAACATATACAGCCACCCGGAGAGGATCGACCTGAGCCGATGAGGGCGAACCGGAGAGCATCGGCGGGTAACCGTCGCTAGGGGCGGGGCTCCCGGGGCAGGCCGAGAACCCGCTCCCCCACGATGTTGCGCTGGATCTCGGCGGTGCCGCCCCAGATGGTTTCCGAGCGGGAAAAGAAGAACGACGACTGCAACACGCTCACGGGGTAGCCCGGCATCGTGCGCCGCAGCCCGTAGCCGGGCACGAACTCGGCGCCCCCCGAGCCGCTCAGCACCTGGCCGGCCAGGCCGGCAATGTCGACCGCCAAATCCATGACCTCCTGGTGGTACTCGGACCAGAACATCTTGTTGGTGGCCGCCAGCGCCGCCACCCCGGGGTCCCGGGGGCCCGAGCCGCCGCTTTTGGGCCGGAGGGCGGCGGTGAGGGATCGCAGCCCGTTGATCTGCATGATTTTCACCTTGGTCCAAGCGGCGGCCAGTCCCTGGCGGACGGCCGGGTCCTGGATCCGCCCATTTTTCCGGGCCATTCCGATGAGGTCGTCCAACTCCTTCTTGAACCGCCGGTAGCCGGTCGTGGCCGAGGTGCCACGCTCGAAGCCGAGGGTGGTCATGGCGACGGTCCAACCGTTGTTGATTCCGCCCACCACATTGTCCTTGGGGCAGCGGGCAGCGTCGAAGAAGACCTCGTTGAACTCTGCCGAGCCATCGATCTGGTGGATCGGCCGCACGTCCACGCCGGGTTGCTTCATGGGCACCAGCAGGTAGGAGATGCCGGCGTGCTTGGGGGCTTCAGGGTCAGTCCGGGCCAAGAGGAAGACGTAGTCGGCCTCCTTGGCTCCCGTCGTCCACACCTTCTGGCCGTGGATGACCCACTCGTCGCCGTCGAGGGCCGCCCGGGTCTTGAGCGATGCCAGATCGCTTCCGGCGTCAGGCTCGGAGAACCCTTGGCACCAACGGATGCGCCCGGAGAGAATCTGAGGGAGGAACTCCTTCTTTTGTTCCTCGCTGCCCCATCGCAGGATGGTCGGGCCCACGAGGGTGTCGCCGAAGAAATCGGCCCGCATCGTCACCCCGGCCCGCTCGAACTCCTCGGCGAGGACCACCGCCTCCATCAGGCTCAGGCCCTTGCCACCGTACTCGACCGGCCACGTGGCGCAGATCCAGCCGCCCGCCTCCAGTCGCTCGGCCCACTCGTCAGGGCTCGGCCGTGACCCGTCTTGAGGCAGGTTGGCGTCGAGCCATTCTCGGATCTCGACGCGAAACGCCTCCGCTTCGGGCGGGTAGTCCAAGTCCATCCGGACGAAACGCTAGGCGACGCCGGGCGACAGCGGGCTCACCGCAACCAGCGGCGACGCCGGGCTCACCCCACCCCGCGCCGATACCGGGCTCACCCCAACCAGCGGCGACGCCGGGCTCACCCCACCCCGCGCCGATACCGGCTCACCCCAACCAGCGGTAACCCGCGAGGTAAGCCCATTCGGTCTGCGTCACGTCCTGCCACACCCAGAACGAGCCCCCCACGCCGCCGCCCCGGCGGGCCGCGTCGAGGAAGCGAGCGATCTCGGGACCACTTGGGGACCCGTTCCGCCCGCCATAGGGGCCCATGTCGTACGCCTGCCCGATCAGGTGCAGCGGCGCCATGGCACCGAGCGCCTGGATGGCCATCTGGGCGTCGGCGCCAGGCTCCATGCAGCTCCAATAGAGCATCGGCGCGAAGGCGTCGACGTAGGGGGCTTCCGCCGTGTAGGGGTAGTGGGCCAGCCAGTAGGCGGTGGGCGGAAACACGATCGCCACCAATGGTCGGCCTCCCATGTCCGGCCGGACCAAACCCAGATAGGTCGACGACCGCGTGCCGTCTAGCGCCGTGCCCTCGCTCGAGGTCTCGATATCGGCCCCCCACCCGTCCAGCCGGGCACCGCCGGGGCCACGCCACGCCATGGCCTCGGCAGTCCAGGCGGCGTCACCCACGGGGTCGTACAGGTAGGGGAAGCCCCACCCCACGACCGCCACCCCGACCCGGTGGAGAGCAGGGACGAGGGTGTCCAGTTCCGAAGCGCCGTAAAAACCATCAAAGGAGTCGCCCACCCGGACCCAGACCTGCCGCAACCCAGCGGCCACGGCCTGGTTGACGATGGCGCTGACGTCGCCGCCGCTGGTGAGGTGGATCTGCCAGATGAACATGCCCTTGTCGCTAATCGCCGACAGGTCCTTCACCCGGGGCGCCGGCGAGGGTGGCGTTGGCAGCTGCGACTCGGGCACCAGCACCGTCGGGTGCGACGGCGGGGTCGCAGTCGGGATCGGCGTCGTCGGCGGGCAACCCGTCAGCACCACCGGGCCGATTGGTGATGCGCCGGAGTATGTCGAGCCGGCCCCGTCGGCCCGCGCCGCGGCCGCGGCGC
>JBOGGN010000204.1:0-14638 GCA_050744165.1 Acidimicrobiales bacterium | reverse complement strand
ATGCTGGCCATCCGAGGCCAGCATTCAGAACGACGCCCTTGATGCTGTCGCTTGAGGGCCTTCGCGGACGCACCACTCTACACCTCGGTGTACGAGCCCGAGCGCACCTACCAGGAGTTCCGGGACTACGACGTCCGGACCCTTTGGCCCAACCGCATTGCGGCCCTGCGCCAGGACCATCGATGGGGCCTCCCCGTCTACCAGGTGGCGTTCTCGCGCTTGCGCGTCGACGTCGACGCCGACGCTCTGATCTGCTCCTCGAGTGGATTCGCCCACGGGCCCCACAGCACGGGGGTCAAGATCGTCTACTGCCATACGCTCATCTCGGTGACTGTTTCAGCAAGCCGACGAGTATCTCGCCGGGTGGCCGCCCGTGCTCCGCGCCGGCGCTCGGATGCTCGCCCCGGCGTTGCGACACACCGATCGTCCCCCGGCCACGACCGCCGACCTGTATTATGCGAACTCGGCGATCGTGAGGGACCGCCTCGCCGAGGCCTACCGGATCGACGCCCTGGTCGTGCCACCGCCGATGACATCGTTCGCGGAGGTAACCGACCATCCAGTCGCCGGTGTCATTCCTGGTTATCTGCTCAGTGTGTCCCGTTTGTCGACCTACAATCAGGTCGACGCCGTGATCTCCGCCTTCGCCGACCTACCGGACCAACGACTCATCGTCGTGGGATCGGGTCCCGAGGAGGAGCGGGTCCGCGCCGCGTGCCCTCGCAACGTCCGGCTCCTCGGCCATGTTGAGGATGCCGAGCTCCGGTGGCTCTACCGGAACACGGCCGCCGTGGTCTCGGCCGCCTGCGAAGACTTCGGTTTGACGGCGCTGGAAGCCGCGTCGTGCGGCAGGCCCGCCGTCGTCCTGGAAGGGGCGGGGTTCCTGGACACCGTGATCGACGGGAAAACCGGGGTCTTCTTCCCCGAGCCAATGCCGCCGTCGATCGTGGCGGCTGTGCGGAAGATGGCGACCACCGCCTGGGAGCCCGAGGCCATCAAGGACCACGCCGAGTCCTTCTCCGAAGCATCCTTCGCCATACGGCTGCACCAGGCGGTGGCGATAACGCTCAAGGGTCGTCGCCCGGTCTCTTGAGGACGGCAACTGAGCACCTTTCGATCCTCCGCTGCCCGCTGACCGGCTCGGACCTCAGGCTCCTCAGCGAGGTGGCGCTAAAGGACATCAACCGGCGGATCCGATTGGGCGAGGTGCGGCACACGACGGGGATGGTCGCGGAACGTCCGTTGAGCGGCGCCCTGGCATCATCGTGCGGCCGGTTCCTGTACCCCGTAGAAGATGATATCTACGTCCTCATGGCCGACCTGGCGATCGACACCGAGGCAGACGGAAACTGCGGAAGGCCCACCGCTCGGGCCACTCACAGCGACGTGAGGACGTTTTACGAGGAAATAGGGTGGCAGCAGGAATCCGACGTCTATGCCGACGCCGCATTGTTCGAGGACCTGCGGGCGGTATCGGAGCCGTACCGTCACCACTGCAACCGCCGGGTCAACGACCACCTGCCAAGGCGGGGCAAGTATCTCGTCGACGCAGCGTCAGGACCGATCCAATACCAGGACTACCTGGACTTTTCGGAGGACTTCGACGTTCGGGTCTGTGTCGATTTCTCACCGCGGGCACTCAGGGAGGCGAAGCGCAAGCTGGGCGCCGCGGCCTTGTGCATCCTTGCGGACGTGACCAATCTACCGCTCAAAGACGGCTGCGCTGACGCGGCCATCAGCCTTCATACCATCTACCATGTACCGCGGGACCAACAAGGCGCCGCCATCCGAGAGTTGCATAGGGTGCTCCGGCCAGACGGCATCGGTATCGTCGTGTCCTCCTGGGGTGCGTCGTTCCCCGTGCGGGTGGTCCAGCTTCCTCTCACGATGCGGAACATGCTTCGGCGGCTTAAGAACGAAGTCCGACCAGACATGCCGAACCTATATTTCGCACCGTTCAGCTACCGGTGGTTGTCGTCGCAGGAATGGCCGTTCCAGTACGACGTGGTCACGTGGCGCAGCCTCAGCATCCCCGCCCTACGAGCCTATTTCCCGGATTCACCCTTTGGAACCAGGATGCTCCAAGGCGTCGCATTGGTTGAGGATCGGTTCCCACGCCTTTGTGGCCGGTGGGGGCAATACCCGCTGATCGTGATCCGAGGCGCACGGTCACGAAGCAGGCCGTGATCCGGTATGGATCCGATCCAGGAACTGACGGAGCAAGGACCGGAGATCGGCGACCACGAGGCCGTGCTGATGAACCAAGACTTCGAGCGCTTCTTTGAGCGCCGAGGGACTTGGTCGATGGACGCGTGGACTTGCCTGATGGCGGTGGTCTGTTCCGTGGACGGTTTGGGAAACGTGCGCCAGGGCATCCTCCACAGTGCTGCCCAACTGGGCGATCCGTTCCGAAGCTGCCGGAAGCAACGTGCCGTCGAACATGAGACCCTGCGGCCCGGCACCATGGCGTGATCGCACTCAGGATTGATTCTCGGGCCAAACGCGCTGCACCATCCCACCGGCGTCAAAGTTGCCGCGCCGCGCCTGCAACCCCGAGACCGCAAGAGGGCGGTTACTGGCTGTGGCGTCCTTCTGCGGTCGACTTCACCGCCACCGGCTTTTTCACCCGTCGGTCGGTATTCGAGCGCCCCTTCTTACCGTTACCGTTGGGGGCCGCCGCGACATTTGCCGTCTTCGAGCCGTTGCTCGACCGCGGGGCGTACTGCTAGTACTTGCCGCTATACTTGTACATAGATGCGCCCTCTTCGGTGCGATTCAGGACGGTGCCGATCACGCCGGCATCGACTTGGCCCAGCAATTCCAGCGTGCGGCTCAGCTGCTTGCGTCTCGTGGCGTTGTCATTTACGACCAGAATGGTGGCGTCCACCAAAGTGGCGATGACAGCGCCGTCAGAGACCGGCAGCACCGGTGGTGAATCGACCAGCACAAAATCGGTGTCCGCCAATAACCTTTCAAGGATCTCTCTGGTCCGTCGCCCGGCCAGCAGCTCGGAGGGATTCGGCGACATTCCGCAGGGCCTTCGACAGGGGCGTCTGGCCCAGCAGGACCGTTGTGAACCCGATGTCCGAGGTCATGTGGAGAACTGGTCCACCCGCGGCCGTCGCAAATCGCAATCGACGATGCTGACGCGTTGCCCCGCTCGAGCCAAGGTCACGGCGAGGTTCACCAGCGTCGCGCTCTTGCCCTCACTACTCGAGTCGCAACAAACGCTACAAGCTACCCGCTCGTCCAAGGTGTCGGTTGCCGGGACGATGGCTATGGCGCCGCTCGCCTCCTGATGGCGTCGCGGTAGAGCGCCTCGTAGGCACCCGCGGTGACCGCTTGGGTCAACTCGCTTTCCCAGCGTCGTCGCGCCGCCTCACCCACGCGTCGTGCCAGCCCCGGCTCGGTGGCCAGGCGCGTCAACTGGGCTGCAAGATCCGACGGTGAGGAGTCGTGGAACAAGGCTTCGGCCCCGTCGGCAACGATGTCCGGAATACCCCATACGGCGGTGGTCACCACCGGTCGGCCTCGACTCATGGCCTCGAGTATGGCCACCGGAGTTCCCTCGCTCGGCAGCGAGGTCACGACGAAGCCGTGAGCCCGGTCCAGGGCCGCCTTGACGGCGTTACGGTTCGACATCCCGTGGACTGTCACCCGGTCGGACAGGTGCAGATCCGAGACAGCGTCGTCGACCCGGGACCGGGCGCTGCCGTCGCCGTGAATGTCCAGGCGGACGCCGGGCACCTGGGCGACGGCCTCCACCGCCAGGTGCACCTGCTTGACCGGCTCCAGCCGGCTGGTCACCACGAACCGGCTCGCGACCTCGGGAACCGGTGTCGTCGGCTCAGGGAAGCCGCCCAGCCCCGGGATGAAGCGGATGGCGCTCCCTTCCAGGCGCTCGAGCACCCGAGCTGCCTCTCGGCTGTCGGCGCTATAGGCATCGGCCTCCGCCGGGGTCACGGTGGTGGCATCCAGGCCCAGGTTGAGCAGCTGCCCCAACTCGGTGAAGACCAGCGGCACGCCGAGCCCCCGTAGCGGGGACATGACGGGCGTGGTTTCTCGTCCGATGACGTGGATGACCGGCGACGCCGGCCGCTGGCGGCGCAGCCAATGGGCAATGCGACGCCGGAGGATGGCATGCACGTCGCGTTCCCGTTGTTCGACGGTCGCGGGATCGTCCCGGACGCTGCCCATGGCTCGATTGCGCAGCACCGCCTCCGCCAGCCGGATGGACCGCCGGACGGTGTATTCCGAGGGGAAGAAGGCTCCGGTGGCGCCGGTGAACTTCGGGACCAGCAGCGCCACCCCGGCCGCCCGAAGCGACCGGACCCGCTCGCCCGCCCGATCGACCGGCCACCGGCTGGCGAAGGCCACGCGGTGGCCATTGCCCGCCAGGATCAGCGCAAGGGCGGTTTGGTTGGCGCCTGACCCGCCGTAGTCTGGAAGGCTCTCACCGACAATCACCACCGCCAGGGCTCCCCGCCCGCTCAGAAGACCACCGCTCGCCTCTGGTTGAGCGACCCCGACACCACGTCACCGAGCCTAATGGGCGGTCGACCCGGCATCGCTGAGCTCGGGGACCTGCCCGCGTGGCCGGATCCGTATGTACAGCCACGATTTCTACAGCCTCCAGGCAGAGCAGTCCGGTTCCTCGGCCAGGGCCGTGGTCCCACCTCTGGTCGATCTGCTGCATCCCTCCCCAGTAGTCGATTTCGGGTGCGGCATCGGAGCGTGGTTGGCCGAGTTCGTCAACGGCGGCGGGAGCGACGTGGTAGGAGTCGACGGCCTCCATGTTCCCGAGGAGCAACTGCAGATCCCAGCTGCCCGTTTCGTGCGTCATGACCTGGCCACGCCTGGCCACCTGGGCCGCACGTTCGACGTGGTGCTGTCGCTGGCTAGAGGTAGCCGAACACCTGCCGGCGGATGCCGCCGCGACCTTCGTCGACACCTTGACGAGGCACGCCGATGTCGCCGTGTTCAGCGCCGCCGTTCCCGGCGAGGGCGGAGTCAATCATGCGAACGAACAGTGGCCCCTCTATTGGTTGCAACTTTTCTCCCGGGCCGGGTGGAGGCCCTTCGACCTCCTGCGGCCCCGGTTGTGGGAGGACGGTCGAGTGGGTTTCTGGTACCGGCAGAATCTCCCGCTGTTCGCCTCTCCCGCCGGTGAGGCCCGGACCAGCTTGTCCCGTCAGGTCGGCTTCGATCCCGGGCAACCGCCCTCGCTGGTCCACCCGGAGCAATCCCAGGTGAAGCTCGACGAACTCACGGCGGCGCCCTCCCTTCGGGCCGCGGGCCGCATCTTCGGGCGGGCCTTGTCCGACGCCGCCCGGCGGCGGCTGGCCGAGCGGCGTCCCGGTCCCACCTCGAACTAGGCCCGGTAGGCCGCCAGGAGCTCCCGACTGGTCCTCGTCCACGGATACCGGCGGGCGGTCGCCGCTTCGGTGCCCGCCGGGCCCGCCAGCGCCTCCAGGATTCCTCTCCGGATGTCGCGGAAATCGTTGGGGTCGACCGCTCGCACCGCGGTGCCGTAATACTCGGCAACGCAGGTACCCCGTCCCACCACTGCCGGCGTCCCCGCGGCCAGGGCCTCCAGGGTGGCGAGGCCCGTGGTTTCGTAGTGGGACGCCAGCACGTGAGCGTCGGCGGCGGCGTACACATCGGCCAGGTCGCCCGGCCCGAGGTCGGGCAAGTGAACGAGCGACGGCAGCATCTCGAGGCACCGGGCGAAGAACCGCTCGTTGCCGCGGAGGACCTCGCCGATGAGCACCAGTCGCCGATCGACGGCCTGCATTGCTCGGCTGAGCGCCACCTGGTTTTTCAACGGTTCGGGACGGGCTACGCACAGGACGAAGGGCGCCTCGCCAACAAGCGATCGTCCCCGGGCGGCAGTACCGGAGAAGAACACGTCGTCGACACCGCTATACGCCACGTGCAGCGGTGGCATGTCAACGGCACCGGCGTAGCGGCGGATGTCCTCGACCAGCAGCTGGCCCTCGGCGTGGCTGTTGACGACGATCTTGTCCGCCGACGCGATGCTCGTGAGGGAGCAGCGCAGTTCGTCCCACTGCCGACGGCGGTCTCGGGGGTGGCGCAGGCAGCGTCCGACGTGGTGGAGGCGGTCCATGCCGGTGCCAACCGAGGTGGTGCTGGACCGCACCGGACCGAGTTGCACTGACGCCGGGAAATACACGGGGCTCACGATGAGCTGGCCCCGGGGACGACCGTAGGCGAGCAGCGACGCCGGGTCGCCGAAGAAATGAACAATGTCGAAGCCTGCCGTGGCGGCCAACTCGGCGCCCCCCACTACGACGCTGGCACCGGCTTGGCGTAGGGCGCGCGCAGTCTGCAACTGCTGGGTTCTGTGCCCCCCCTGGTGCAGCCACGTCCTGCCAAACGGGACGATGCAGACCTTCATCGGCGCCGCGGTCAGCTGCCGGGCCGTACGGACACCACCGAGGCCACGGCGTCGAGTAGGCCACGTACGCGGGCCGGGACGACGCGCAGGATCACGGCGCGGTCATCGTCATCCAAGACGCCCCCGAAGGAACGGATCAGCAGGACGTAAGCGAGCCCTCCGACCACCGCCGCCAGGGCCGCCCTGACGATCGGATCTCCGTACGGCGAAACCCGGCCGGCCAGCAGGGCGATGCCGAGGGAGACGGCACCCAAGAACCAGGATCGCCACACCAGCAGCAGCGTGGTCCCGCGGATGTCGTAGTGGCGAAACTCCAAGAAGGCGAACCAGGCGCTGGAGACAATCTGGGTCGTGGAGTTGGCGACCACTGCGCCCCACGCCCCAAGCAACGGGATCAGTCCCACGGCGACCGCACCGTCGACCACCAGGGTGGCCCCGTTGACGCCGAGGATCACGCCCGCCCTGCGGCGGGCGGTGTAGAGGGCATTGATGGGATGCGACACCGACTGCAGTGTCGAGATCAAACCGAGCACCAAGAAGATCCCCGCCACCTCGTGATAGCCGGATCCGTAGACCAGTGGCACTACGAAGTAGACCGCCGGGATGAGCATCGCGGCGATGCCGCCGCACATCAGCGACGAGAACCTGAGACCCCGGAGCAGAGCCCTCTCGGCCCGAGCGGGATGAGCGGACAACAGGGCGGCCGATGCCGGTAGCAGTGGTCCGAGCATGGCGTCCACCGGTGTCGTGAGTTGCTGGCTCAAGCCGAATCCCAGGGCGAAGATGCCCAGATTGCGGGACTGGTGGTAGTAGCTCAAGACGAAGACCTCAGACCGGGAGTACACCAGCAGCACCAGCAGTCCCCCGGCCCAGGACAACAGGGCGAAGCGCCAGAAGCCGTCCGGAATCTTCCGGGGCAGCCGGGGCCACAGGGCCTGCCGGCGATCCGCCCGATCGACCAAGAAGATGGGGTAGGCCGCGAACGCGACCCCGATGGCAAGGCGGACCACCCAAACCGGCCCCGGAGCCCGCCACCGCCATGCAGCCGCCACGATGCCGACCTGCACCACGACGTTGCTGATCATGGCCAGCACGGCCAACGGTGCCGTGCGATTCTGCAGCGTCATCACAACCGTCGCCCCGGCCGTCGCCACGCTCATCACCATCGCCAGCACGAACGTCTCCTGGACCCACGCCGGCTGAGTGCGGATGAGGATCAACCCGACGACGAGCAGGACCGGCAGTTGGACGAGGAGCCGAAATCCGTTCCCGCTCGACGTCAGATACGCGGTCGCGGCTTTGTCCCGTCGGGCGGCACTCGCGGCGCCCCATTGGACGAGGCCGGCGTTCATGCCGAAATCACTGGCAGACAGGGTCAGCGTGAGCGCGATGGAGAGGTACGCCAGGCGCCCATAGGCGCTCGGTTGCAGCAGGCGGGCCACAATCACGGTGCCCACCGCCGCCGTCGGAGTGGAAACCACCACGTTGATCGCTGTCGCCAGGGAGCCCTGCACCGCTCGGTGCTGGAGATCCACCGCTTTGACGACCTCGTCGTCCTTGTCCACGAACAGCTCCACCGGTTCCACCGGTATCGGGGGCTCCTCGGCGGAGCCCGGGATGTCGGCGTCGTTGTCAGGCACCAGCAGCCTTGGATCCGGCGCTCACCTGTCGTCCGCCGGCGACGTCGTACACCTCGACGTGGGCCCTTGCGGCTCCGTCCCAGGTGAACGCGTCGGCACGGCCGGGACCCTTGCGGCGCAACCGGTCTGCGAGCTCAGGACCTCCGAGCACCTGGGCGATACCATCAGTGAGCTCAGGACCTCCGAGCACCTGGGCGATACCATCAGTGAGCACTTCGACGGTCCCCTCGGCCAACGAGGCGGCGTCCTGGCACACCTCGGGCAGGACACCGGTGCGGGCGGCGGCGCCGCCGCAGGCCATGCCCTCCAAGGCCGGCAGCCCGAAGCCCTCGTACAGCGAAGGGACTGTCGCGTCGCGGATGTGCGACACCACCCGGTGGCTACGTCCCAGCCCGCTTCGGGGGCAAGCCGTTGCACCGCCCGAAGGATCTCGGACTCGTACCGCTGCTGGCCCATGTGCACCATGGCGCCCATCGCGACCATCGTGACTCGTCGTTGGCTCATGGGTTCACCAAGGGATACCTCGGAGTTCGTGGTGTCCAAACACCGCGCCCGCGGATCGGGTGGACATCGCCGCCGTCACGGAGTCATGCCCTGGTTGTTCCAGTGGAGGCGGCCGGACGGCCCAAGACGGCGTTGAGTCGTGCCAACGCCTTCTTGGACGATTTCGCCAAGGCGCCGCGGCGGGCCATCCCGGGCATCGAGTACACGAGATGGCTGGCGCGCGCTTCGGCGAGGCTGGGGATGGTAGCGCCCTTGCCGGACAGAAGGACCACGATCATGGAGCCGCCAACCACGTCGTAGTCAACCGGCCACTCGCTGAAATCAGCTTCGCACCAGCAGCTCAGGTGCTGCTCGTACGGGTTGTCCGCAATCTCCTGCTCGAAGAAATCAAACGGGGTCGAGATGAGAACATTTTTGTTGTGCGCCAGAAGCGCACGCAGAAGGCGGAAACCGTCACGTTTCTCAAAATGTTCGATGACATCGCCCAGGATGACAAGATCGTATCCCCGAAGCCCGTCAACCACGTCGAGGGCGGATCCCAAGGTCACTTTGTCGTACACCCAGTCGAGAATTGGCGAGGCATAGGGAAATGCATCGACACCGTCGATGGTGACCTGCCACCGTTCGGGCGCCAGGCGGCCGGGCATGAAATCAAGGGCCTCACGCACCAAGAAGCCCCACTTGCCATATCCGGGGCCGATGTCGAGCACCCGCGTGGGCTGCAACCGCACAATATGGTCGATCATGAGTGACAGGGGAAGGTGTGAGCTGTAGGGCATCGTATGTGGGCCTCCTACCACCAAGTGGGCCTGTAGGTCATTTCGTAGGTCTGATGCCGGTTCCGGAATCCGACAGGTCGAGCCGGGACGCCCGCCACCACGGTCCAGGGGTCGACCGATGTGGTGACGACGGCTCCCCCGGCCACGACGCAGCCCTCACCGAGGGTGACACCTTTAGAATCGTGGCGCCGCATCCGACCCAGACCCGGTTTTCGATCACCATGGGTGCCGTCCGGCCCGGGAAGGGGTCCTGGTGGTCGTGGTCGGCGGTGATCAACAGGCAACGGGTCCCGACGACGACGTTCTCGCCGATGCGCAGGCCGCCCCGGCCGTCGAGCAGGCAGCGCCATCCGATATGAACTTGGCCTTCCAGCCGGATATGGGCCGCGACATCGATGTCACAGTCGCCGTAAATGTAGGTGTGGGGTCCGGCGTGCATCCCGAGCGGGCGCAGCCATGCCAATTGCAGCCCGTTGTGCGGCACGTGGGTATTCAGGTGCTTGAACACCAGCTCGAGCAGCCATCGCGGGTGCAGGCGGGACGCGAGGGGACGAAGCACGTCAGATCCTCGGAACGTCATAGCCGCACCCGAGCGACGGCGGCTTCGTACGCCTCCAGAAGCATCTGGTTGCGGACGTCAGCCGACAACCGGCGGGCGAAATCGTCGGTAGCGTCGCCCGCGGCGTCGGTGTCATTGGGGGACAGAGGACACCGCTCCCGCCGTCGACCACCTGATCGGCCTGGACGAACGCTGCCGGCGCCACGACAGGAATACCGGGCGCCATTGCCTCTTCGACGACGCGGGGCCCGGCGTCGAAGGTCGTCGGGTAGGTGCTTCCCCAGGCGTTGCCCCCCGGGCACCACCTCGGCCAGCGTGCCGGGTCGGTTGCCGCCCCGTCGCCACGACGGCCCGTCTTCGAGGGCGCTGGTCTCCGACGCCTCGCCGTAAGGGGACATAGGTGACGCCGGGCTGTGGCTGCGACCGCAGGTCCCGGGCGAAGGAGGCGTCGCCGTTGTCGGGCTCGCGAGGAGGGAGGGGCGAGAACAGCAGACAGGTCAGCGGGCTCATGACACTCGCTCGTACAGTCTGACGATCGACTGGGCGGCCCGATCCCATGAGTATCGCGAGGCGCGGAGGGGCCCGGCGCTGACGTAACGTCGCGCCACGCTGTCGTCGCCGAGAACGGCGAGCAACCCTTCGGCGATGCCTTCGGGTGTCGGGGCGACCAGCAGCGCCGCATCGCCGCAGACCTCGGGGAGCGCCCCGGTGTTGGCCGCGACGACGGGCGCTCCGCAGGCCATCCCCTCGAGTGCCGGAAGGCCGAAACACTCGTACAGGGACGGCACCACGACCGCCCGGGCGCAGCGCATTAACGCCGCCACCGTCGACTGGTCGAGGTGCCCGAGGTAGCGAGTCTGGGCCACTCCCCGGAACAACTCGTCGCGGCGGGGGCTGGCAGGGCCACACATCGCCAAGGTGACACCGCGGTGGGATCGGGCGACGGATTCCCACGCCGCCGCCAGACCCCGGAGATTCTTGCGGTCGGTGGCCCCACCAGCGTGGAGGACGAAGTCGCGGGATCCCACCATCGCCGCCTGATCCTTATCGCTGGAGCTGTGCTGGCAGAAGATCTCAGTCACGCCATTGGGGATGACCTGCACGTCGCGGGCTCCAATGAGGTCCTGAACCTCGTTGGCCGCGAATTCCGACGGCGAGATGATGGCCATGGCCGCGCGAGCACTTCGGACCGCAAATCGGGGCAGGGTTCCTTCGTCCGAGAATCGCAGCGGGGGCAGATCGTGGATGGTGATGACCGTGGCACCGGTCGCCGGCGGGCACCGGAGATCGAACAGGTGGACCAGGTCCGACCGCCCATAGGCGAGGCGGCCGACGGCGGCCGCGGCGGGAAACGGCAGGGACAGGACCAGCCGCATCGGCAGCCGTGTGGTCGCACCGTTGGCCGTGCGCAGCGACCCTACCGATATCGCCTGGAACTGCCAGTCTGCCGGGGCGCAACCGCGAATGTGGGCGGCGATGGCGGCCTCGTGTACCTGCTGGCCCATCGGCGCCGAGGAGGCCAACGAGACCAACTGGATCGCCCGGCTCATCGTTTTCGTTCCTCAGTCCCTCGTCGTCATCCAAAACGAGGCGGGCAACCGGTCGTCGAGGACGGGGCAGGAAGCGGCGAACTGCGGCCGGTAGTCGACGGCCAAGAGATTGACCGACAGGAGGACGCCAAGGCGGCGGTTGTTGGAGAGTAGCGCCTCGAGCAGATATTGCTCGCTCCAGAGCCACCGCCGGCGCAGCCACTCCTCGGGATAGTCCCTCGGAGTGAAGATGTCGTGCACGTGCACCAACACGCCGGGAGCCAACGCCGGGATGATCTCGTTGAAGATGTGGACCACGTCCCCCTGGGGTCGCACCACGTGGGATGAATCCACGAACAGGACGTCGCCGGGGCCGAGGCGGGAGAACACGTCCGGGTCGACGTCTTGGACCTCGGCCCGGAGAACGTCGACGCCCATGTCCTCGAGCCAGGGCGACTCGAACGGCTCGATACACGTCAGCTGGCCGGGGAGGCCGCCATGGGCCGCGTTCAGCCGCAACGCATGCATGCAGAAACGGGTGGAGTGGCCGCTGCCAATCTCGACCACCGAGCCCGGTTGGAAATGCCGAATCACATTATGGAGCGTGGCCGCGTCGCCGGGCGAGAAGGCCAGGTTGTCGTAGAACGGTGCGAGGGTCCCGTCGCTCGACCGGCGAATGGCGCGCAGCTCGTCCTGAAAGGAGAATTGGCCCAGCAGGTGCAGTTGGGCGTCCACCTGCAGGTCGATCGCAGGAAGATGGCGGCGTTCCCCCGGGGCGGCGGTCAGGTGCCGGCTCGGGATGGCGAGCGGCTCGTGGTAGTGGTCGATGATCGGGTAAACGCCGACTCGATCCGAGACCGCGTACAGCACCGGGCTGGTCTCGTGAAACGATCGCCGGTACAGCTTGGTGAACGCCAAAGCCGCCAGGAGCAGCGGCGATCCCAGGATTTCCGCCACTCGCCGTACGTGGGCCCGCTTTATCGGCGATCGTCGGCGAAGACGGTGGAGAACATCGGACATCATGTCGGTCATGCGGCCACCGGATTGCAGGGTAGCGGTCATGCTGGTACGGCCGAGGCGCACACCGAATGGTAGAGAGATCGGTACTGCGCCGCGATGCCGGACCAGGAGAAGCCACCGGCGCGAAGGGCGCCTTGGTGGCCCATGGCGCGGCGACGCTCGTCGTCGTCCAGCAACGCCGCAATGGCGCCGCCCAAGGCAACCGGGTCGAAGGGCTCCACGACCAGGCCCTCCCGTCCTGCAGTGACGTTCTCGGCCGCGGCCCCCCGGTTGGAGACCACCACCGGGATCCCGGCGCGCAGCGCCTCCAACACCACGATCCCGAACGGCTCTACGCGCGACGGCAGGACGAACAGGTCGGCGTCCGCCATGAGCAAGCGCACCTGGCCTTGGGAGACCGGCCCGGTGAAATGGACGCTGTCGGCAACGCCCCGCCGCTCCGCCTCGGCTGGCAACCCGTCCCGCTCGGCACCGCCACTCCCATCACCACCCCGCCCTTCTTGGCCACCATCAGGCCCAGGCCGAGCACATAGCGTTCGAACGGTACGGGGACTGGCTCCGGCGGCGTGGCGACGTCAATGTCGACCCCTTGAAGATGACCCGCCCCGCCCCGGACTATTGGCGGATGTATCGTGAGCAGGACGCGATCCTGGGTTTGTACGGTCGGCTGTTCCCGCACCTGCACAAGGCCACGCTGTCCGGTCGCCGCCCGGTCGGATGGGTCGGCGCCTTGCAAGCCGTCGACGCCTGCTGGGCGGCGGAGCGGGACCCGAGGCATCTGATCCGGTCGGTGCGGGCGTCACCGGCCGTGCTGGTGGGCGAGTTGACAGGAAAGGCACGCATAGAAGCTGGACGTTTAGGTCGACCCTGACTCGGCTACAGATCCTCGGGCACTGACGAACCCGTGTCACGTGGTGAGACCGTCACGTTCACAGGCTTCTTGACCCGCCGTTCCCCGCCCGCCGGTGATGCCTGCTCCGGCGAGTCCGCCAGATCCCGCTCCGAGCCACCGCGTTGGCGGGCCCGATGTTTCCGTGACGGCGGGGAGGTGCTGGCCGAGGCTGGCCGATCCGCGCCTCGGGAGCGCCTCCTTCCGGTGGCCTCGGGGGCGCGGGAGCCGTACCCGTACTCGTAGGAACCTTCGTCCTGATGGGTGCGGTTCAGCACGAGGCCGGCGACGGTGCTGCCTACCTGAGTAAGCAGCTCCATTGCCCGCTGCAGCTGTTTGCGCTTGGTGGAATTGTCGTTGACCACAACGAGGACGCCATCCACCAGTCCCGCGATCACGGCGGCGTCGGATACCGGGAGTACCGGGGGAGAGTCGATGAGGAGGCAGTCGGCGTCGGCTGCCAGCCGCTCAAGGATCTCGCGGGTCCGCTTTCCCGACAGAAGCTCAGACGGGTTCGGGGGAGCGACGCCGGCAGGCAGTACGCGGAGGCCCTCGACACCCTCGACAGGTTGCAGGGCACGAGACAACGGAGCGTCGCCCAAAAGCACCGAAGTGAACCCCACCCGGCTGGAAAGGTGGAAGAACTCCGCGATTCGAGGCCGGCGGAGGTCGCAGTCGACGACGATCACGCGTTGGCCGGAACGGGCCAGCGTCACCGCCAGGTTGACGACCGTTGTCGTCTTTCCCTCGCTCTTCCAGGGACTCGTCACCTGGATGGTCTTGAGCGAACGATCAAGGGCGAGGAACTGGATCGAGGTCCGCAACCGCCGGTAGGCCTCCGAGACCTCCGCGGCCGGGTCCTCGACCGATATCACCCGAGCGACGCGCCCGTCGCGCCAGCCCGGCGTGGGAGGGATCAAGCCGAGGACCGGGAGGCCCCCGGTGACGTGGACAAGGTCGTCCTGGCCGCGGACGCGGTTGTCGAGGTAGTCAACCAGGAAGGCCAGCCCGAAGGCGAGGACGATCCCGACGGCCAGACCCTCGGCCGCGGTGCGCTTCGGGTGAGGCTTTGTCGGAGTCGATGGCACCGGGGCGGGAGCCAAGATCTGCGCTCCGCCCTGGTTGGTTGGCGCCTGACTCTGGATCAGCTGGGTCTGGTCGCTGGCCAGCGTCGCGTTGAGCGACGCCCGCAGGCAGGACGCGGAGGCCCTCGACACACTCGACAGTCTGCAGGGCACGAGACAGCGGAACGTCGCCTAAAAGCACCGAGGTGAACCCCAACCGGCTGGAAAGGTGGAAG
>JBOGGN010000203.1:0-4751 GCA_050744165.1 Acidimicrobiales bacterium | reverse complement strand
TCATGACCCGGGTGCTCCTCCGGCCACCGGTCGCCCAGGCGGATCCGTGCGTCGCCCACCGTGTAGTCCCACGGGAGGGTCGGCATGGGTGCCGCCTCCGTGGACGCAAAAGACCCAGCCTCACCCTCGACGGGCAGGCCGAAAGCCAGCCACTCGGCCTTGCCGCCTGCGTAGTGGTACACCTCGGAGAACCCGTAGAGGTCGAGCAGGCAGGCGGCCCGGGGGCTGAGGTCACAGAGGTGGTCTCGGGAGTAGACAACAGTCGGCCGGGCCGGGTCCAGTATCGATGCCACCCGTTCCGCGGTCATCTCCCCCGCTGCCAGGTGGACAGCGCCCGGCAGGTGGGCCCAGCGGAACTGGCCGGCGTCAAGCACCTCCACGATCTGCACCGGCTGGGTGAGAAGTTCTTCCACCCGGGTCCGGCTCACGGTGCGAAACATTGTTCCCTCCTCCGTGGACGCCCTCCACGCAGCGTCAATCATCCTTCGCTTCCCGCCCCGATGCCACCACGGGTGGTACCGGCCGAACCGGACGGAGAAGGCGCCCAGCGCCTACAGCCACTGGGGCCGGGCGCTCCGCGGGTCGGGCGTGCGAGGCGGGGCGCATTTTCCCCTCTGGGCCCGGATCCGACCTTGAGGAGAGGAGGGAGGGACTACCAGTTGCTCGGCGGGGGCAGCTGTGGTCCAGAAGGCGGCGGGTAACCAGCCGGCGGATAGCCAGCCGTTGGGTAGGCAGCCGGCGGAGAACCGGGTGGAGGCCCGTACGGCACTTGGACGTGCACCGCCATGTTTTGCTGCACGACGACGTTGTTGCCCCCATCATGGGCGCCGCACGCCATCACCAGCGCCACAATCCAGCCGATCAGGGTCCAACCGAGCAAAAAGTTCAGGAGACCGATGACGCCCGAGTTGGATTTGCCCCGGGTCGCAGCGATCGCCCAAGGCAGGAAGTAGCCGAGGGTCAGGACGGTAAGGATCCACGCGATCACGGCCTGGGCGCCCTTGTTCGACCGGGTTGTGACGACCATGCCACCTGGGGCGGGCGGCCTGTAGTGGGGCGGGGCAGGCGGCTGGTACGCAACCGGTGCCGGTTGATAGAGCGGCGGACCTGGGGGAATGTACGTCGGCCTCGGGCCCGGCAACCCAGCCGGCGGCATTCCATAGCCCGGGGTCGGTGCCCCCGGATTGTCCCAACTGGGTCCCGGCGTGTCCCATCCAGTCATACGGCCACCTTCCTCCTGTCGAGGGCCGCCCAAATCTAGGCACAAATGACTGCCGGGTGTACGGGGTGAGAGCCCTCCTCGAACTTCTTTTCACCCTCCACTTATGCCGCCGGTCAGAGGCGCGCCCGGTCGCCGGTTCGGAACTCCTCGGTTCAGGAAATCGGTGGCAAGACGACGGCGCCTTCCCACCCCGGCTCAGGAGGTTTCGCCCGATGAACGCCGGTATCGGCGCTCGAGCATGCGGTCCGGGTTTGCTCCGTCCCGGCCCCTATCGTCGGCGCCATGCCCATGTGCAACCGGGTGACGCCGAGCGGCGAGTTGATCGCCGTGCCCGACCGGGGCCTGTTCTGGGGCAACAGAGGCCGGCTCCACGATCCCGACGGCAACCTTGTCCGGTACTCGACCGGGCGGGCTTGGGCGATCTGCGAGCTCGAATTCAAGGGCCGCCGCCGGCCCCTATGGGCACCGGGGCGGCTCACCGAGCTCTTCTTTCTCGACGAGGCCACCGGATTGGCTGCCGGGCACCGACCGTGCGGGGAATGCCGCTTTCATCGATACGCAGCGTTCAAACAGGCATGGGCCAGATGCTTTCCCGGCACACCGGCGAGCGCCGCCGCCATCGATACCCGGCTCCACCACGACCGCCTCCTCGGCCCGGGCGTACGACGTACCTACCGGACCGAGGCGCGCCTACTGCCGACGGGCACCATGATTGACCTCGACGGCCACAGGTGGCTGGTGGACAACGAGCGCCTGTTGGCCTGGACGCCGGGCGGCTACGGACACCGCCGAGACCGGCCCGATGCCGAGGTCACCGTCATAACCCCGCAGTCAACAGTCAGCGTGCTTGCAGCCGGATACCAACCCGTCCTCCATCCAAGCGCCGCCCACTGAACCCGCGGGGATGCCAGCCACGCCCCGGGACCCCTGTCCGCCGTCAAGAGGTGGCAAACCGATGGCCTACGGTTTGGCCACCCTCCGAAGTATCCAGGCGCCGCCACCGCCGACAGTTCCCTGCCACCCCTCCCCTACCCACACCGTGGTATCAGGCTCGGGAATGGCCGCGGGCCCGAGGATTTCGCCCGCCCGGCCGCCGGGATCGGGAAGGTCGGCGAGGGAAATGGGGCTGCGTTGACGGGCCGAGGCCCGCAGCGCCACCACCTCGATCGGGGTGTCTCGAAAGGTGGTCCCGAAGCGCCGCTGGTGTTCGGCGTGGAACGCCTGGATACCCACCGCCGGCAGGACGTCTCGGCGGCCGGCGTAACGGCAGTCGAACAGCTGGTCCACAGAGGCGCTGACGCCCTCCGGTCCGAACTGGCTGCGGGCCACCCACGCCAGGGACGCCAGCCCGAACTCGGCGGAGCGGTAATCGGTGGGATCGTTCCAGCGCTGGACGACGTCAGCGCGTCGCTCTGCCCCGAGCAGGCCCACGGCCGACAACACCCCGGCTCGGGCCGGGATGACGACGGTGGCGATGCCCAGGGCGTCGGCGAGCTCGCAGGCGTGGAGGGGCCCGGCACCTCCATAGGCGACGAGAGCGAAGGACCCCGTTTCTACGCCCCGATCGGCTGCGACCTGTCGCACAGCGTCAGCCATGGTGGCGTTCACCGCGGCCAGGATGCCCTCGGCAGTGACTGCGGCCGCCGCCAGCGCCTCTCGGGCCAGGTCGACATCCAGGCGTCCCAACCCGGGTAGCGAGATGCCGGCGGGCAGGCGCCCGGCCACGAGGTTGGCGTCGGTCACCGTCGCCTGGAGCCCACCGCGCCCATAGCAGGCGGGCCCGGGGTCCGCTCCGGAGCTTTCGGGCCCCACGACGGCGCCGCCGGCACCGCTGCGGGCGATGGAGCCGCCACCGGCACCGATGGTGTGCACATCGATGCCAGCCAGCGCGAGGGGCAGGCCGGCCACCTGACGGGGCGATGCGGTTGCGGGCTGGCCGTCGAGGACAAGGCACACGTCGGTGCTCGTCCCGCCCATGTCAAGGGTGACGGCGTTGGGGCAGCCGGCGGCCTTGGCGGCGGCACAGGCGGCCACCACCCCGGCGGTCTGGCTGGAATAGACCAGCGCCGCGGGCCGGGTGACGGCCTCCTCGAGGGCGATAAGACCGCCGGCGGCTCCCATGACGAGCACCTCTTCGGCGGCGCCCGCGAGGCGCAGAAGCGATGGCCCACACGGCGCGAGGAGCGATGCGTTGACGACGGCCGAGATGGCGGCCTCGTACTCTGCGGCGTCGGGCGACACCTCCGACGACTCGGACACCCTCACGTCCAGCCCGCGAAGAACGGCCGCCAGCGCATGCTCGTGTTTGGGGTTGGCGCCGGCGTTACGCAAGGCGACCGCGGCGGCGACGCCGGCCGGCGGATGGGGCACCGGTCCGAGCGGCTCGATCTCCTGACCACGGGCGGTCATGCGGCCGGCCACCTCGAAACGCAAACCTCGGGGAACGAGCGCATCGAGGGGGTCGGCGGCGGACGAGCCATCCCCGGGCTCGGTCCGGATCCGGGGGCTGCGAACCTCGCTGACGTACAGGGCGACGGGCGCTCCCTGGCCCGCGAGCAGGATGTTGGAGGCCAGCGTCGTGCCGTGCGCCACCTGCGCCGCCGGGCCTCCGGCGTTGATGGCGTCGAGCACGGCTCGGGCCGGATCGTCGGGGGTGGACAGGACCTTGGCGATGGATCCGTCCGGGTTGACCAAGTCCGTGAACGTGCCACCCACGTCGACGCCTACCCGCTCACGCACCCTGCCAGGATGTCAGTGCCGGGCGGCAAGCGTCCAAACCTCTCACCGCGCATTCCCGCTGGCGACCCCGGCCGCGACCGCTATTGAATCCCCGGCGATACCCTCCGAATTGTGAGTTTTGTGGTGGCGCTGGTGCTGCTCGCGATCGCTGAGGTGTGGATCGCCGTCCAGGTGGCACACCACGTCGGCTGGGTGGCGACGATCGCGGTGGTGCTCCTGATCTCGGCCTGCGGGCCCTGGCTGGTTCGCCGGCAGGGCATCGGCGTCTGGCGCCGGGCCCGATCCCGCATCGAACACGGCGAGGTCCCTGGGCGCGAAGCCATGGATGGGGTATTGCTGCTGATCGCCGGCGGCCTGTTGACAGTGCCGGGCTTCATCACTGGGATCTTCGGGGCTCTGCTGCTTCTGTCGCCTGTCCGGAGGTTGGTGCGTTCCGCCAGCGGCGCCTGGTTGGCCCGCAAGGTCAGGCGGTCTTCGATCACGGTCAGATCCTCGGTCGCCGCCCACCGGAGCAACGCCGACCGTGGTGGGCCGGCGACGCTGGCCGAGTCGTACGACACCGACCCCCCGCCAGGGCCGGGCCGCAGCTAGAGCCAGTCGGTCCCAGCCGGTATCGGGCCCGCCGCTAGCCGGGTGGGCTCAGCTCCCCCAGGACCCTCCTGGTATTGGCGCTCATGGAGGCGTCTAGCTCGATCTTGAGGATGCCGTCCTTCTGCAGCTCGGCCAGCTTGTTGCGGGTCGCCTCGCCGGCGCCGGCTCCAGCCTCGCCAAACTTGCCCACGCCGATCTG
>JBOGGN010000202.1:0-11190 GCA_050744165.1 Acidimicrobiales bacterium | reverse complement strand
CAGGTCTCGTGCGCCGGCCCTACGTCCCCGCGGCGGCCGTTCCCTCGGCCAGCTGAAACATCTCCATCTCCTCAGCGGTGTCAGTCCAGTCCTCGAAGGCGATGACCCCGAGTTCGCCGAAGCGCTGGCGCAGCCACCCGTCACCGGCGTCGAGTAGCCCGAGCTTCTTGCAGTTGGGCACGATCTTGGAGAACAGCAACTGCTGGAACACGGCGCGGTCCTGGGAGCCGTCGAGGAGGATCTTGGCATCGGCCATCGGCACCCCCATCCGTTCGAACACCTCCTGCTGCAAGATGCGGTCTCGCATTCGCACCGCCGCCTCGTAGGCGAACTCCTGGCGCTCGTGGATCTCGGCCCCGGTGAGCTGCTGGTACACATCCTTCAGGCTCAACACCCCGAAGGCCACGTGGCGGGCCTCGTCGGCCATCACGTAGCGCAGCATTTTCTTGAGCAGCGGCTCGGTGGTCAGCTGGTGGATGAACCCAAAAGCCGCCAGGGCCAATCCCTCCACCATGATTTGCATGCCGAGATAGGTCATGTCCCAGCGGTTTTCGGCGATAATGTCGTCCAAAAGGGCCCGCAAATGGGCATTAATCGGGTAGTGCCCCGACAGCTTGCTGTCCAGATAGCGTGAAAAGACCTCGAGATGGCGCGCCTCGTCCATTACCTGGGTGGCGGCGTAGTACTTGGCGTCGATCCAGGGAACGCTTTCTACGATGCGGGCAGTGCACACCAGGGCGCCCTGTTCGCCGTGCATGAATTGCGAAAGCGTCCAGTTTTGGCTCTCGATCCCCAAGGCCTTCCACTCGCGGTCAGTCCAATGCGCCATGCACGTGCCCGAGAGGTCGAGGCCGCGGTTGAGACCGCCTACCTGCTCAATGGAATCCGACACCACGTGCTCCTGATCGACGTCGGTGTCCCACGGCAGGTCGTTGGCATTCCACATCGACGTCTTCGCCTTCTCGTACAGGCGGTTCAGCCGAGGGCGGGCCGCCTTCTCGTAGTCCCACGTGAAAATGGTGTCGTAGTGCGCCTCGACGCCGTGGACCACCTCGTCCACATCGGTATTGGTGAGTTCGAAGGGGTCCAGATCGATGGTCATGGTGCCTCCTTGAGGCCGGGGAGCATGAAGGTGGTGACAAAGCAACGAGCCGAATGGTCATCGCCCAAGTCGACGCCCCGGCTCGGGAAGACAGTGAACGAATGCCAGACCCGCGCCGCCCACTCGGCAGTGCGGCGAGCCTCGCTGACGGGGAGCCACCGTCCGAGCGAGGGGGCCAGCAGGTCGGTGGCAAAGGCGAGCAGCGCCTCCTTGCCGGCGAACGCCAACCAGGGCACGATCGTCTCCGGTTCGTGGACCTGCAGCGAGGCCACGGCGGGATGGCAGTGCACCTGTCGCCAGGCTTCGGCCAGCGTGGCTGCTAGCAGCTCCTCGATCGTGGGGGCGCCCTCACCGGCGGCCACAACCGCGGCCGCCACCTTGGCCACCTCGGCCCGAGCCACCGCTCCCACCAGCGCCTCTTTGCCCCCCGGGAACAGCCGGTACACCGTGGCCCGGCTGCATCCGGCCTGGCGGGCCACGTCGTCGAGGCTGGTCTTGGCCACCCCCCAGCGGGCAATGCACGCCAGGCCGGCCGCCAGGATCCGGCCTTCCAGACCCGGCGCCGCCGGGGCCGGGTCCCGAGTCAGCACCCCCGTGCCTGCCATCCCTTGAGACAGTAATCCGATTCTGTCTCAGTGTCCAACAGGCGCCAGGACGCCGGCCACGAACTGCGTTCGCACCAGCGTCGCCACCTGCGCCGGGTCGGAAAGATCCCATTGGCCGTGGGCGCCGAGCAGCGACAGCAACATGCGGGCCAGATACTCCTCGGCCGCATCAAGGCTCACGCCCGGCGCCAGCGCCTCGGGCGCAAGGTGCGGTCGGAGCCACGTCCGGATGAATGCGACCAGGGCGCCACCGCCGAGGCCGAGTTGGGTCAACAAGGCGGCCGGCTCGGTGGCCAGCATCGTCTGCAACACCTCGTGGTCGGCGAGGGCCTGGTGGCCGAACACCAGCGCCGCCGCCAGCAGGTGCTCGAGGTCGCCTGCGCCCTCGGTGGCGGCCGCCAGTCGCTCCAGGAACCGAGCCGCTTCCCAGGCGACGACGTCACGCTGCAACTGGGTCCGGCCACCGGGGAAGTAGCGGTACACCGTCGCCCGGGACACACCCGCCTGGCGGGCTACCTCTTCCACCGTCGTCCGGGCCAGGCCCTGGCGGGCCACACCGGCGTAAGCGGCCGACAGGATGTGCTCTCGCATATCGCCGGGCATGGCCTAGGTTAGGACCGCCAACCTGTGTGAACCAACAATCGCTAGAGCGTGCTAGCTTCCCTTTGCTGGCGCCCAGCGCATTTCTCTCCCGTTCGGCGAAATCACCAAGCAGCATGGAGTTTGCCAAATGAGTGGATGCCTTGTTCAAAGCGGGTTCGGGACCGTCGGCAACTTCGAGTTCGTCTACCCAAATCCCACCGCGGGACTCGATCACTATTGGTGCGACAATGACGACCCGGCGCGGCCGTGGCACCACTCGGGGACCTTCGGCCAAGGTCTGGGCCAGGTCGGGCGCGACCGAGGCTGGGCCAGCATGATCTACAGCAGCTACGGCAATCTCGAGGTGGTCGTGGTGGTCGGTGGCAGCCTGTACTACCTCTCCCGTGACGAGAGCGGATGGCAGGAGCCCACGCCGTTGTCAGACGGAGTTACCGGTGTCCCGGGGTTCGTGCAGCGGCGCGTGGGCGAAAATTTCGAGGTGGTTGTTCCTTTGGATGGCGGGGGCATGGTCCATCTCACCCGCGACAATGGCGACCCGGCGCAGCCTTGGTCGTGGGGGTCGGTGTTCGGGGCCGAACAGGGCGAGATGGACTCGGTTTCTCTCATTGAGAGCCATCTGGGCCCCGGTGGTGACAACCTGGAACTGGTCGCCTTGGCGACCCAGGACGGGGCACTGCACCACTACTGGGGCGAATATGGCGACGTTGCGGCCGACAACCCGACCGTGTCGCGTCCTGTGTCGTGGTCGGGCCCAGAGGGCGTGCCCTTTGCAGACGGGGTGCCGTCCCTGTTCCAGGGCACGTTCGGCCAGCCCGGCAACTTCGAACTGGTGGTCAGCGACAACGAGCAGGGCGGGCTGATCCACTTCTACCGCGACAACGGGGCTGAAGGCTTCCCCTGGCCCCAACCCGGTACCGCGTTCGGGGACCGCGTTGACTACGGCGTCCCTTCCCTGATCGAGAGCACCTCTGCCCACCTCGAGGTGCTGGTGTACGACCGGGATGCGAGCGCCCTGGTGCAGTTCTCGCGGAACGGGAACGGAGAATGGAGTGGGCGCGGCATCGTGGCCAAGCTCTGAAGTCAGGATCTCGACGCGCTCGCTCCGCTCGGGCCGGCAACGGGCTGGACGCCAACACTGAGGCCGGGCCGGCAACTGCCTGGACGCCAACACTGAGGCCGGGCCGCCGGCCGCCGGGATAGCCGGGTCTCGGCGCTCGGGACCTCGTAACGTCTCCTCCACATGGACGACTCGACCCGGGCGGTGTACGAAGCCCGAGCCGGGGAGTGGGCCGAGCGGCGTCCGGCCCGCCTGACCCGGGAGGCGGCCGCCTTTTCCCAGCATTGCCTTCCGGGGCGGCCCATTGCCGACCTCGGGTGCGGGCCAGGCAGCTACTTCGCCTCGCTCGGGCGACCGCTCGTCGGCATCGACGGCGCCGCCGCCATGCTGGCGCTGGCCCGGGAGGCCGATGCCGGCGTCAGCCTCATCCAGGCCGACCTGACGCGACTGGCCCTGGCACCGGGCTGCCTCGGCGGGGCCTGGGCCCGCGCGTCCTATCTCCACCTGCCCAAGGTCGAGTTGCCGCTAGCCCTGGCCCGGCTGCACCGGGCGATAGCGGTCTCGGCGCCGCTCGAGATGACGATGCGAGCCGGTTCGGGGGAGGGGCCAGTCGCCGACGACGACTTCCCGGGCCGGTTCTTCGCCCACTGGGAGGCCGACGAGCTGGCCCAGGTGGTGGGCGGAGCCGGCTTCGAGGTCGACGAGGTGGCCGCCTCCGGTGAATGGGTCACGATGCGAGCGCATCGAGGCCGCACGCTGCCCGACTTCGTGGCCGATCATATGGACGTGCTGGTGTGCGGCCTCAACCCGAGCGTGGTGTCCGCCGACGCGGGGTTCGGCTACGCGCGGGGCAGCAACCGCTTCTGGCGGGCGGCGGTGGCGGCGGGCCTCGTCGCTCCCGGGAGGGCCCGGCGCCCGTTCGAGATCCTGGTCGAGGACCGGGTGGGAATGACCGACCTGGTGAAGCGGGCCACCGCCCGTGCCGATGCCCTGACGACCGGCGAGTACCGCGCCGGCTGGGCCCGGATCTGCCGGCTGGCGGTTTGGTTGCGGCCCCAGCTGGTGCTGTTCGTGGGCCTGGCCGGGTGGCGGGCGGCCGTCGATCGAGCCGCCCGGCCGGGCATCCAGCCTCCGGTGGCAGATCTGGCCGGGGTTCGGGCCTACGTCATGCCCTCGACCAGCGGGCTCAACGCCGCCTCCTCGCTTGCGTCTTTGGTCGAGCACATGCGGGCGGCCCGACGGGCCGCGACCGCGACCGCGACCGCGACCGCGACCGCGACCGCGACCGCGACCGCGACCGGCGGCGAGTAAGGGCTCGTGCACAAGTGCTCCACCGGCCGCGCCGACCTACCTCCTAACCGCCGGAGGCCGGCGGGTGGGCCGCGGGCTGGTAGCCGGCGAAACGGTCCCGGAGCGTCTTCTTCGAGAACTTGCCGACCGACGTCTTCGGCACCTCGTCGATGAACACGACGCCTTCGGGCACCCACCAGCTGGCCACCTTGGGCCGCAGCCAGTCGAGCAGCTCGGCCTCGGTGAGCGCCTCTCCAGTCTTCACCACCACGCAGGCCAAGGGGCGCTCGCCCCAGCGCTCGTCGTCGATGGCGATGACCGCCGCCTCGGCGACTGCAGGGTGGGCCATGATCTCGTTCTCCAAAGCAACCGAGCTGATCCACTCGCCGCCGCTCTTGATGAGGTCTTTGGTGCGGTCGACCAGGTTGATGTAGCCCTCCGGGCTGAGCGTGCCCACATCCCCCGTGCGCAGCCAGCCGTCGGCGGTGAAGGACTCCTGGGAGCGGGGGTCGTTGTAGTAGCCACGCGCCACCCAGGGCCCTTGAACCTGGATCTCGCCGCTGGCCTTGCCATCCCAGGGCAGCTCCTCCAGGGTGTCGGGGTCGACCACCCGCATGTCGACGAGGGGGCTGGCAATGCCCTGGCTGGCCCGGTGCTCGATCAGCTCCTCCTCCGTGAGGGCGTCGAAGGTGGACCGCTGCCGGCAGACCGATCCCAGCGGGCTGGTCTCGGTCATGCCCCAAGCGTGCATGATGGGCTTGCCCGTCTTGGTCTTGTAGCCCTCGGAGAGCGCCTTGGGCACCGCCGAGCCGCCGCACACGATGCGGTCCAGGGCCGACAGGTCGCGCCCGTCGAGCAGGGGCAGCATCCCCATCCAGATGGTGGGGACCCCGGCGGCCAGGGTGACCCGCTCCCGCTCGATCAGGTCGGCGATGGCGGCGGGGGTCATGTCCGGGCCCGGGAACACCAGGCTGGCGCCGGCAAAGGCCGCCGCATGGGCCAGGCCCCAGGCGTTGGCGTGAAACATGGGCACGACCGGCAGCACAACGTCGCGCTCGCTGACCGCGACGCTGTCGGCCAGCATGGCGCCGATCGAGTGCAGCACCGACGATCGGTGCGAGTACACAACCCCCTTGGGGTTGCCCGTGGTGCCGCTCGTGTAACACATGGCCGCCGCCCGGTTCTCGTCGCTGACGGTGAACTCCACCGGGTCGGCCTTCGCCACCAACTCCTCGTAGTCGAGGAGGCGGGGGTCCTCGGGGAGCTCGGGCCCGGCCCCGCCGATGTCGTCCATGACCACGAAGTGGCGAACCGTGGTGAAGGTTGGCACTAGGCGCCACAGCGCCCCAATCAGGGACCGGTCGACGAAGATGACCTCGTCCTCGGCGTGGTTGACGATGTAGGTCAGCTGCTCGGCGAACAGGCGGATGTTCAACGTGTGCAGCACCCGGCCGGTGCAGGGGGCGGCGAAGTACAACTCCAGGTGACGGGTGCTGTTCCAGGCAAAGGTGGCCACCCGGCCGTCTTCGCTGACCCCCAGCTGGTCGAGCACGCCGCCGAGGCGCCGGGTGCGCTCGGCCCAGGTGCGGTAGGTGCTCCGGCTGGTCGGCGCCGGGCCCTCGGGCGGCTTGCGGCCGGCGGTCACGATGGTCTTGTCGCCGAAGAAGCGCTCCGCCCGCCGGAACACGACCGGCAGGGTCAACGGCGTGTCCTGCATCAGACCTTGCATGCGAATCCCCCTTTGGCTGGCAGGTCCGAGCGGCTGGCCCGTTCCCCCGCTGACCGGCCTGGCGTCGTCGAAGCCACGATACAACCGGGTATCGTGAGCTCAGTCGGAGGGGCCCGCCGGCCAGCTGTGGAGGAGTACCTGTCGTGGGCGAGCCTGAAAAGAAGTCCTTTCTGCCCGGCGCGCACCTGGTGATCACTGCGCTGGCGGCCTTGACGACCGCCCTGGTGGCGGCCCTCGGGCTGGCCATCAGCCAGGGTTGGCTCGGGAGCTCACACAACGCCAACTCGGGGCCCGGGGGCTCGGGCAGCGGTGGCGGTGCTCAGTTCGTCGTCAACCCGTCGTCCATCTCTTTTCGGGCCCCTCAACGCGACCACCACCGCGGTGAGCGTGACCAATATCGGATCGGCGTCGCTCCCCCGAGTCTCCGAGACCGTCACGGGGCCGCAGTCCTCCCGGTTCTCGGTCGATCCCGGCAGCTGCACCGGCTCGGTGGCGCCGGGGCAGAACTGCCAGTTCCAGCTCACTTTCCACCCCGTGTCCGGTTCGTCGAGCGCGACGCTGGTCGTCCAGGTCAGCGGCGGGGCACCATCGGAGGTCCCGATCACCGCCAGCGCCATCCTCTGACCCGCCCGTGGCGGCGGACCGCCCATTACGACGGGGGACGGGTAGCCGCCAGCGCCATCCGTTGACCCCGTGGAGGCGGACCGCCCGTGGCGACGGGGACGGGTAGCCGACAGAGGGAGCTGCGGCGGCCGAAGACCCGAGTTCCTACCGCCATCCGACAGCGCCCTACAGCCCGAGGAGTCGGTCCAGTCCCACGGTGAGCCCCGGGTGGTTGGGCACCGCCTTCATGGCCATTACCACGCCCGGCATGAACGAGGTCCGGTCGTAGGAGTCGTGGCGGATGCTCAGGCTCTGCCCCGCAGTGCCCAGGAGCACCTCCTGGTGGGCCACCAGCCCCCGGAGCCGGACCGAGTGGATGTGGATGCCCGCCGGTCCCTCGCCGCCCCGGGCCCCAGGGACCACGGTCGTCCTGGTTGGGTCGGCGGTCCACTCTGCTGACGCCGCCGCCATCTTCCGCGCCGTCAGGACCGCCGTTCCCGACGGCGCGTCCACCTTGTTGTCGTGGTGCAACTCGATGATCTCGGCCGACTCGAACCACGGCGCCGCCAGCTCCGCGAAGCGCATCATCAGCACCGCTCCGATGGCGAAGTTGGGGGCGATGAAGCAGCCGACGCCACCCGAGGCCGGAAACAGCCGCTCCAACTCGGCCAGATCGTGGTCCGAGAAGCCGGTGGTGCCCACCACCGCATGGACGCCGAGGCGGGAGCACACCGCCAGGTTCTCCCGGGCGGCGGAGACTTCGGTGAAGTCCACCGCGACCTCGACCCGAGCCTCCTCCAGGGCGTCGGCCGAAGGGACGATCTCCACCCCGTCGGGGACGGCCTTAGGTCCCGGGCAAAACGGGTCGATGGCGGCCACCAACTCCAGGTCCGGGTCGGCAGCCACCACCCGGCACACCTCCGCCCCCATACGTCCCCCGGCGCCGAACACCCCGATGCGCATCGGTCGCCAGCGTAGGCGCGTGGGCCAGAGGCCAAGCCGGGAGCGACCCCGTCACCCTCGGGCCTCACTGCTCCCGCCCGGCCTCACTGCTACCCCCCGGCGAAATCCTCCTCATGGAACGGCCCCACCGCGGCAATCGTCCGCGGCCCCCCGAGCACCCGGGCGGTCACCCGGTTGAGGTCGTCCAGGCTGACCGCCTCGAGCAGCTCATCCACCTCTTCAAGGCTCGGCACCCGGCCGTGCACCAGCTGGCTGCGCCCGAGGCGGTTCATCCGGGCGCCGGAGTCCTCCAGGGCCAGCGCCAGCGAACCCCGCAGGTGGCTCTTGGCCATCGCCAGCTCCCGGGCGGTGGCGCCGCCCTCGAGCACCTTGTCGATCTCGACGGTGATCAGCCGCAGCACCTCCTGGGCGTGGTTGGGCGCCGTGCCCGCGTACACCGCCCAGGTCCCAGTCGTTGCGTACAGCGACCGGTAGGAGTACACCGAGTAGGCCAGGCCGCGGTCCTCGCGGATCTCCTGGAACAGCCGGCTCGACATGCCGCCGCCGACGATGTGGTCGAGCACCGCCAGCGCGAAGCGGTCTTCGTCGTCGCGGTCGAAGGCCCGGTACCCGACCATCAGGTGGGCCTGTTCGGTCGATCGGTTGAGCACCGCCAGCGAGCGCGAGGCCTCCGCAGGACCGTGCCGGGGCGGTTCCCCGCCACCGACGCCGCCCCGGAACCGGGCTCCGATGCCGGCCGCCAGGGCCGCCGGGTCCACGTCGCCGGCAGCCGCCAGCACGATGTTGCCGGGCCGGTAGTGGTGGCGGTGGAACGAGGCGATGTCGTCGCGCTGCAACGCCTCGATCGTCTCCTCCGAGCCCAGCACGTCGCGCCCGAGGGGGTGGCTCGGCCACATGGCGTCGGCCAGGACCTCATGGACCAGATCGGCCGGCTCGTCGGCGTGCATCAGGATCTCCTCGAGGATCACCTGGCGCTCGGCCTCGATATCCTCGCTCCGGAACGCCGGCTGCCACATTATGTCCGACAAGATGTCGAGGCCGAGGTCCAGGGCGTCGGAGAGAACCCGCAGGTAGAACGCGGTGTACTCCTTGGTGGTGAAGGCGTTGATGTCCCCGCCCACCTCGTCGATGGCCTCGGCGATGGCCCGAGCGCTGCGTTCCTCGGTCCCCTTGAAGAGCAGGTGCTCAAGGAAATGGGAGGCGCCCGCCTGGGGGCCAGCCTCGTCGCGCGAGCCAGTACCCACCCAGAAGCCGACGGCTACCGAGCGGACGTCGGCCATGGGCTCGACGACGACGCTCAGGCCGCAGTCGAGGGTGGTCGCCGACACCCGGCTGTCGGAGCTACCCGAGGCCGTGCCGCTCGATGCCAGGTCGGTCGCCGCCGTCAACCGGCTACCGCCGGCGTCGGGGGTTGCGGCGGGGATTGTCGCGGTCCCGATCCCGGTCGGAGGCCGCGGGCGCGGCTGCGCTCGCCGGGCCGAGGTCCCCGAACGTGGCACGGGCCTCGTTCTCCCAGCTGTCCTCGAATGACGCCGCGGCAGCGTCGGTCTCGCCGGACCCGTTGCCCGCAACCCGGGCCTCGCCCCCGTGGCTGGCGCCTCGCGACCGTCCCCGGTCGCCGAAACGGCCCCCGTCGCCCCCATCGCCCGAACTTGACGCGCCGGAGAAGCCGGCGCCGCCGGAGCCCCCACCAGGGCCACTGTCGTCGCCCGCAATTGAGAGCGAGACCTTGCCCTGGGGATCGATGTCGTCCACCCGGACGGACACCTCGTCGCCAAGATCGAGCACGTCCTCGACCTTGTCGATGCGCTTGCCCCGGCCCAGCTTGGAGATGTGCAGTAGCCCGTCGCGCCCGGGAAGGATGTTGACGAAGGCGCCGAACTTGGTGATGTTGACCACCCGACCGCTGTAGATGGCCCCCATCTCCGCCTTGGGCGGATCCAGGATCAGTTCGATGCGCCGCCGGGCCTCCTCGACGGCAGCACCGTCGCGGGCGGCGATGCTCACCGTGCCCACCGTGCCGTCGTCGTCGACGGCGATGTCGGTCCCCGTCTCGGCCAGCAGGGCGGTGATGACCTTGCCCTTGGGGCCGATGACCTCGCCGATCTTGTCGATCGGGATCTCCAGGGTGACGATCTTCGGGGCGGTGTCCCGCACGCTCGGGCGAGGCGACGCGATGGCGCCGTGCATGACCTCGAGTATCTGAAGCCGGGCGTCGCGGGCCTGGCCGAGCGCCGCCGCCAGCACCGAAGCCGGCAGGCCGTCGATCTTGGTGTCCAGCTGGAGGGCAGTCACGAACTCGGCCGTGCCCGCCACCTTGAAGTCCATGTCCCCGAAGGCGTCCTCGGCCCCGAGGATGTCGGTCAAGGTGGTGTAGCTGCCATCCACGTGGACCAGACCCATCGCGATACCGGCCACCGGCGCCTTGATCGGCACCCCGGCGTCCATAAGCGACAGCGTCGAGCCACAGACCGAGGCCATCGACGTGGAGCCGTTGGACGACAGGACGTCGGACACGAGGCGCAGCGCGTAGGGGAACTCGTCGAGCGGCGGCACCACCGGCAAAAGCGCCCGCTCGGCCAAGAGGCCGTGGCCGATCTCCCGGCGCTTGGGGCTGCCCACCCGGCCCACCTCGCCGTTGGCGTAGGGCGGCATGTTGTAGTGGTGCATGTACCGCTTCTTGTCGTCGACGCCGATGGTGTCGAGCATCTGATCCATGCGGGGCATGCCCAGGGTGGTGATGTTGAGGACCTGGGTCTCGCCCCGCTGGAACAAACCCGAACCGTGGGCGGTGGCCACGATACCCACCTCTGACGACAAGGGTCGAAGGTCAGCAGGACCACGGCCATCGATACGGACCTGGGTGGTGGCGATCCGCTGACGGACCAGCTTCTTGGTGAGGGATTTCACCGCCGACTTGATCTCACCTTCGCGACCGGCGAACTCGCCGGCCAGGTCGGCAACGATCGAGCGGGCCACCTCGTCCTGGGTCGCTTCGCGCTCCGCTTTGGCGGTGATGGTCGTCACCCGGTCCACCCGCTCGGTGCCGATCTCCGCCACTCGGGCGGCCACGTCGTCGCCGTAGTCGACCTGCGAGACGTAGGACAGGGGCGGGCGGGCGCCGGCTTCGGCCACCAGGCGGCGCTGCAGCTCGATGCTGTCCCGGATCCACGTCTTGGCTGACTCAAGGCCGTCGGCGATCACCGCCTCGGTAACTTTCGGTGCCCCGGACTGGTAC
>JBOGGN010000201.1:0-12009 GCA_050744165.1 Acidimicrobiales bacterium | reverse complement strand
CAGACCGAGTGGCCCGACGTGGCCAGCGCCATCCAGGTGTCCACCTACTCGCTGAAGGCGCTGGCGGTGGCGGCGCTGCCGCTGATGCCCCGCGGCGGGTCGATCGTCGGCCTGGACTTCGACGCGTCGCGCGCGTGGCCGGCCTACGACTGGATGGGCGTGGCCAAGGCCGGGTTGGAGTCGACCGCCCGGTACCTGGCCAAGGAGGTGGGCCCCGACAAGGTGCGAGTCAACCTCGTCGCCGCCGGGCCGATGCGCACCATGGCTGCCAAGTCGATCGCCGGCTTCTCGGCGTTCGAAGGGGCGTGGGTCGAGCGGGCTCCCCTCGGGTGGGACATCACCGACTCCTCGGCGGTGGCCAAGGCCTGCGTCATGTTGCTCAGCGACTGGTTTCCGCTTACCACCGGCGAGATCATTCATGTGGACGGCGGCTACCACGCTATGGGGGTTTGATGGCGGCCGTGGCGGCCTCCGACGACGGGCGGGTGGCGCTGGTAACGGGCGGGAATCGAGGCATTGGCCTGGCCATCGCCCACGAACTGGCCGCAGCCGGGCACCGGGTGGCGGTCACCTATCGGAAGGAGCCGGTCGAGGGTTTCGTCTCGGTCCGCTGCGACGTCACCTCGACCGCCGAGGTCGACGCCGCCTTCGGCGAGGTGGAAGCCACTCTCGGGCCGGTCGAGATCCTGGTGGCCAACGCCGGAGTCAACCGCGACGGGCTGCTCATGACGATGACCGAGGACGCCTTCGAGTCGGTCGTCGACACCAACCTGGTCGGCGCCTACCGGCTGGCCAAGCGGGCCGTCCCCAAGATGATCAAGGCCCGCAAGGGCCGCATCGTGCTGATCTCGTCGGTGGTCGGCCTGACAGGGTCGGGGGGCCAGACCAACTACGCCGCGTCCAAGGCGGGTCTGGTCGGCTTCGCCCGGTCCCTCGCCCGAGAGATCGGCAGCCGCGGTGTCACCGTCAATGTGGTCAGCCCGGGGTTCGTGGAGAGCGACATGACCGCCGCCCTGCCGGAGAAGCGCCAGCAGGAAATCTTGGCCCAGATCCCGCTCAAGCGGATGGCCCACGCCTCGGAGGTGGCAGGGCTGGTCACCTGGTTGGCGTCGGACGCCGCCGGCTACGTCACCGGCGCCGTCATCCCAGTGGACGGCGGCCTAGGCATGGGGCACTGAGCCCCCCTGTGGCAACCATCGAACTCCCCGACACGCCCGAGGGCTGGGCGCGGTACCGGCCGGAGGACCTGATCCCCCACCGGCCGCCGTTCTTGTTCGTCGACACCATCTTGGAGGTGGTGCCTGCCAAGTCGGCCCGGGGCCAGTGGCACCTCTCGGGTGACGAGCCGTTCTTTGCGGGCCATTTTCCCGGCCGGCCGACCGTTCCCGGGGTGTTGATGGTCGAGGCTATGGCCCAGATGGGGGCCATTTGCCTGCTGGCCCATCCCGACTACCGCAGGAAGCTGCCGCTGTTCGGGGGGATCGACAACGCCCGTTTCCGGCGCCAGGTGGTGCCGGGCGACACCCTCGAGCTGGAGATCCAGGTTGACCACCTCGGGGGGACGGCGGGGAAGAGCTCCGGTGTCGCCTACGTGAACGGGAAGAAGGCGCTGCAGGGCAGCATGATCTTCATCATCGCGGGCTCGTAGCTCGAACCGTCGCGGAACCCACCACGGATCCTTCGCCCGTCGGCACCGGCCTTGTCGGCGTGTTGGCCAGTGAACGCCGGACCAGCGCTTTGATGTGTGACGCCACCTCGGCCACCAATGGACTGGACAGGTAACCGTCGGCTCCCGCCTCCAGGTGCAAGACGGCCTCGTTGGGTTGCGACGACGCCCAGCGCCGATCGACGACGAGCAACCGCATGTGGCGGTGACTGGCTCGCAGGAAGGCAATGCCCGCCGCCCCGAGTGGCCCGACGACCATCACGCCCCACTCTCCGGAGCCGTCTGTTTGCACCGCGTACTGAGGACCGAGAGACAGAGCTAGCGCCGGCGCCAACTCGCTCATGCCGGGCGAGAGCAGCACGGGCACTGCCTCGGGGAGCGGCGGATCCAGCGCGTCCTCGATGGGCAGCAGCTCGACCGTCGCCGCGCCTGGCGACAGCGCCGAGGACCCCTGAAGGTCGGGGCCCACGATGGTGTCCCGGGGTCGGCCGCGTCGACGAGCCAGGCCTCCACCGCCACGGTTGCGGTGCAAGCTCAACATGGGCACCAGGATCACAGGCCAAGCGCGGAGTGGCCTGAACGCGCCTTAAGAGCCGGGTGAGAAGTAGTCGGCTACGTCGGTCTCACCCGGGTACCGTGTTCCAGACCATCCGCTACACAACGTGCCCTCGTAGCTCAGGGGATAGAGCATCGGTTTCCTAAACCGTGTGCGCAGGTTCGAATCCTGCCGGGGGCGCCGAAGAAGTGCAGGTAAGTGGCCTAAGGCCAAGACAATGCCTAGTGGCCTGGCGAACTGTCCGACCGGGCTCGTGGGAGCTTCGGGTGACGGCAGGCCGGTAGAGCGACGGCCGAGTACGGACGCTGACCCGGACGGTAACGGCCGCCAACGAAACGGAAGCAGCCGCCTTGTTGGGCTTTCCGCGAAGAGGTCGGTCGCTCGCAGTTGCCCGCTGACAGGGATACCCGCGACCTGACCGTCGACCAGGCGATCGAGCTCTTCCTCACGGAACATCTGAGCGTCGAGAAGGGACGCGCTGACAAGACGGTGACCGACTATCGCAGCCTGCATCGCCGGTGGTTCTCGCCAACCATCGGCTCCCTCCGGTTGAGTGGCGTCGACTCGGCAACAATGGACCGGATTTTCGGCGCCATGCGTACGGCGGGCCTCAGCAGGTCCCGGCTCAGCCAGGCGAAGAACCTGTACCAACCGTTCTTTCGCTGGGCAAAGCGCCGAGCGATGGTCATCCGGGACCCCATGGCCGAGTTCCAGCTCCCGACAAGCACGCAGGTGTCAAGAGATCGGACACCCCGGGAGGTCGGGCAACTCACACTCCTGCTCGCCACCGCGGTCGAGGTTGTGCCGGACATCGCGCCGGTGCTCATGCTCGGAGCTGTCACCGGCATGCGCCGAGGGGAGCTGGTAGGAATCCGTCGGTCGCGCGTCGACTGGAAGCGACACAAGATCACTGTCGACACCGCGATCGGCGTGGCGAACAAGGCCAAGGGCACGAAAACTCATCGGGAACGGACGTTCAACGTGGACCTGACACGATTTCCATACTCGCCAGGGTGTGCGAAAGGCAGGACCAATGCGCCGGGGCAGACGGTGTCCAGGCACGATCAGCGATTGCTCGTGAACCGACCCGGGCCGGCAATCGGGGGCGGGCGGTCCGGCGGTGATGGAGGTACGCCCAGACTGCTTGACGGCGCCGTCCGAGGCGCCGCAGCGTCCCCGATGACGGGCACGGCTTCGAACGCAAGCGCCACAAGTGTTGTCAGCGTGAAGCCGGTCGCGCCGTGAATGACATCTGGCCGACGAACTCGCCAACGCCTTGGGCGGCACCTAAGACTGTACCGAGCCCCTAGGCAATGGTCCGACCGCTTCCAGGCCCTCCGCACAGGCCGACGGTCGGGTGTGCCAAAGGCACTCACGCTCGCGCTGGCGTGAGCGCCGCGAGAAGCAGGTGTCGATCCGATCTGGCGCCAAGTCATCCAGCTCGCCAATGTCGAATCGCGAGCTCGAACCGAAGCTGGTCGACGGAAGCATCTCCCAGACGATAGAAGTCTTCCAAAACACCGTTGTTGGCGAAACCTGAATGTTCGCCATGACACGGAGCACCCGGCACAACCACAATGGCCGTGCAGCACCACTGGGCTTCCTTGGTCGCTGTATCGGCGCTCTCCCAGCCACCGTCTCGGCGGACGCGACCAGGGCCATGAGACCCGGGAGTGGAATCTAGGCCAGCTGCACCGCGCTGAATGACGCGCTTGGCTCATTACGCCGCTCCCGATCCATCGGACAATAGAGATCGGGTCGTCCCACCAATTGGAGGCTGATTAATGCGCCGTAAGATACGCATAGGGCTCCTCTGCTGCCCTCTGACGATCGCAATCAGCACAGGCATACTGGCATCGACGCTGTCGACACCGGTTGAGGCTGCGCCGGCCGTCGCGCCATCCACCGTGGCGGAGTTCATACACCCAGTTGTCGGGTCGGCCAACAACGGCATGACGGGCCCCTTCCAATGGTCGCAGGCGCCCGGCGCCTCCGAATACTTTTTGGCAATCGGCACCAGCCCCGGCAACGGTGACGTGTTCACCAGCTTCGTCCCCTCCTCGCAGAACAGTCTCGTCGTCAACGGTCTGCCGGACGGACGGACATTGTGGGCCCGAATCTGGACCGAAGTACCCGGCCAATTGCTACACGGAACCGACGTCACCTTCTCGGCGCAGTCCTCTACAGCGGCGGTCACAGCGCGCCTGGGACCTCCAGATAATTTTTTAGGCCTCCCTGGCTCAAGCGTGGGTCGATTAGTTGCTCCCGTTGGCGACGTAGTTCCGTCCGACCTGCCGAGTGGCCGCGTCGCGACATCGACCCTGCTGCCGTGAAACTCGCACGGTCGGTTTCGAAAGTCGTTGCCTTGGGCGCCGTTTCGCTGTTCGCGGGCCTGGTCGGGTTGGCGCCGTCGACGGCGCACGCCGCCAGTGGCGGGAACGGGTGCGGGGCCACGTTGACTGGCACTTTTCTCCAGCCCTCGTATTCCGTATTCGCATGGTCGGCGACCCGCTACCAGCAAGAGTTGGGCAATATGCGGACGGTCGGTATTCGCAACGTAATCGACCAGTGGACCGTGGACATGGACGCCAACCAGGCGTATTACCCCGATCCCGTCACCTGGTACCCGGAGTACGCGGACATGGTCGGGGCGCTGCTGTCCGCCGCCCGCAGCAACCAGATGGGGGTATGGCTGGGGTTGGGCAACGTGTACGCCTGGCAGGCCCACGCCGGCGACTACCAGTTCCTGAGCAACCAGTTGTACGTCGACGAGCGAACGGCCGATCAGCTGTGGGCCCGCTACCCGGGGCAGGTCGCGGGCTGGTATGTGAGCAACGAGGTCGACGACGGCCTGCTGGCGAACCCGTCGCTGGTGGCCCCCATGACGTGGTTCTTCTCGTCCCTGGCGGCATACCTGCACACCCACGATGGCGACCTGAAAGTCATGACATCGCCCACCTATTCCGGGCTGCACGAGTCCACCGCGGCCTTCGCGAGCAGCGCCCAAGCCGTGATGGGGTCGCTGGACGTGCTCAACGTGCAAGACGGCGGCGGGTCGGGCTACATCCGCGCGGCCAACATCAGCGACTGGTTCTCGGCACTGTCGGCCGCCCTGTACGGCACCGGCACCGCGCTGTGGCAAGACGCCGACATGTACAGCCCGGGAGGACCAATGGCCCCGGCCACACTCCAAAGCGACCTGCAAGCCACCTGCGGCGACGCCGCCGCCCGCACAGGCTTCTCATTCTCAACCCAGATGGACCCCCTCGACCTCAAAACCAGCTACTTCTACAACGCCTACAAGAACTACGTTTCCAGCCTGTAGCCGCCCGGCCGCCCCCTGCGACCTCCCCCGTGGATGCTTTACGCCGCTCTTGTCGAGTTGGACCGCGGCGACGGAGCCGGGGGAGCCAGGGTTTTTTTCCCAGCGTTTGCGGTTCCCGGGTAGCGGGGGGCTAGCCGTGGCGGCTGCCGCCTGGGTTGTAGTCGCCTCCGGCGCCGCAGCTGCCGGCCATGGTGTCGCCGAGCTCCCACATCATCGAGCCTTGGCCGGCGAGTTTGGGGGTGAGGGCTTCGATGACGTCGAGGAGCCGGTCGACGAAGGCGCCCGGGGTGGCTTCGGTGCCCATCTCGCGGTGTTTGTCGGGGTGGCCGTCGGGCACGTAGGCCGCTGCCGCCAGAACGGCCTGGAGGTGAAGACCAGGTCGATCGAGGCGTCGTCGAGTTGTGCGGCCTGGTCGAGGATGTCGCCGGCGAGGACGCGGACGGTCACGGCGGCGGGGCTTGGAGGTGTCGGCAGAGGGCGGGGGTGTTGTGCCCGGGGGTAAAAACCAGGTTGGCGGGGTGGGCGCCGGCGAGGAGGAGGGCGCGGCCGGGGGCGGCCTTGGCCGATCACGCCGGGGGGCAGGAGGGGGGGCGTTCCCAGTGGGTGGAGGCAGGATGTGGTTTCTCGGGGAAGCTCGGGTTCGGACACCGACCGCCTACATCTCCGCCACGTCGACCCGGCCGGGCGGGTTTGTCCGAGAGTTCCGCTCAAGTCCGCGGCGCGCTTTGTCGACAGGGCAGCGTCGGGCTTGGCGCGGAGGTGAAATGAATCGGTTGCCAAGATGGATCGGCAGTAAGACGATCGTGGCCTCGGTTACGGTCGCGGTGACACTCATGGCATCGATCCTGGTGGCGGCAGCCGTCGGTGCGGCCGGCAATGGTGCTACCGCGGCTCGAACCATCGGCGACGCCGCGACCGTCGGCCTGGAATCGGCGACACCGGACCACACGGCTACGACCACCTCCCCCACCCAGGCCCGAGCGGCCACCGTCGTTTCGCCCTCGACCTCAGCTCCCTCCGTCACCGGTGTGCCAACCGCACCGCGGGCCGAAACCCGGTCAGCCGGGGCCCCGCCCACATCCTCGACCGTTCCCACCCCGGCGAGCACGACAACCACGACCACCGTTCCCGTCTTCACGGCGCCACCGGCCCCCGTCGTCCCGGTGCCACCGACCACGCCGCCAACAACCTCGTTCAATCCGGACCCGAATCCCACCCAGAACGCCGACGGCACCTGGGGCGTCGTCAGCAACGGAATCAGCATCACGCTCCAGGTCGAGCCGCAGAGCCCGACGGTCGGGGAAACGGTCCATTTCGTCATGACTGCCACCGCGGCGATGTCGCAGTGCTGCATCACCACGTTCTATCCCGGCGACGGGTCCATCACGGGACCGTTCGTGCACGGCCCCATCCTGTGCCCCACCGCCTCGCCAAGCACCTTCAGCCAGGAAACCGACCACATCTATACCGAGCCGGGCACCTTTAGCGTCGAGGTGCAACCCTCGATCCTGGCCATCTGCGGCAACCGGTCGCCGACCCCGGTCAACGCCACGATGTTCGTGCGGCTCACTGTGACGCCCGCCGCCCAGTCCACCACCTGATTCCGCCGAGCGTCGGGGCGGCTCGGCGGGCGGGCCATGTCACAGCCCGTCACGCCGACGGGCGCACCGGCACCGACGCCCTCACCCCATGGGCGTCGTCCGCCCGATGGGGTCAGGAACAGCAGGCAGGGATCGCAGTGGCGGAGGGGGGCCTTTCTCCCGCGGTCTGCCCGAACGGGTCCGAGAAGGCGGGCGGCTGGCGCGGGGCGCTGCACCCGGAAGACCCGTGTCTCGCACCAGGAAGTGACCTCGTCCGGCGGGACCCTGCATGTCGATCGACGGGGTGATCGTCGGGTGCCGCCCCTCCCCACCAGGCCCATTGGTCCATCTCGGGATGGGCCAGGGTCAGGTCGACGGGTGCCCGGTCCCACAGGGGCACAACAGGCGCGCCATTCGGGAGCCGCGCCGATGAGGATGACGCGCCCGCGGGGAAGGTGTCGGGGCACCTCGGCTCGCGACGGGCATCGTCGGGCCGCCACTATCCGGGGGCGGCGGGAGAAGGATGAGCGTCGTCACCGGTCGATCAGGACGCGGCTCAACCGGGCCATGTGAGGTCCAGGTACGGGTTGGCCGCTCCTTAGCCCCAGGCGGATTGGGCGGTTGCCGCCGGATTCGGCGAGCCATTTCGCATGGGTCGGGGCCGCCGATGCCTCTCGGACTGGCTCAACGGGTCATGGATCGATGGCGCTGCACGGGCCGAGCCGCGCCCTCTGGAGCCGACCGGAGCGTCATCCCACATTGCCGTAGGCCGTGGCAGACGGCGAGCCCGGGGGAACGGGACACTGGAGTTTGGGCTCTGACCAGCACAACTAGGGTGGTCACGGGGTTGCGGATCTGCCCGCGGGGCCGCCGCCCGACCCGACCGACGGCGAGCCATCCGGTCGACTCCGCTCTCGGCCCTGTTTCTCGGCGCAACCGTGGTTCTCTCGGCGGGATTTCTTTCACCAACCTGGTTCTCGCCGGCATTCCTTTCACCTCGATGGCGAAATCACCCCGCGACACCGTGGCCGACCGCTCTCGGATCGGTGTTCTTCGGCGACGCCTCCAGCGTCGCCACCCTGTCTGGCGCCGTCAAGGTCGGGCGTATCTGCCGCCTCGCCAGCGGCGTGTACACCGCCGACCTGCGAGCCGACCCGGCCCAGCTGGTGGCCCGCAACCGGTGGGCCATCGTCAGCCGGCTCGTGCCCGACGCCCTGATCGCCGATCGTTCGGCGGCTCAAGGAGGGATGCCGGCCGAAGGCGTGCTCACCGTGGTGTCCAGGCAGCGCAAAGAGGACCTCGTGCTCCCCGGCTTGGTGATCTCGCCTCGCCCAGGATCGCGGCCACTGAGCGACGACCTCGACTGGGCCGGCGGAATCCACATCACCTCCGACGGTCGCACCCTGATGGACAACCTGGCCTTGTCACGAGGACGGGCCGGCAAAGTGGCCCGCACCCTGTCGAAGGCGGAACTGGGCGAGTGGGTGGTGCGCACGTCGCAACGGCGACCGCAGGCATGGCTAAGCGAGCTTCGATCCCGGGCGCTCGAGATCTGCGACGAACTGGGGCTACCCGAATGCCGGCCGCTCGTCGAGAACATCATCGGGGTCGCGGCCGGCACCCGCCACACGCCAGCACGCGCCGGCCGATTGCTGGCGGCCCGAGCCGCCGGACACGAGTACGCCCCCGACCGGGTCGCGAGACTCGACCAGCTGGCGATGTTCCTGGCCGATGTCCCAACCGACCTCGACGTCCCCGCCGACCTGCCCGCGCTCCCCGACGAAGCGACCAGCACACTGCCGTTCTTCGAGTCGTACTTCTCGAACTTCATCGAAGGAACCGAGTTCTCCATCGACGAAGCGGAGGCCATCGTCGCCACCCACGCGATACCCGAGGAGCGACCCGAAGACGCCCACGACATTCTCGGCACCTTCGAGGCCGTCGCCGATCCCGACCTTCGCGCCGCCGTCCCCGCCACCTCCGACCAGTTTGATCGCCCTCTTGGAACGTCGCCACCGGCTCGTCATGGGTGGCCGGCCGGACAAGCGCCCCGGTCAGTTCAAGGACAAACCCAACCAAGCCGGCTCGTATGTGTTCGTAGCCCCGGCCGTTGTCGCGGGAACGCTCGCGGAAGGGTTCTCCCGACTCGGCGACCTCCCCACCGGATTCGCCCGGGCGGCCTACCAACTGTTCCTCATCTCCGAGGTCCACCCCTACGACGACGGCAACGGGCGTGTCGCACGCGCCGCCATGTGCGCCGAACTCACCGCCGCCGCTAGTGGCGCATCGTCGTGCCCATCGTGTACCGCAACGAGTACCAGACGGCACTGCGCGTCCTTTCCCGTGAAGGACGCTGCGACCTCTACGTGCGCACCCTGGCCTTCGCCTGGCGATGGACCGCGGCCATGCCGTGGCAGGACCGGACGGCGGTCGACGGCCAGCTCGCGGCCACCCACGCGCTGACCGACTCGACCGACGCCGAACGCGCCGGCATCCAGTTCCGACTTCCTTAGTGGCTCCATTCCGATCGAGATCCACCAGCCAACGACCCCGACGGGCTCGCCCGATCGCAGCGGACAAGCCTCGGACGACCCGACCATACCGCGACGCTCCCGGCGCAGCCCTCCCTCCTCCGGCGCCCCACATGCCGATCCTTGCGCCCGCAAACACCCACAATCCTCCCCACAATCTGGGTCTCACCAGACAGATTTCGGGGTACGGAGCAGACGGTTGGAAATGACATAAAAGCAGGTCAGTGCACTGCCACCACCTGGGCAGACTCCATGGTAGCCGATTCCTAAACCGTGTGCGCAGGTTCGAATCCTGCGGGGGGCGCAAGGGGAATTGGCTCTGACCAGCAGGAATGGCCTGGTGGAGCGGTTGCGCTTCCGCCCCTTTGACCCTTGGTGACCCCCGAAGACCGTACGAATTCGGGCGGGGCTGGGGCAGGATCCGGCGATTCACCCGGGTGCCCGAACCGCGGGCGGGGAGAGCTGAGTCCCCCTGTGCCGCCAAACAGCGTGGGCTGGTGTGCTAGCCGACGATCCGCCCACGGCGTTGGGCCCGCTAAGTGGTTGGGACCCCGGGACATCGAGTAATGGTCCTTGCAACGCCCCGCCAGCCCTCGTTAGGGCGTCGAAGGTATCTGCGTACCCACGTCTTCGACTGACGGCCGGCCGCTGCGCGGTTCGATTCCCGCCACCTCCCACCACCTCCCCTTGTGCGATTGTGACAGCCCAGGTCAGAGGGTGTTTCTGACCTGGGCTTTGCGTTCGAAGAGAGCGCCGAGGTGGACAAGAAATTGTTTTCGAAACCCAGATCTGGCCGCATCCACAACCCGATCTGGGAGCTTGCTAGCTAGGCAACGCCACATTGAGCAACGCCCCGACCGAGTCAAATACCCCAGCGAGGGCGGGAGGATCTGGTCGACGTCAAAACCTTGGCTTGGCCGTTGTTGTAACGCATGGTATCGATGGGCCTGGGCGCCACAACCTCCTCAATCGATGCCGTGGTCCCCGAGGACCGAGACGGCACTCGGGTCAGTCATGCATCCGCGCCTGGGGTCCGACGGCCCGCCACCGGTACGAGGAGGTGGAGCACGAGAAAGGTGAAACACACCGCACCAAGGACGAGCGAGGTGAGCGCGGCGACGTGCGTGATCTCTCCGATCGTGGAGAAGGCGTACGCCTCGAGCAGCAGTCCTCGCAAGGTCTGGCCCTCGAAGAGCAGCTGGCGCTGGGTTTCGAGCTTGGTGTCTGTGGGGTCGGCAAGTGATGCTGCGCTGACCTGGGCGTAGGTTTTTCCGCCGCCGATCGCATCGAGGTGTTCGGCGATGAAGTGATCGGCGAAGGCTTTGGCCTGCGGACCGGTGAGAAGCTGTTGGCCGGCGTACCGGTTGAGATAACGCCCGATCGCGGCAGGGGCCAGCGCCGGACTGCCCTTGGCGGGGAAGAAAATTCTCTGGCGCGCCAGTTGGTCGTTGACGTTGTTATTGGTGAACGTGGCGCCGAGAAGAAGCAGGGCGCCGGCGGCCAGCAGCAAAACCGTCACCCCGATTCCTGCGGTAGTCACCAGGGACGACGGCGGAACGTCGAACTTCGGCCTGGCGCCCGGACGGATAGTTCTCTTTTCTGTGGTCCGTCGGCCACCCCTTTGGGCGAGTAGTTCACCATTCCTCTTGTCGTTACGGGTTTCGGTCGCTCTTCCGTGACTCAGGTTGTAGAGTGTGCGTTCTCGATTAGCGGTCAGTGGCATCGTTGGCTCTTTCTTTGTCTCAGGCGTGGTTATTTCTCGAGGTACGACGGCGGTCAGCGCCGGCTCCCGACGATCGACTTCGACCCCGCAGGATGGAGGGCAACGGACTGACCGCCGACAAAAACAGCGCGGATCCGGCGGATCGCGGTCAGGTCTTCGACGGGATCACCGTCAATGGCCAAGAGGTCGGCGTCAAACCCGGGGGCCACCCGGCCTTTTCGATGTCCGAGTCCGCAGACTTCGGCGGCTCTCGAAGTCAAGGCCCACAGGGTCTCGACCGGGGTCATGCCCATCTCAGTCAGGTCCTCTGGCGCGTAGCGCAGCACGTCGTGAGGCTTTATGGCGGCGACGCCCGCGTCGCTCCCACCGACGATGAGCGCTCCAGCGGCGTGGAGTCTGCGGCGGGCGGCGAGCAACGCTTCAAACCGGCTGGCGATGGCGGGTGGCGGGGACGCGCTCCTGCCGGGCTCTCGACCGACGGTCGCCCCAACGGCTATCCGGCGCTCGACGATGGATCGAATGACCGCATCGCGGGCGTCGACACCCGTCGCCGTCATGAAGGTTGCGTGCTCGATCCCGTCGACCCCGGCGGTGACCGCGTCGGCGATGGACTGGGCGCTGTGGGCGT
>JBOGGN010000200.1:0-25516 GCA_050744165.1 Acidimicrobiales bacterium | reverse complement strand
CCGCGGAACGACTCCCCTCGTTGCCGAGGGCAGCTTCTACTTGGCCTCCTGGGCCCCCCGCTGCCGCTCCTCGTGAACACGAGCCTTGGCCTCTTCGGCCTTGGCGTCGGCCCGAGACTTGGCGGCGTCTACTTCTGCCTTGCCCTTGTCAACCTGGGCCTCGCCTTCACGGCGCAGGTTGTCGTTGTCGACGACCTCGCCCACGGCTGCCTTCGCCTTCCCTTTAAGTTCTTCACCTACACCCATACGATTCTCCCTTTCCTATTCCTTGGCGCGCTGAGCGGCCCTTTCTCGCCGCTCTGCGGCCTCTGCCTTGGCTTCCTTGGCCTGCGCTTCGGCTTGCTTGCGCAATGCCCGGAGTTCCTTCGTGGCTCGCTCTTGTTGGGCCTCGCCCTCCTCTTGGAGGCGGTCATTGTTGATGACGACACCAACGAATTCCTTGGTGATACCAAGACCTTTGTCGCCGATGCCCCGAAGCTTGTTCAAGTCTATAGATCCCACTTGCATGCCAGTCGTCCTACCCCCGCTCTCCGGACCACCAAACCGAATGCCGCAATCAAGGCCCGGCTACCGTTCTGACTGTGGAGTGGCGTGCCTTCGGGGAGACGCTGGTCACGCTGCTGGTGATCATGGACCCGGCCAGCAACACGCCGGTGTTTCTGGCCCTGACAGCCACCATGTCGCCTCGGGAGCGGGCCCGGGCGGCGGTGGGCTCGGTGGCGGCCGCGGCCGGGCTGATCCTCGGCTTTGCCCTGTTCGGCCAGGTGATCCTCAACTATCTCCACGTGTCGCTGCCGAGCCTGTCCATCGCCGGCGGCCTCTTGCTCCTGCTCGTCGCCCTGGAGATGCTCCGGGGCATGGACACGACCGTGGTCCCGGGCCGCAACGTCGCCCTGGTGCCCCTGGCTACCCCGCTCATGGCCGGCCCGGGCGCCATCGCGGCCGTGATGGTGCTGGTCCAGCGCTTCCCCGGCACGGGCGGCCGGGTGGCCGTGATCGCCGGAATCGCCGGGGCGGCGCTGGTGCTCGGGGCCTGCTTGCTCCTGGCGGCGCTGTTGAGCCGCTTCGTCCCGGTGCCCTTGCTCGAGTTCGTCACCCGGGTGCTGGGGTTGCTGCTGGCCGCCATCGCGGTCCAGCTGATCGTGGACGCGGTGCGCACCCTGGTGGCCGGCGGGTGATCGGGAACGGCTGAGACCGCCACCTTTGTGCCCGGGGGGTGATCGGAGAACGGCTGAGACGCGCACCGTTCTGCCCGGGGCGATTGAAAACGACTGAGACGGGGAATCTCCGGCTTGTGGGCATTGGGCGATTTGGGGGGTCCGGGGAGCGTGACTGAATCGCAGGCCCCCTGTTGACGGTGCTGCGGGGAACGCCGGTCGTCCACCTGATGACCCGCCAGCTGGGCGCCCCGCGAGCCGCACCGGATCCATCCCGCGGTCCGAGCCGGTGAGGACGGCCGGCCGGTCTACGACCTTGGCGCCCCAGACGACCTGTTAGGCGCCTCCGGGGCCCGGGTAGATCACTGGGAGGGCGGTACGTGAAGCCGCGTGAAAGGAGTTGAACCCGTGGCCAGTGAATTGCAAGGACTGCGCGTTGCGTTCGTAGTCGCCAATGAAGGCGTCGAACAGGCGGAGTTGACGGCTCCGTGGCAGGCGATCGAAGACAGTGGCAGCCGGCCGGAGCTGGTTGCCACCAAGCCCGGCCAAGTCCGTGCCATGAAGCACTTGGACTGGGCGGACACCTTCTCCGTCGATCGCACGACGGACGGCGCTCGGGCCGAGGAGTTTGACGCCGTGGTGCTTCCCGGCGGCGTCGCCAACGCCGATCAGCTGCGCACCGATCGGGCGGCGGTCGAATTCCTGCAGGAGATGTTTCGGTTGGGCAAGCCTGCGGCGGTGATCTGCCACGGAGCATGGGCGCTCGTAGAAGGCGGGCTCGTCCAGGGCAGGCGGCTCACCTCGTGGCCCAGCCTCCGGACCGACATCACCAACGCCGGGGGCGAGTGGGTGGACCAAGAGGTCCAGGTGTGCCGGTGCCATACCAACGCGCTGGTAACCAGCCGCAAGCCCGATGATTTACCGGCCTTTTGTACCGAAATGATCCAAGTGTTCCAGAGCGACCGTCAACCTGCGGGAGCCCGCGGCTGATACCTGTTTGTTACCAGGAACCGATTCGAGGTGGAAAAGGTCTGTCTTCGGGTATACACGGCATCGAAACAATGACGTATTGGACTCCTAAAGGAGGTAAGTGATGGGTTTGATCCTGCTGCTGCTTCTAGTGGTTCTGCTGTTTGGGGGCCTCGGGTTTGCCATTCATTGGCTGTGGTTCCTGGCAGTCGTTTTCGCCATCTGCTGGTTGGCCGGCTTCGCCTTCCGCTCCGGGGAGGGCCGCTGGTACCGGTGGTAGCCAGTCGGCGAGCTCCCCTGGGCGGCCGCGAGCCGCGCGCCTCCAGGGGAGCGAGCCTTGGCCCTGCACCGTCTCGGCCCTGAACCGCCCACGGCCGCGACACGATGCCGTCTACGGCGTTGTCGTTGTCCAGGGCTCACGCAGTCGCGAAGGTGTCGATCATCAGTCGGACGTCGTCGCCGAGGGGGTAAAGGATGGGGCAAGTACAGCCGGCGTCGGTGTACTCCGACACCTTGGCCCGGCAGTCGTCGGGTGATCCGCAGGCCGTGATCATCTGCACGATGTCGTCGGGGACCAGCCTCGCCGCCGCCGCCACCTGCTCCCGGGTGGCGGGCCAGGTAAGGACACTGCCGATGCGAGCCAGTAGTTCTTCGGGCACGCCCGAGGCTTTCATGATGTGGGGTTGTTGGCCCAAGTACTGGGTGACGAGTAGCCGGGCGCGATCGATCGCGGTGGCGCGGTCCCGGTCCGCCGAACACACCACCAGCTGCGGCCGGTCGATGTCGTCGAGGCCTTTCCCGGCCTTGGCGGCTCCTCGTTCGAGGTGCGCCAGGGCGTCGCGGTTGTACGAGGGGGACACCAGGTAGTTGAGGACCACGCCGTCGGCGATTTCGCCGGCGAGTTCCATCATCTGCATTCCCGTCGCCCCGATGTAGATGGGCACATCCTTGGGGCGTCGCTCCTGGTGGACGTAGTCGAGTTCGACGCCGTCGAAGTCGACGAACTCTCCATGGAAGGTCACCGTCTCGTTGGCGAGCAAACCCCGCACCGCGGTCACGATCTCCCGCATGGCCTTGAGCGGCCGGGTACGCGACACCCCGACCTTGGTTGCGAGGGGCTCCCACCAGGCGCCGATGCCAAGCAGGACGCGGCCGGGCGCCAGATCGTCAAGGGTGGAAAAGGTCGACGCCAGCCGCGCCGGGTTGCGGGTCCAGCAATCGACCACCCCGGAGCCCACCTTGATCCGCTCGGTGGTGGCGGCGAAGGCGGCCATGGCGACGCAACATTCCCGTACCAGGCGGCTATCGGCCTGCCACACCGCCTCGAATCCCCGCTGCTCGGCGTAGTTCACATACTCGATGGCGTCGCGGAGGGGATGCGCGTCCTGCAGGTACAGCGCCACTCTGGCCATTGGCCGAACCCTACCGGCGTCCACTCGGGCTTGTTGGTGCCCCTGCGCGACGTTGGTGCCGCTGGGCGACAATCCCCTCTCCTGGACTATTCACCGGCATTCCGCACCGTCGACTCAGTCCGTTGAGCCGGCTACAACCGGGACCAGAGCCGCCGGGCCTGCTCCGCCGCCTTGGCCCGCACCTCGCTCGGGTCCACGCGGGTAGGCGCGCCCTGCTTGACCACCCACTCCCCGGCGACCTTCACCCCGACGGCTCTGGTCCCGGTCGTAAAGGCGGAACGCCACGGATCTCCGGCACCATCGACGTTCCACACCACTTCGTCGCTGGCCGCCTCCGGCACCAGCCGGTAGCCACCCTCGAGCCAGCGCCACGCCACCTCGGGGGTGGCAGTGACGTCGTCCTCCCGCAGCCGGGCGTAGGCCAGCCGGAACTCCTCGAGCATGTCGGCTCCGATCCCGTCGGTGCCGAGAACGACGGGATTGGGGCGCGCAGCGGGCCGGCCGTAGCCGACGCCGTTGTTCATGTTGGACCGGGGGTTGTGGGCGATCGTGCCGGGCAGTTCCCGGTCGAGGTGGACGCAGTGGACGAGGAGCCAGTCCGGGCGGGCCAGCTTCTCAAGGCGGGCGCCGGCGGAGATGTCGACCTCGCCCTCGGCGACGTGAACGTGCACGCCGACGCCGAGTTCGGCGGCAAGGCCCGCCGCCGCCTCCAGGGTGTCGTCGAAACAGGTAAAGGCGGCGTGGACTCCGACCATGCCGCGGCCACCCGCGCGGAGGAACCGCTCGTTCTCGGCCAGGCCCCGGCGGGCGCCATCGGAGCCGTGGCGATCGGTGACGCCATAGGCGAGGACGCTGCGAACCCCGACCTCGGCGCAGGCTTCCGCGATGACCGTGAGGCTGCCCTCGATGGCGTTGGGGGACTCGTGGTGGTCGACGATGGCCGTGGTCCCGCACTCCAAGGCCTCTAGCGCCCCGAGCATGGCCGACCAACGGATGATTTCCAGGTCAAGGGCGGCGTCGAGGCGCCACCAGATCTGCTCCAGGATGCTGGCGAAGTCCGTGGGTACCTTCGGCGGCGGGGGCATGCCGCGGGCCAGCGCGGAGTACAGGTGGTGATGACCACAGACCAGGCCCGCCGTGGTCGCCGGCGATGGGTCCACGGATGCGACCGGGCGCCGGGCGGCTCTTAGAGGGCCGCGGTTGGCGCCCGGCGGGGCCGCATCGGCAGGACCGCCCGCCACTGGCCGTCAAGGTCGTGCAGCGCCGCTGCCACCGCCCCGGCGGTGGGGACAAGGCCGATCTCCCCCACCCCCTTGATGCCGTAGGGGCTGCCCGGCTGCGGGGACTCGACCAGGACCACCTTGATCGGCGGCACGTCTTTCGGCCGCAGGATCTCCAGGCTGCGAAGGGTCATGTTGGTTGGCCGACCGTCGGCGTCGGCGGGAAAGTCTTCGCTCAGGGCGTACCCGAGGCCCATGTGCACGCTGCCCTCGATCTGTCCCTCGCAGAGCTGGGGGTTCACGGCCCGCCCGACGTCATGGACCGCCACGACCTGGTCGATCACTCCCGTCTCCCGGTCCAGGATCACCAGTTGGGCGGCATAGCCGAAGGTGGAGTGGATGATCGGGTGCTCGAGGCCCTCGGACAGGGAGTTGGTCCAGTCCACCCGGTACTCGCCCACGTAATCCACGCCGACCTGGCACCCCCCGTCCCGGGCCGCCCGGCAGGCGTTCTGGACCGCTCCGGCCCCCATCAGGGTGCCCCGGCTCCCGGTGGTCTGACCGAGCCCCAGCTCCCGGGTGGTGTCCACCGCCACCCGGATGCGAGCCGGATCGATGCCGAGTTCCTCGACGGCCACCTGGAGGGCCACGGTGTGGACCCCCTGGCCCATCTCCGTCCACCCGTGGCGCACCTCGACGGTCCCGTCGGGGCAGAAACGCACCACAGCCTTGGTGACCTCCTTGAATCCGTTGCCCAAGCCGGAGTTCTTGAGCCCGAGGCCGAGGCCGACCGCCTTGGCCGGATCCGCCACCGCGGCGTCGTAGTAGGGGCGCACCTCATCCAGGCACCGCACCGCCCCGAGGGCACCGTCGTCCATGACCTGACCCGGGCCCCACACGTCGCCCGGGTGGATGACGTTGCGGCGGCGGATCTCCCAACCGGAGATGCCGACCTTCTCGGCCAAGCGGTCGAGCACCCCCTCCATGGCGAACTGAGCCTGGTTGGCCCCGAAACCCCGGAAGGCGCCGCACACCGGATTGTTGGTCCGGGCGGCCACCGCCTCCACGTCGATGGCCGGCAGCCGGTAAGGGCCGCTGGCGTGGCCGGCCGCGCGTTCGAGCACCTTCATCCCGACACTGGCATAGGCTCCGGAGTCGCCGAGCATCCGGCACTTCAGAGCGGTCAGCTGACCCTCGGCGTCGCACGCGGCCCAGTACTCGCTGCGGATGGGGTGGCGCTTGGCGTGGATGAGGAGGCTTTCCTCCCGGGAGAGGGTGCACTTGACTGGCCGGTCGAGCAGCCAGGCGGCCAGCGCCGTCTGGGCCTGGTTGGACATGTCCTCCTTGCCCCCGAAGGCGCCGCCGTTGGAGACCAACTCCACGGTGACCGCCTCACGGGGCAGGCCGAGGACCGAGGCGATCTGGTTGCGATCGTCCCACACGCCCTGGCCGCCGGAATACACGTGCAACCGCCGACCCGGGACGAAGTCGGCCGGGGGGTGGGTCGAATAACCCGCGTCGGGACGCGGGTTATCCGACCCACCCCAAGCATTCATCGCACCGGCGGGGCGCGGACGAGGGGGATCGTCGGTGCGGGTTGTTCGGAGAACTCGGCTTGAAATGAGACTCAGTCTTAGCCTAGGTTGTAGCCATGTGGTGTTCACGGGCGGGGCGGTGGGGGGCTGCGGTCGTTGCCTTCACCCTTGTGGCCGCCGGGTGCAGCGGCGCGAACGGCGGCTCCGCCACTGCCGGGGTCATCGCCGCGGTCGGCGCCGAGAACCAGTACGCCAACGTGATCAGCCAGATTGGCGGCAAGTACGTGAAGGTGACGTCGATCCTCGACAACCCCAACGCCGACCCCCACAGCTTCGAGACCAGCCCCAGCGTGGCCCGGGCGGTGAGCGGCGCCCGGGTGGTGGTGCAAAACGGTGCCGGTTATGACGGTTTCATGGACAAGATCGAATCGGCCGCACCGAGTTCGACTCGCAAGGTAATCGTGGCCCAGAAGGTGTTGGGCGTGCCCGCGAACAGGGCGAACCCGCATCTGTGGTACGGCCCAACGACCATGCCGGCGGTGGCCGCGGCCGTCGCTGAGGCGTTATCGGGGTTCGAGCCGGCTCACGCGGCCTATTTTCACGCCCAGTTGCAGACCTTCGACTCGTCCCTGGGTCCGTGGTTGGCCGCCATTTCGGCGTTCAAAACGAGCGACGCCGGCGCCAAGGTGGCCACGACGGAGCCGGTGGCCGACGACCTCCTGGCAGCGATGGGGGCCGACAACCTCACGCCGTTCGGGTTCCAGGCCGATGTCATGAACGGAATTGATCCCGCGCCCCAGGACATCACCTTGGAGAACGGGCTGTTCACCCGGCACCAGGTCAAGGTGTTCTGTTACAACGCGCAGGTGGTGGACGCGCTGACGTCGGCCATCCGCAACAACGCCGAGAAGAGCGGTATCCCGGTGGTGGCGGTGTACGAGACCATGCCAGTGGGGGACAGCTACCAGTCCTGGATGCTGGCGGAGACGCAGGCCATCCACAAGGCGGTCGCCAGCGGTATTTCAACGGAGCATTTGTGAGCATTCTCGACGTTGACGGCGTCAGCGTCTCCCTGGGCGGGCGGCCCATTTTGCAGGGCGTCAGCTTTTCGGTGGGGCTGGGCGAGTTCACCGGGCTGATCGGGCCCAACGGGGCCGGCAAGACCACCCTCTTGCGGGTGATCCTGGGCCTGCAGCGCCCGTCGGCGGGCCGGGTCACCGTCGCCGGCCAGCCCCCGGGCGGCCGCCGGGGCAACCGCAGCGTCGGCTACGTCCCCCAAAAGGTGGTACTGGATCCGGACCTGCCGATGCGGGCGTGGGATCTGGTGGCGTTGGGCCTCGACGGCAACCGGTTCGGCGTCGCGTGGCCGTCCCGGGCCCGCGCCGAGCAGGTCGGGGAAATGCTCCGGGCCGTGGACGCCGAGAGTTTCGGAGAGGCTCGGGTGGGCACCCTGTCGGGGGGCGAGCAGCAGCGGGTCCTGATCGCCCACGCCCTCATCGCCCGGCCCCGGCTCTTGATCCTCGACGAACCGCTGGCCAACTTAGACCTCGGCGCCAGCCAGGAGATCGTGACGCTGCTGCACAAGATCTCGGCGGAGCAAGAGGTGGCGGTGTTGCTGTCAGCGCACGAAATGAACCCGCTCCTGCCGGTCATGGACCGGGTGGTGTACCTGGCCAACGGCCACGCCGCCAGCGGCACCACCGGCGAGGTCATCCGGCCCGACGTGCTGTCAGGGTTGTACGGCCACCACGTCGATGTGGTCCAGGTGCACGGCCGGGTGCTGGTGGTGGCGGCGCCGGGCAGCCCCGAACACGAGCCGCTGACCGTGGCGCCGGCGGCGGCCACCTCCTCGGAGGTGGTGGCGCCGTGACCTGGCTGTTCGAACCGGGGTTGTGGTCAAGCCAGCCAGTGCACACCGCAGCGCTGCTCGGCGCGTTGGTGGCAGCGGTGTCGGCGTTGGTGGGGGTGTTCACGGTGATCCGGGGCCAGTCCTTTGCGGGACACGCCTTGACGGATGTGTCGACGGCGGGCGGCTCGGGCGCGGTGCTGGTGTCGGCCAACCCGGTGGTGGGATTCGTCGGTGCCGGCCTGGTGGGGGCGGCGGCAATGGAGGTGATCGGGATACGCCGGGTCCGGGGCCGGGACCTGGCCACCGGGATCGTGCTGGGGGCGTCGATCGGGCTGGCAGCCCTCTTCCTGCATTTCACCGCCATGTCAACAGCCGCCTCCGGGGCCGCCCAGCACATCTTGTTCGGGTCGATCTTCGCGACCCAGCCCTCGACCGTGCCGCTGGTGGCGCTGTTCGGGGTGGCCTCGGTGGGGATTCTGGTGGTCGTCTACCGGCCACTCTTGCTGTCGTCGGTGTCTGACGACGTGGCCGCCGCCCGGGGCGTGCCGGTCCGCTGGGTCGGCCTGCTGTTCATGCTGGCGCTGGCGACCGCAGTGGGCCTTTCCTCGTTGGCTATTGGTTCCATCCTCTCGACGGCATTGCTCGTGGGCCCGGCGGCGACCGCACTGCGGCTCACCCGGCGCCTCGGTTGGGCGTTGGTGGTGGCAGCCGCGGTCGGCGTGGGCGGTACCTGGCTAGGGGTGGTGCTGGCTTACGACAGCTATTACTGGGGCGCCGGCCGCCAGGGGGTGCCGGTCAGCTTCTTCATCGTGGCGGTGCTGTTCGCGGCATACCTGGCAGCCTCGGCAGTGCCGGGGCGGCGGTAGCGCGGTCGGGAGCGGGGGGTCGCGGTGTTCTCCGGGTTCATGGCCAATACCTGGGAGGTGGCCACGGTGGTGGCCGTGCTGGCCGGCGTGGTTGGGTTCTTCGTCGTCGCTCGCGGGGATGCCTTCCCGGCTCACGCCATTCCCAACGGGGCCTTCGCCGGGGCGGCGGCGGCGTCGCTGTTCGGGTTTCCGTCGCTGCTCGGTCTGGCGGGGGCATCGGTGCTCTCGGCGGTCGGGATCGGGACTCTCGGCCGGCGGGGCCGGCGGGACGTGGTGACCGCGTTGACGCTGGTGATGATGCTGGCGCTGGGGGCGTTGTTTCTGTCCCGGTCCGGGCAATATGAGCAGCAGGTGTACGCGCTCCTGTTCGGGGAGCAACTCGGGGTGGCCAGCACCGAGATCCTGCCCGTGGTGGTGCTGGCGCTGGTGTCGCTGGCGGCAGTGGGCGTGCTGTGGCGGCCCCTGATGTTGAGCTCGATCGTTCCCGACATCGGCGAGGCCAGAGGGGTGTCCGGCTACCGCATCGAGATGGCATTCCTGGTGGTGGTCGCCCTGGCTACTGCGTTGACGGTGCCGGTGGTGGGGGCGCTGTTGATCTTTTCCCTGATGATCGGGGCGCCGGCCGCGGCCCGCTCGTTCACCGACCGGCCCGGCCGGGCGGTCGCGCTCTCGGTCGTTGTCGCCGTGGTCACCGTGTGGCTGTCGATTGCGATCGCCTACCGGACCGACTGGCCGATCGGGTTCTTCATTGGCGGCTTCGGCGCCGTCTCCTATGGGATCGGGCGGGGCTGGGCGCTGGTGCGCCGGTGAGCAGAGAAATCCCCTTAGGAGCTGTCCGCCGGCGCCAATGCCCACCCGGGCGAGGCCGAACCGAGCAGTTGGCACAGGCGTGCCATCTCAGGCTCGAGGACCTTGGCGACATAGCGCGCCGTCGCGGGGGGCAACACCAGCGGCTCGGGCACCCGGGCTGGGGGATGTGACACATTCAGCTCTTCGTTGAGGTTGGGTGGCAGCCATCCGGCTTCGACGTCCAGGAATTCGAACACCCGGCGCATTGTGTCGGCGCGTTCGAATCGGAGTGACTCCTGGCTGACCACGAGGATCTGGCTGGGGCCGAAGTAGGCCAAGTAGCGCTCCAGCTGTGTGGCGTAACGGGAGAGCTCGATGAAGGCCGGGGACTCGAGGACCGCAGTGCTAAAGGGACGGTGCTCGCAGCCGTTGGCGACCCGGTGCCGGTACTGGGACCGCATCCGCTCGATCGGTTCGCGGATCAGGTACACCAAGCGGGCGCCGGGCAGGGTGGCTGCGATCCGCGCAGGCACGCCCGCGTAGAGGGGATGGCACGAGTAGGCCGGGGAGGCCTCGCCGATGGCGGTCGCGCTCCCCGCGGTGCGGAACTGCTCGCGGTACCACCCGGCGCCCCGGTTCCAGTTGTGCTCGGCGACGAAAAAGCCCAGTTCCTTGGCCTCCGGCATGAAGACCTGGGGGTGGGATCGTAGGTACTCGAACAAGCTGGTAGTGCCGCACTTGAAGGCGCCAATGACCAAGAAGTTGGGCAGCGGGGGCGGCTCAGACAGAGGCACAGGCGACGTTACGGGAGGGGGGCCAGCGATAGTCCTGCGCCAACCACCGCTCGTGGACGTCATTGGCGACGGTCGCATGGTCGGCTCGGACGGCTGGATCGCCGCCATCGTCGTCGTCGGCGCCTCCCCAGGACATGTGGCCGAAATGGTGGAAGGTGGCGGCCAGTTCGGGCGGCAGGGCCTGCCATCGCATCTGGCGCGCCACCATCGTCTGGAACAACACGGCGCCTGTCGGGTACACCGTGGTCGTCGGGTAGCCCGCCAGGTCCCTGAGGCCGACCGCGAAGCTGGGGCGCCGCTGTTCCCAGCGCCGGCGCTCCTCGGGGTCGGCCGTAGTCGTCCCGCCGAGGAACGAGGTGCCGAGAGTGCGGACCTCCTCGGTGCGGAGTACCAGCAGGTGCGGCGCCAGGCGGGCTTGGTAGCCACCCTTTCCCGGTTCGTACGGGCCCAGCGCGACCAGCTGCTGGCGCTCCATGAGCGACAGCATCTCGGGGAGCCAACGAGGGTCGAGGATCTCGACGTCGGAGTCGAGGGTGACGGTAAAGGGTGTCGTGACCCGGTCGCAGAGCCAGTCCAGCGTTGTTCCGTGGAGGGTCACGAGGCCGTCGTCTCCCCAGGGCCCCGCCGGCCCCCCGGCATGCCCGACGCGTCTGCCCGCTCCGAGCGCCTCCCGACCTCGCGCCACCACCGCCCCGGCGGCAGGCCCGTCGCCGATCGCAGCACGAGGTCGGCGCTCGTCGAGCCGGGCCAGCACCTGGTGCTGCCACGCCGCTCGGCGGGCGAGGTCCGCCTGGCGTTCGGGCAGTGAAAAGACCCGAGCGCCGGCTATGGCCTGCAAATCCTCAAGCGTCCCGTCGGTCGAGCCGTTGTCGGCGACGAGGAGACGGAAGGGGAGAGTGGTGTGGCGCAGCAGCGACGCCACGGTGAGGCGCACCGCCGCCCGGGCATTGCGGGTGGCGCACACCACCGTCACCAGCGCCGCGGTGGCCTTGGTCCCCGCGGGTGGCGCGCTCACCCCGAGGCGTCGATGCCGGCGCCGACCGGGAGGTCGTCGGCGGCCAGGGGCCGCAGGCCGGCGGTGCCGAATCTCCCCAGGTACCAGCGTTCCACCCGGGCACAGGCGTCCCGGTAGCGGCACCCGCAGCAAGGCTCGGGCAGCGCCCGGCTACGCCGGGGCGGCCGATCGGGCGCGTGCCCGGCGGCCACGGCCGGATCGATATACCGGACCCGAGCGACGCCAGGCTCAAGGTTACGGGCGACCCGCTCCGCCCGAGTGGCGACGGCGCGCCGGATCGGCGCATTTTCCCCATCGAAGACGCACAGCGGGATGCCATCGGCGACCAGCCGGTAGCCGAGGCGGCCGATCAACGCCGCTGTTTCATTCACCGATGCCCGAGCGTCGGCCCACGACACGGTGGCGTCGGCGCGGGCGGCGTCCTCGGAGAGGATCAGGCGGTTGAGCCCGAACTCGTCGACGCCCGGGAGGCGTTGGTGGACGAGGCGGACGATGTCGGGGTTCTCGCCGACCGTCTGCCGGGACACCAGGAGCCGCACCTCGACCACGGCGCGCCCGGCCGACGCCTCGACGGCGGCGCCCAAACCGGAGAGGGTTGCCTCGAAGCTGCCGATCCGGCGGGTGACGGCGTCGTGGGCCGCTTCGGTGGCGCCATAGAGGGGGATCACGAAGCGGCTCACCCCGGCGTCAACCAAGGCTTCCGCGGTGCCGCCAGCCGCCAGCCGGAGGCCGTTGGTGAACAGCGCCACCTCGGGGCGGTTGTGGCTCAGCAGCCGGGTGATGTCCGCCAACCGGCGGTGCAGCGTGGGTTCGCCGCCGGCCAGCATGACCTGATCCCCCGCCGCCGGGAGGTCGCCCCCGAGCCAGGTGACCACGTCGTCGAAGCCGACGACGGGTTGGCGGCCGTCGATCCGGGCGCCGTTGCCTTCGGCCAGCTCGGCGGCGCAGAACACACAGCGTTCGTTGCACACGTAGTTCAGGTTGAGGTACCAGAGGGTGCGGCCCGCACGCGGGGTCACCTCGACACCAGCGTCGGAAGGTCGAGGCGGTTGCGGACGTGGTCGATCAACCCCCGCAGGCCGCAGCAGGTGTCTCGGTAGGCCGGGTCATGCCGCCGGGCCAGGTACTGCTCATGGGGGCACCAGCCCTGGCACAGCGCGAACTCGGGGCACGCCCGCATGGCGTCGAGCTCCGCCTCTCGCTGGCCGGTCAAGCAGGCCATGGGAATGCCGGCTCGCAGTTCGGCCCAACTCTCGGTCATGACGTTGCCGAGGTGGTACGCGGGATCCCCGAGAAAGAGGTCGCAGTGGGCGATGGCACCGTCGGGCTCGACGATGTAGTACCGCCCGAGGCACGCCCCGGCCAGCTTGCAGTACCCGGGGGCCTGGCCTGCGAGGCGGCGGCGAAGCCCGTCGAACTCGCGGACGTGCAGGCCCGGGTCACCATGCTCCTCCCAGCGGTCGTAGAGACCGGCTAGGAAGGCGTTCATCCGGGCGGGCGTCACGTAGTGGTCGGTGGGGGTGTGCGGGCCAGCCGAGGGCTGGTTGGTGGGGGTGGCGGCGTTGAAGCCGCAGTGCGTGATGCCGTTGGCGACCAAGAAGTCGAACACCCCGTCGGCGCCGAGCTGCAGCACGCGCTCGTCCACCACCATCAGGACCTGGAAGGCGACGCCATGCGCCCGCAGTCGGGCCATCCCTTGGGCGACGTCGTCCCACGACGGCCGGCCGGAGACATAGCGGCGCTCCCGGTCGTGGACCTCGGGCGGTCCGTCGAGGCTGACTCCGACCCGGAACTGGTAGTCGCGGAGGAAGGCGGCCCACTCATCGGTGATCCGGGTCCCGTTGGTTTGCACGGTGTTGCGGATGTCCTGACCGGGCCTGCGAAACTGCTCCTGGAGGAAAAGGGCCTTGCGGTAGAAGGACATGGGGAGCACGGTGGGTTCGCCCCCGTGCCAGATGAACTCGACCCGGCGGTGTTCGGGCTCGGCCAGCGCGGTCGCCGTGAGGCGGGCCAGCACCTGGAAGGGCATGGTCTGGCCAGGTCCGTCCCGCCAGTCGTGGCAGTAGGTGCACCGCAGGTTGCAGAGCCGCGTCGCCTTGACCACGAAGCTGGCCTGCCCTGGAGTCAAGGCCCGGCGTCTTTCAGTTCGGCCAGGATCGCCCGTTCCTCCTCGTCGAGCAGACCGGCCGCATCGCGTAGCCGCAGCTGTTCGAGGGGGCTGAGGGCTCGGTACAGGACCAGTTCCAGGAGGCGCCGGTCGCGTAGGTCCAGCGTTGCCGCGTATTGGTCCAGGTGAGCCGCGAACGAGGCCAGGTCCGCCTCCATTTGGGCGTCGGACAACTCGTCCTCGCCGTTGTTGCTCAGATCGCTCATGTTCGGGCGGCCTGGCCCGCGCTGGCCGGGGCGGTGCCGGTGCTTATCCCCGGCCCCAGGAGCTGTAGCCCGCGCCGCCGCCGGCGCTGCGCATGCCGAACATCCGGGTGCTGTCCTGCACCATGGGCCGCAGCACGTTGGCCGCCCGGGTGCCGACCGAACCAAGAGTCCGGCCCTCGGTGGCCGGCTCGGCTGCTTTGGGCGACCCGGCCCCAGCTTCGGCCCGGGCCACCAGCAACTGCAGCAAGCCCTGCTCCGCCGGCGGGAGCTGCTCGCTCCACGACTCGAGCCGTTGCACGAAGCCGTCGACATCCTGCTCGCTCAGCTCGACGCCGCCTCCCCCCGCGCCAGCAGGGTTTGATCCGCCTGGATCTGACATACCGCCTCCTCGCCGCCTGGCATGAAGTTTCCTTCGGACTATAGCCCGCCCGGCCGCTGCTGAAGGAAGCTGAGGTTCCCGCACTCGGGTCGCACCTGAGGTGGTGGCTACTGTCGCCTCGATGCCCTCGGTCCCCAACAGGGCCCTGCCCTCACTGCAGGTGCTGTTCGCGGTGGTGCACTTCGACCTTCTGACGGGGTCAGCCCTCTACGTCTACGAGCTGTCGCGAAACCTGGTGAACCGCGGCCACGGCGTCACCGTGGCATCCCCGTTCATAGGCGGCGAGCTGACGTCCCGGGCCCGGGCAGCCGGCGTTCGGGTGGTCGACCTCGACTTCGAGTCGGCGCCGGCTCCCGATGTGCTGCATCTCAACCAGCCTGAGCCGGGCCTGGCGGCGTTGTCCCGATACCCCGACTCCCCGGCGGTGGCAACCATTCACTCTCCGTGGTCCGCCGATCGGCCCTTGGTGTCGGATCGCATCGCCCGCTACCTGTGTGTGCGTCCCGAGTTGCGCCGCCTCGTGATCCGCCGAGACGGCCTCGACGCGTCGAAGGTGGCAGTGGTGGGCAACGGAATCGACTTTCGCCGGTTCCATCGCGAACTGCCGCCGCCTGAGCTGGCAGCGCCCAGCGGGGGGCATCGCCGACCGGTCGTGCTCTTCGCGGGCACCGTCACCGACTCTCGTGAAGCCGCGGCGCGGGCGCTCATCCGGCGGTCCCACGAGGAGGACTTCGACGTGCTGTTTGTCGGCGTGGGACCGGGCGGCTACCTGGAGGACCTGCCGGCCAATGTTCGCTGGGACCGGCGCCAGGTCTGGAACATGGAGGATGTCGTCCGCAGCTGCGACGAGGTGGCCGGGGTGTTCGTCGGGCGGACCATTCTCGAAGGCTGGGCGTGCGGCAAGCCGGGCCGGGTGTACTTCACGAGCGAGGCAGGCGAGGTGTTGGGCAGCAGCCGGCTCGAGGCGCCGCCCCCCGGAGTGATGGCGGGCTACGACATCGAGCGGGTGACGACCCAGATGGAGGCCGTCTACGTCGATGCCCTGGCTGGCTGCCGCCCGGCCGTCTCCGCCACTTCCCGGGGGGCCGGTTGCGGCCAGGCGGGATCCGGCCGGGCGGAGGTGGCGCCATAGCCGCTGCTGCCTCCTCGTTGCCGCCCGACCATCCCGACGCCTACCTCCGCCAGTGGCGCCTGGCGAGGCTCGTCGAGGAGTCCGGGCCCCCAGGGACGGTGCTCAATGCCGGCGACCGGACCTTCGCCCTGGCCTCCTACCTGCCCGATTGGCAGGTCATCACCGCCGACGTCCACCGGCCACCCCGGGCCGGCTACCCGCCGTCCCCCGACGTCCACCGGCCACCACGGGCCGGCTACCCGCCGTCCCCCGCCGGCCGCCAGCCGCCGTTTGTCCAGGCGTCCCCCGCCGCCCGCCGGCCGCCGTTCGTCCAGGCGGACCTCACCATGGCACCCCTCGCCGATGGGGCGGTCGACGTGGTCGTCAGCACCGACGTGCTGGAGCACCTGCCGGCCGGGCGCCGGGCCTCGTTCCTCGCCGAAGCGGTGCGGGTGGCCCGCCGTCAGGTCTTCATCGCCTTTCCGGCCGGACCTGAGGCGGCGGTGGCAGAGGCGCTGATCCTGCGCTCGAAGTCCCGGCGCAACTTCCGAGCTGCTCTCCAGGAGCACGCTCGATTCGGCCTCCCGCAGCTGGGCGAGGTCGAGGCGGCACTCGCCGGTCTCAGGGGTGCGCACACGATTACCCCGCTCACCACCGTGGCGGAGTGGCTGACCTCTTTCGTCTTCGATGAGGGCGACAGGGAGGACTACGGCCTGCTGGAGGACTACTGCCGTTTGCTCAACGGCACCGCGGCGCCGATCCCGGGCCCAGGGGCGGTCTACCGCTGGCTGGTGGTGATCGATCTCACGGCGAACACCAGAATGTCATCGGTCGCCGCCTGTGGACGGTAGCGAGCGCGAAGGGCGCTCGCCGCGCCGGGGTGGCGACTCAGCCATCCGAACGCCGGCCAACCCACCGCGAGGAGGTCGGCGCCCGCCAGCTGGTCTGCCAGCCCAGCCTCGTGCCCGGCGCCCGGCAGAGCCAGGCGCCGCGACACTCGCCCCGACACCAGCTCCCCCTCCGGCCAGGACTCGGCACCGAGGATCGCAATCGTCTGCCCCGGCTGGCTGGCCGCGGCCAGGACACGGGCGGCAGCCAGAATTCTCCGCAACCATCTGACGTGCGGGTTGGCGTCCCAGCCCGACCGATCGACGGCCGCGCCCTGTCTCGCCAGCTGGGCAGCCAGGGCGTCGCAATCGTGGCGCCACCGCGCGATCCGCTCCGTGAGGGCGATGTCGAGCGGCTGGCGGCTGTCGTTGCGCTCATGCCGGCGCCATCGGCCGAGGGGCTCGGGCAGCGTTTGCAGCCGGCCCCAACCGGGAGCGAGGGCGTGCAGGTAGCTGTCGGCCCCGGTGACGTACCGGCTCCCCGGCAGCGGCAGGATGCGCTCGAGCATCGACCGGCGCCAGGCGTTGGCGCTCAGAGGCGCGTTGGCGAAGCTGAGCGGGCCCCCGGCGGCCGACAGGTGACCCAGGTCGCCCTCGGGCAGTTCGATGTCAGGCATCACGCCCAGCTCGGTACCGGACCGGTCGACGACCACCATGGGCCAGCGGACGTTGACCACGTCCGGGGCGAGGGCGCTCACCGCCCGGGCGGCCGCTGTCGGGGCGAGGACATCGTCGGCGTCCAGGAAGATGACCACCTCCCCTGCGCAGGCGGCAAAGCCCGCATTCAGGGCCGAACCCTGGCCGCCATGGTCCTTCAGAACAGGCCGCACCCCCGCAGCGCCGGCGATCACCGAGTCCGACCCGTCGGTCGATCCGTCGTCGACCGCCACCACCTCGGTGCGTGGGTAGGTCTGCGCCCGGGCGCTGTCGAGCGCATCCCTCACGAACTCGGCGTAGTTGTAGTTGTCGATCACCACGCTGACCAGCGGCATGTCCACCGGCGGGGCAGGCTACGACCGGCGGGGCCGGCTACGACCGGCGGGGCCGGAGGGCGAAGCCGCCGATGCCAGTTCACCGCGGCCGGCAGGGTGTCGCATTACTTGTTGATGGGCCGGGGGCGCGGCCCGGACACTGTCGCGCGTGGTGGCATCACCCCGGCCCGCTCGGGCCACAGTCTTGGTGACTTTTGTGACACCTGGCGACCAAACTGTGCGAATTACGGTCGAAAGTGACACCAAGAGCCACAGATGTACACAGGACTGTGACCGTCCGCCGTCAACCTGCCCGTCGTCGCTCTTCAGGAACGACAACCCATTTTGCGGACAAACCGCCCTGTATCACGCCCTGCACTTACGTTAGGGATGTTAAGTTACGGCCATTCTGGGCTCGAAGCCGCCCCGGTCGGCGGGCCGGGCAAGAATAAGCCACCAAGACCCCGTCGGAGGTGGCCCATCGTGGACACCACCCACCATGTGACGCCCACCGCGGTGCCGGACCCCGGCCCGAGACCCCTCGATCGCAGAGACGCTTAACCCGCCGCCCCGCTGAAGGCGCGCACCAACAGGTCCTCGGCTTCCAGCGTTGACATGGCGGCGCTGCCCGTCGCCGGCGACCCCGATGGCAGGCGGGCGACGAACGACAGAGCGGGGCCGCCGCTGCCGAGCAACCGCTGCAGCTTGTGGCGGGCGAACCACCATCCGCCCATGTTCTCCGGCTCCTCCTGGGCCCACACCACCTCGTCGGCGTTGGGGTAACCGGCCAGTGCGGCCGCGATCTGGGCCTCCGGCCACGGGTACAGCTGCTCCACCCGGACGACGGCGGAGTCGGCCGGCCCCGGCGACGGGCCGGTCGGACGCTGCCGGTAGCCAATCAGGTCGAGGGCCACCTTGCCCGCGGCCAGAATGACCCGCCGGACCAAAGTGGGGTCGGCGACGTTGTCGTCGATGACCTCGCGGAAGTGCCCGTTGGAAAATTCCTCGGCCTTGCTATAGGCCTCCCGGGCTCGAAGGTATTTCTTCGGCGTGAGCACGATGAGCGGGCGCTTCTGCTCCCGGTGCACCTGGCGGCGCAACAAGTGGAACAGCTGGGCAGAGGTTGTCGGGTTGGCCACCTGAATGTTGTCCTCGGCGCACAGCTGCAAGAACCTCTCCAGACGGGCGGAGCTGTGCTCTGCACCTTGGCCCTCGTAGCCGTGGGGCAGCAACAACGTCAGCCCGCAGGTCTGGCCCCACTTGGCCTTGGCCGACACCAGGAACTGGTCGATGATGATCTGGCCGCCGTTGACGAAGTCGCCGAACTGGGCTTCCCAGGCCACGAGTGAGTCCTGCTGGACCACCGAATACCCGTATTCGAAGCCCAGCGCGGCGTACTCCGACAGCAGGGAGTCGTACACGAAGAACCGGCCCGTCTGGCCGTTGCCCAGGTGCTGCAGCGGGACGTACTCGGCGCCGGTCTCGACATCGATCAGGGCGGCGTTGCGGTGGCCGAAGGTCCCCCGCCGGGTGTCCTGACCGGCCAGGCGGACGTCGTGGCCCTCCAGCAGCAGCGTCCCGAAGGCGAAGGCCTCGCCCAAGGCCCAGTCCGCCTCGCCCCCGGCCCACAGCTTGGCCCGATTGTCGAAGACCCGGACCAGCTTCGGGTGGACGGTGAACCCCTCCGGCGGGTCGTGCAGGGCCGTGGCGACCCGGTCCAGGGTCTCGATCGGGACACCGGTCGGGATGGGCGGCAGCACCGGTGCCGACGCCAGCCGGGCCGGCAGCTTGGTCGGCCGGGGCGGCGCCGTAGCCCGAGTCTCGTCCAGTGCCGCCTGCAACCGCCGGCTGAAGTCCTTGAGTGCCGCTTCGGCCTCGTCGAGGGTGATGTCGCCGCGGCGCACCAGGGTCTCGGTGTAGATTTTGCGGACGCTGCGGTGGACCTTGATCAGGTCGTACATGGCCGGCTGGGTGAGGCTCGGGTCGTCCTGCTCGTTGTGCCCGAACCGGCGGTAGCACACCATGTCGATGACGACGTCCTTCTGGAACGCCTGGCGGAACTGGAACGCCAACCGTCCCACCCGGACGCAGGCCTCGGGATCGTCGCCATTCACGTGGAAAATCGGTGCCTGGACCATCTTCGCCACGTCAGTGGCGTAGACCGACGACCGGGCGGATTCGGGGTTGGTGGTGAACCCCAGCTGGTTGTTGATGACCAGGTGCACCGTGCCGCCGGTCGTATAGCCCCGCAAGGCGGACATGTTGAGCGTCTCCGCCACCACCCCTTGACCCGCAAAGGCGGCATCGCCATGCACCAAGACGGCGAGCACCGAGCGAGCCCGGTCGACGAAATCGGAGGCCTTCTGGTCCTGGTAGGCCCGCGCCATGCCCTCGACCACCGGGTCGACCGCCTCCAGGTGGGACGGATTGGACGACAGGTCGACCTCGATCGGCTTGCCCGAAAGGCCGGCGAACTTGCCTCGGTACCCCTTGTGGTATTTGACGTCGCCCGACCCCTGGGTTGTATCGGGGTCGAGATTGCCTTCGAATTCCTGGAAAAGCTCGCTGTAGCTCTTGCCCACGATATTGATGAGCACGTTCAGCCGGCCTCGGTGTGCCATCCCCAGCACCGCGTTGGCCATGTCGGCCTGGGCCGCCTGGTCCAAGATGGCGTCGAGCAGGGGTATCGCCGACTCTGCGCCTTCCAAGCCGAAACGCTTCTGCCCGATGTACTTGGTGTCCAGGAACCGTTCCAGGGCCTCGGCGGCGTTGAGGCGGGCCAGGATGTGGTGGTGTTCCTCCGAGCTCAGCTGGATGGACACGCCCTCCACGTGCTCCTGGATCCATTTCTTCTGGTCCGGCTCCTGGATATGCATGTATTCGACGCCGACGGTGCGGCAATAGGCGTCGCGCAGCACACCGAGGATGTCGCCGAGCTTCATGCTGGATTTGCCGGCCAACCCGTCCGTGAGGAATTCGCGCTCCAAATCCCACAGCGTCAACCCGTAGGTGGTGGTGTTCAGTTCGGGGTGGGTGTGCGGCTCCCGCCAGTCGAGCGGATCTAAGTGCGCGATGAGGTGGCCCCGGACCCGGAACATGTTGATCAATGTCTGGACGTGGATCTGCTTCTGCGCCCTGGACGCTTCCGAGGAATCGCTGCCCCCGGGATCGTTAACGTCTTTCAGCCACCGCACCGGCTCGTACGGGACCCCCATCGAGCGGAAGATCTGGTCGTAAAAGCCGTCCTCGCCAAGCAGCAGTTGATAGATGCGAGCCAAGAACAGACCGGATTCGGCGCCCTGGATGATCCGGTGGTCATAGGTCGAGGTGAGGGTCATCACCTTGGAAATGCCCATGGCGGCCAGCATCCGGGGGTCGGCCGCCTCCCATTCGGCGGGATAACCCAGGTTGCCTGCGGCCACGATCACGCCCTGGCCCGGCATCAGGCGGGGGACGCTCTCAACGGTGCCCACGGTGCCCGGGTTGGTCAGGGTCATGGTGGCGCCGGCGAAATCGTCCGGCGCGATCTTGCCGGTACGGATCTTGCGGATGAGCTCCTCGTAGGCCGCCCAAAAGGCCCGGAAGCTGAGCGTGTCGGCGTCTTTGATGACCGGCACCAAGAGGGTGCGGCTCCCGTCGGCCCGCTTGTGGTCCACGGCCAGGCCCAGACCCGCGTGGCGATGGTGGACGACCCCGGGGGGATCACCGGCGACGAAGGTGGAATTCATGGCGGGGACTGCCTTCACTGCCTGCACTACTGCGAAGCCCAAAAGGTGAGTCACACTAACTTTGCCGCCGCCGACCCGGGCCAGCTGATTGTTCAGGATCCGCCGGTTGACCTCGAGCAGCCCGGCCGGGACGACGCGCACGCTGGTCGCAGTAGGGACGGCGAGGCTCGCGACCATATTGGCGACGAGGCGAGCCGCGGCACCCCTCAGAGGGACGGTCTCGGCATCGGCGGGGCTTTTTCCGGCCTCTTTTTGAACAGTGGGAAAAGGCGCCGCGGCGACCAGCGGCGCCCTCGGAGCGGCATCGGCTGTCGGTGCCGGAGCGGGGGCGGGCGACGGCTCGGGCCGCGACGCCACCACGCCCCGGTGGTGGTAGTCGGCGAAGAACTCCTGCCAGCTCTCGCTGACCGACGTGGGGTCGGCCCGGTACCGCTCGTACATCTCGTCGACCAACCAGGCGTTGGGTCCGAGCCAGCGCCCGTCGTCGGCATAATTGCTGTTCGACATGGCCCTGCCAGGGTACCGGTGCCGTTCTGATCACAGGGGCCTTGTACGGTGCGGGGCATGACGGCGCAGTTCATCTTCACCATGCGCGACCTCCGCCGCTTCTACCAGCCGGACCGGGAGGTCTTGCGAGGGATCAACTTGTCGTTCTTCCCCGGCGCCAAGATCGGCGTCATCGGGGCCAACGGCTCGGGCAAGTCGTCGCTGCTCAAGATCATGGCGGGCGTCGACGACGGCTTCACCGGCCAAGCCCGCTTGACCCCGGGGTTCACGGTCGGCTTCCTGCCCCAGGAGCCCGCCCTCGACCCCACCACCAACGTGGCAGGCAACGTCGCCGGCGGGGTGGCCGAGACCAAGGCGCTCATCGACCGGTTCAACGAGGTGTGCGACGCCATGGGCGACCCCGACGCCGACTTCGACAAGCTGCTGGCCGAGCAGGCCGAGTTGCAGGACCGCATCGACGCTGCCGGCGCCTGGGACCTCGACCGGTCCCTGGAAATCGCCATGGACGCCCTGCGGCTGCCTCCGGGCGACGCCGACGTCACCACCTTGTCGGGCGGCGAGCGCCGCCGGGTGGCGCTGTGCCGGCTGCTGCTTACCCGTCCCGACCTGCTGCTGCTCGACGAGCCCACCAACCATCTCGACGCCGAGTCGGTGGCGTGGCTGGAGCGGACCCTCCAGGAGTACCCGGGCACGGTCGTGGCGGTGACCCACGACCGGTACTTCCTCGACAACGTGGCCGGCTGGATCCTGGAGCTGGACCGGGGCTTCGGCATTCCGTGGCAGGGCAACTACTCCTCGTGGCTGGAGCAGAAGCAAGCCCGGCTGGCAGGCGAGCAGAAGGCTGACGAGCGCCGCCGGCGCAGCTTGGAACGGGAGTTGGAGTGGATCCGCATGTCGCCCCGGGCCCGCCAGGCCAAGGGCAAGGCCCGGATCAACGCCTACGACGCCTTGGTGGCCGACGCCGAGGCGGCCGAGCGGGGTCCCGAGCGCATGGAGATGGCGATCCCGCCGGGACCACGGCTAGGCGACGAGGTGGTCACCGCCGACCACCTGGTCAAGGGATACGGCGAGCGGCTCCTCATGGACGACCTGACGTTTTCCCTGCCCCGGGGAGGGATCGTCGGCGTCATCGGGGCCAACGGTGCGGGCAAGACCACCCTCTTCCGCATGATCGTGGGCGATGAAGCTGCCGATTCGGGGACCCTCAGGGTGGGTTCGTCGGTGGCTCTGGCCTACATCGACCAGTCACGCGAGGATCTCGAAGCTTCCCACACCGTCTTCGAGGAGATCACCGGCGGGGCCGACGCCCTGGTGGTCGGAGGACGCGAACTGCACGGGCGGGCCTACGTGGCCGGTTTCGGGTTCAAGGGCTCCGACCAGCAGAAACGGGTGGGCGACCTCTCTGGCGGCGAACGCAACCGGGTACAGCTGGCCAAGGTCCTCCGCGATGGCGGCAACGTGCTCCTGCTCGATGAGCCCACCAACGACCTCGACGTCGACACGCTGCGAGCGCTGGAGGAGGCGCTGGTGGCCTTCCCGGGGTGCGCGGTGGTGGTAAGCCACGACCGGTGGTTTCTTGACCGCATCGCGACCCACGTGCTGGCGTTCGAGGGCGACTCCGAGGTGCGCTGGTTCGAGGGCAACTTCAGCGACTATGAGGCGGATCGCCACAAGCGTCTCGGCGCCGGCGCCGACCAGCCCCACCGGATCAAGTACAAGCCGCTGGTTCGGGGCTAGGCACGGCGGTCGTGATCACCGTCGGCGCCGTCCGGGTCACCGCCCTAATCATCTGCGTGGCCGGGATCGTGGGAATGATCGTGACCTCGATCCTGAACCACAACGGGGCGGCGGTGACCTTCGGGCTGATCACGGCAGTGGCCATCGTGTGCTCCATGGTGGCCAAGGCGGTGGCGATGACGACCGAGAAGCAGGTCCTCGCCCGGGCGGCCGCGGTCCAGCCGGGAGGGGCGGCTCCGGCGGGAGGGACAACTCCGGCCGGTGGTATCGCGGCGGCGGGAGGGACGGCTCCGGCGGGTGGGACGGCTCCGGCCGGTGGTATCGCGGCGGCGTGGCCTGGCCCCAGTGCCGCCGCCCCGGGGGCGGCTGGCGAGCGCCTGGCCGAGGAGGTCGAACGCCAGGTGCAGGCTATGGTTGCTGCCGGGGCCGACGAGGCCGAGGTTCGCCGGTTAGTCGGCGATTCGGTGGCTCTAGGCAGGGACTTGGCCGGTCGGAGCCGGGACAAAAGGGCTGGTCGCTGAGCTTTTCCTTCAGACCGCGCCCGATGAAGCCGACTCTGTGGCCATGCAGGGAACGTCGAGGACCATGAGCAGTCGAGCAGTGCTACGCACCGTGGAGCCCGGCAGCAGCGCCATCTGCGCCTACTGCGGAGTGGCCATCAAGTTCGCGGCCCGAACCCAGCAGCGCCAAGTCATCGCCAACGTGTACGAAGACGGGACGTGGCTGCGGGTCGAGCACTACCACGCCGAATGCTACGGCTGCGCCGAGCAGCCCTACGGCCCGCCAGCCGATTGACGGGGCGGGGCCCGGTCCCGCCGGCGTCGCCGGGACCGGGCTCGCCTTCTGAGAACCAGCCCTTGCTGGGAACCAGCCGGCCCTGACCCAGCCGGCCGTCCACGGCATGACGTCGGCACAGGGTGCCGATGCGTGATCGGTCTAGGGTGCGAGCGCGACCAGAATGGGGGCCATGCGGATCGCGGTCACCGGGAGTCACGGGTTTATCGGCTCGGCGCTGGTGGCGTGCCTGAAGCAACGGGGCCATTCGGTCACCCGGATCGTTCGCTCGGCCGCAGCTCCCGGAGACATCGAGTGGAACCCCGCGGCCGGCACGCTCGATCCGGAGCCTTTGGCCGGGATCGAGGGCGCCGTCAACCTGGCCGGGGCGCCCATCGGCGACAAGCGCTGGACCGAGGATCGCAAGCAGGAAATCCGATCCAGCCGGGTCGAGTCGACCGGCCTGCTGGCGGCCCGGCTGGCGGAGCTGCCGGCACCGCCGGGCGTCCTCGTGAGCGGCTCTGCCATTGGCTTCTACGGCAACCGCGGGGACACTGAACTGGACGAGGGCAGCCCACCGGGGTCGGACTTCCTGGCCGAGGTGTGCCGGCAGTGGGAGGAGGCAACGGCGCCCGCGGAATCGGCGGGTATCCGGGTGGTGCACGTTCGCACCGGCATCGTGCTCGGCGCTGAGGGCGGGATGCTGAAGAAGCTGCTCCCGCTGTTCCGGCTGGGCCTCGGGGGCAAGTTGGCCTCTGGGACGTCCTACCAGAGCTGGATCTCCCTCGAGGACGAGGTGGCCGCCATCGTGTATGCCCTCGAGACCGCCTCGCTGACAGGGGCCACCAACCTGACGGCGCCGGGTCCCGTGACCAATGCCGAGCTGACCGAGACCCTGGGCCGGGTGCTGCACCGCCCGGCAATGGTCCCGGTGCCCCGGTTCGCTATGGCAGCCGCGCTCGGCCCGGAAATGGCCGATGTGATGCTCCTCGCCAGCCAGCGGGTGCTGCCGACCAAGCTGCTGACCGAGGGGTTCGAGTTCCGCTATCCCGACCTGGAGGGCGCCCTGCGGGCGGCGGCGACCCGGGGCTGAACCCGGTCCCCGCCTAGGAGACTCGGTGCAGCTCCGCGGTGAGATGCTGCTGCAGCGCTTCGCCGACCGCCGCCATGGCGACGACGTAACGCAGCACGCCGCCGTCGACCTCTAGGCGCCGGGTGAGCTCGGCGACGGCCTTGGCGGTGGTCGACGCGCCGATCACTCGGCTGGCCAAGCTGACCGTGCAGCCCTCGACGGTCCCCTCCTCGATCTCAACATGGCCGGTCGGCAGGGCCATGGTCAGCTCGACCTCGCCGCCGGGCCGCGGCCGCCAGTATCCGGTCTCGCTGTGCAGCGGCCGCCCGTCGGCGAGAGCCCAGGTCCGCTGGCTGTAGGCCAGGAACGGC
>JBOGGN010000199.1:0-5003 GCA_050744165.1 Acidimicrobiales bacterium | reverse complement strand
GGCATGATGTGCACAGGGTCGGAAGACGGATTCCTGATCTCAACTGCTGGGATCGTCATCTGCACGGCAACCACAAGTTCGGGGACCCTCACGGTTTGCCCGGGATCGGGCCCGGTAGGCACGACGGTCACCATCTTCGGGCAGGGATGCGCCGGGGCAAACCTGGAGTTTCTCGGACCAAGCCCCAACAACGAATCAGGGGGCGGAGTCGCCGATATCGAAATCTCGGCCGGAGCCGGCAACGACTTCGCCGGCACCTGGAGCGTCCCGCCCGGCTATTCCAGTGTCGGCAATCCCAACACCCCATTGGCGGTCACGCCTAGCTCGAACTACCAGTTCCAGACCAGCACGAACGCCTGCCATGTCCCCTTCCGGGTGACGAGCGGCCAGTCATCAAGCGGATGACCTGCCTCCGCCGTACAAGACAGTCGAACCCCCGAACACACCGATCGCCGACGGGGCCCAACCGGGCCGAAAGCCGGACTCAGATGAGGATGGCGACGGGAAGAATCTCGAGTCCCGGACCTTCGACGACAGGATCCGCCATGCTCAGTTCCAACCCTCCCTCGCCCAACTCGGCCAGCATCTCCCGGCAGGCCTGCGGTCCCGCAGTGGCCATGGAGCTGTGCCGAAAGAGGTTGATCAGCCCCTCGGCGGGCAGGACCGACGCCACCTTCCCGAGGACACGGACGTGGCGGTCGACGAGGAGGTCTTCTCCGGCCCCGAGCAGCCCGCGGGTACAGGTCAACACGACGGGAAGCTCATCGTCGGTGTGAAAGAGGACATCGACCACGGCGTGGGCCCGCAGGTCGTCTCGGGCGATACGCACGACCGCAGCCAGGACTCGCTGGGCCTCCTCCTGTTCCCAGTCGCCCCTGCTGGTCGCGCCCTGCCCTCCGGGGGATCCGCGGCGGCGGGGGGTCGGTTGGCTGTCGGCGGCCAAGGGCATCATGGCGGCGACGAAATCCAGGACCGGGATCAGCGGGTTGCCGTAAGTGGTACCCCACATCTCGACCAGGTCGCCGGGGTGCAACCCGGACAGGTCATCCTCATGGCTGACCCGGTGGAGGGCGCCGGTGTCAGCGGCGGCGCGCTCGAGGCGGCGGAGCGCGTCATGACCCGGATCCCCACTCCCAGGGCGGGGCACGCCCACCTCCGGAGGCAGGTCGAAGCCGCTGTGGAGGCCGGCCACCATCCGTTCGTCCAGGTAGATGGCGTATCGGGGCGGTTGGGGTTGCAGGGGCGAACCGTTCCCGCTAGGAGGCCATCTTGGCGGCGATCACCTTGAGGGCCGCAGGCTTGTGCGTGGGGTTGTCGAGCTTGAGCGTCGACCAGTTGAGTCCCAACGACGTGAGGACCTCCCGGGCCTCGTCGCGATCCTCGGTTGTACAGACACCGCCCTCGGGACTGTTGCCGGCCGAGTACTCGTACAACCGGTCGGCATTTCGTTCCCGCCGGCTCTGGCCAACCTTTTCGAAGGGGTTGATGGCCGCCAGGAATGCCCGGCCGCGGGTCATGCCCGATTCCCGGGCCCGCAGGTACTTCTTGGACGCCCACTTCCAGAAGGCGTAGCCGCCCATGGCCAAGCCGATCACCGCGGCGGCGCCGCACAACGCCCAGCCGACCGGCGTGGCCAGCACCGCCGTCGCCACCACGGTCGTCGCCCCGATGGCGGCAATCGACGCCACCGTGGCTGCGATGCCACCACCTATGCCGAGCACCCCGCCGACGACCGACACGACCTTCTTCCAGAACCCGGCCTTGTTCTTGGCCATGGCGTACGCCCGGATGTCGGCCGGCGCCTCTTTACCATCCTTGATCCGTTGCGTGGCATCGGCAAGCTCTTGCACGGCCTTGTCCTTGGCCGTCTGAAGCTGGTCTCGGGTCGTCACCGCACCCGTGTGCTGGAGTGCGACCGCGTCGACGGCGACCTGGCGTTCCAGGACAACCTGATTCATGCTTCTCCACGGAATCGAGCCCCTGGCGTTCTGGTCACGGGCCGCTTCGGCTTCGGTGACGCTGGCCTCCAGGTCGGTCTTGAGCGTTGCCAGCTCGTCCACGATGGTCGACTGGTCTTCGAGCGCCCGCGACGCTGCCGCCGCGTTGCCTTTGGGGTCGGTGATCTTCTTCCCCAGCTTGGAGACCCGATCCCACTGTTTGTATGCCTTGCGTATGGTGCGGATGGTGTTGACCACCTGAACCGGCAGAGCCACGGCCCCCGCGGCGCCGCCAAGGATGTTGTTGGAGGCGGCGAAGGTGCTGGTGGCGCCGGAGTTGGCCAGGACCTGGGAAATGTTGCCCGCGGTGGACAGCCCCGCCGAGGTGAGGTTGCCGGCTGATTGGATGGCGTTGGCCGTCTGCGTCTTGTGGGTCCGGGTGGCCTCCCGGTGCGTCCACTCCCCCTTACGACCGGCCTGCTCCTCTGTTGCCTTGGTCTGCTGGGCCTCGTAGGCCTGCTTCGAGGACAGTGCCATGCCCGTGAGGGAGGTGAGACCGCCGCCGGCCGAGCCGACGCTGCCCCCGATGGCGCCGGGTGTGTTGACATTGCCCTGCTGGTACATATTGTCCTGGATGCCACCCATGCTGGAAAAGTTGGAGATCTGCCCGAACGAGAGGTCCAGGGCGCCCCCGGTCTTCTCGACACCCTCCTCCAAGTCGTCATCTCGCTGGATGACCGCCTGGCGCTGGAGCAGCGCCACCGTGGCCTGGTTACCGATGCTCCGCTGCAGTGCGAGCAACGGATGGACCGATGTCGATGCCTTCGCCGACGGCTTCGACTTCTGACCGTCCACCACCGATTGCGCGGTCGCCGTATCGCGCGCGCCGCTCTTGGTCATGGCTCCTACCCCCCTCGGACTACTGCACTCGCCTGGACTTGGAAGGGTACCCCACTTGGGGGACCGGCGGCGGGACCAGGGCCGCGCACCTCCAATTTCTTGCGCCGCCGAGGAGGCGAGCCATTTGGTGGGGATTCACCTGAATTGACCGGAAATTGACATGTATTCATGGCACTACCCCGATGCGGCCGCCGATTTGGCATGGTCCCGGTCCTCGGCGACGACTGTGCCGCATAACCGGCGGGTGATGCCACGGAGACCGCGCCCTTTTCCCACTCCTGCCCGCGTTGGGCGTCAGCGTCTGTCGTCGATGATCTCGACGCCGGCAGAGCGCATCTCCTCGATCGCTCGGTCGCCGTCGCCTTCGGTTAAATCGACGGCGCGGACTGCTTCGAGGGGGACGACAGTGCGCAGGCCGTGGGCTCGAGCATCAAGGGCTGTGGCCTTGACGCAGTAGTCGGTTGCCAGACCGGTGACCACCACCGCCGTCACGCCCCGTTCGTCGAGGAGGCGCTGGAGACCGGTGGCATGGCGCTCCCCAGTGGTCGGATCTTCGACGGTGAACCCCGAGTAACCGTCCTCACCGCCGGTCCCCTTGCGCACCGCGGGTCCGGTGACCCGCAGCCCGGGATGGAACTCCGCTCCCCAGGTAGTGGCAACGCAGTGCACGGGCCACATCCCGCCCCCGGTCTGGAAATGCGGCGTCTCCGAGGGATGCCAGTCCTGGGTGTAGACGACCAGGCTGCCGGCGTCGGTCGCCGCTTGGATCTGGTCGTTGATGACGGCCAAGACGGCCTCGCCGCCGTGGACGTAGAGGCTGCCGGCGGGATCGGCGAAGTCGTTCTGGACGTCGACCACGATCAGGGCGGTCGCCGGATCGAACGTGAGGGCCGTGGTCATCCCGCGGCTGCGAGGGTATCTGCCGGCCGTAGCGGTCCCCCTGAGCTCAGGCAGCCAGCCCGGCGACGGCGCGGCACCGAGCGTCGAGGTACCCGACGAGTTCGGCGTAGTCCTTGAACGCCGGGTTGGTGGTCTCGCCGCGGTGGTAGCGGAAGTAGATCTGCTGCATGATGCCGGCCAGCCGGAACAGGCCGAACACCTCATAGAACGTCCAGTCGCCCGTCGTCCCCGCCGACCGGCCGGTCTGCTCGCAGTAGTAGGTCGCCAGCTCGTGGCGGCTCGGCATGCCCGGGAGATCGCTCGGTTGGAGCTTGAAGCGCCGCAGGGCCTCGTCGTCGTCGGCTTGCACCCAATAGGAGAGGACGGCGCCGAGGTCCATCATCGGGTCGCCCAGGGTCGCCATTTCCCAGTCCAGGACGCCGACCACGCGAAAGTTCGGGCCAGAGCGTTCGGTTCGCAGCACCAGGTTGTCGAGCCGGAAGTCGTTGTGGATGAGGCAAATGGCGACGTCCGGCGGCTGGTGGCGGTCCAGCCAAGCGGCGACCGCCTCGAAGTCCGGCACGTCGGGCGTCCGAGCCCGCCGGTAGCGGTCGCTCCAGCCCGCTATCTGCCGGGCGACATACCCAGCTCCGCGGCCGAGGTCGCCAAGGCCCGCCTCCTCGGGATCCACCTGATGCAGCTCGACCAGACAGTCAACGGCCCGGCGGGCCAAGGCGCCGGCCGCGGCGGGCGGCACGTCGAGACCCGGTGGCAGCTCCTTTCGGAGGATGAGGCCGTTGACGCGGGTCATCACATAGAACGGCGACCCGATGACCGACGGGTCCCCGCACAGCGCCAGGACCTCGGGCACGTAGCGGTACCAGCCCGCCAACGCCTTCTGGACCCGGTACTCACGGCCCATGTCGTGAGCTGAGGCGGCCTTGTGGCCCGACGGGGGCCGGCGGAGCACCAGGTCCCGGTCGGAATAGCGCAGGAGATAGGTCAGGTTGGAAGCGCCACCTGGGAACTGGCGCACCTCAGGAAGCGGTCCCTGTTCGGAGATCCCCTCGACCTGGCGGCTGATCCAGCGGTGGGCGGCGGCGACGTCGAAGGCATCCTCGGGGCGGACCTCGCCCGGCTCATCGACGAGGTCGCCGGGCTTGTCGGCGGCAGGAGCGCCGGTGGCAGGAGCGTTGTTCACGGCGCCCACCGGCGCAGCTCGTGGCGGGCCACCACCCCCCGATGAACCTCGTCGGGCCCGTCGGCGAGGCGCAGTGTTCGCACGTG
>JBOGGN010000198.1:0-7534 GCA_050744165.1 Acidimicrobiales bacterium | reverse complement strand
GTGCTCGTCGGTGTCGACGGTCGCATAGCGAGCCGGGTTGCGGGGGGCGCCGACGCCATCCGGGCGCTCGTGACGGCGACGCTGCCGGAGCGAACGATGCCATGGGCGCTCGCCATGGGCCAGATTCCTGTTCAGACGCCGGAGGGGCGCGTCGTCGGGCGACAGGCACCGGCGTTCGTCCTGCCCGACCTCGATGGCCAGAACGTGGACATGGCAAGATTCCGTGGACACGAGGCGTTGCTCGTCTTCTGGAACCCCGCCTGTGGTTACTGCCAGCAGATGGTGCCCGCCCTGCGGAACTGGCAAGGAAGGCGTTCCGAGCGTGACCCGGCGTTGGTGGTCATCTCCCGAGGCTCGGTTGAGGCGATTCAAGCGATGGGCCTTGAGTCGCTGGTCCTGCTCGACACCGAGGCCTCGATCGCTTCGTCCTTCGGCGCCACCGGCACACCCATGGCGGTCCTCCTCGACGCCGACGGCCGGGTCGCGTCGACTGTGGCGACGGGGGCCCAGGAGGTAATGGCCTTGGCGGGACGAAACCGGCACCGACCCCTCGCCGACGCAAGGAGCGACAGGTGAGCACCGACTTCGATCAACTGACCACCGCGATCGACGGGGCCCCATCGCGGCGGGCGGTGTTGAAGTTGGTCCTCGCGGCCGCCGCCGCAGCCGCGTTCGGCGGACTCCGCGCCGGCCGGGCGGACGCCGCGACCTGTGGGCCGACCATTGGCGAATGCGCCGATGGCAAGTGCTGCGGTGGACCCAACACCCATTGCTGCGCCGGTAGTGTCCATTGCTGTTTCAATAGCGGAGTCGGCCAGGATGGGCTGTCGGTGTGCTGCGGCAGCCAGGTCTGCTGCGGCCCAACCGACGTGTGCTGCCCGAATGCGACCGGCAACGGTGTAGCAAATGGAGGGCTTTGTTGCCCACAGGGGACCACGTGTTGCGGCGACACATGCTGCACCCCTCGGGAAACCTGCGTGAACGGGCTCTGCGCGTCGTGTCCTACCGGCGCACTATGCGGGGGAGTCTGCTGTGGCGCCGGCCTCGTCTGCTCGACCGATTCCTGCGGCAACAGCATGTGTTGCCGTGCGGGTGAGGCGGCGTGCAATGGCACCTGCTGCGCTTCGGGAAGCTGTCTCGACTGCCACGGGATTGGTGTCTGCGACACCTGCCTACCTGGTCAGCTCGTATGCGACGAGATCTGCATCAACGGCAGTTCCGATCCGAAGAACTGCGGTGCCTGCGGAAACACTTGTACGCCAGCAGAGGTTTGTTGTGACTCCAAATGCGTCAGCTTCGCCCTGAGGGAGTTCCACAGGATTGACTGCATACGGTCAGCTCAGGAGGATTACTCCGACTGCATGATCATCTGTGGAGAGTCTCTCGTCGGAATGGGAAATCCGCAAGGAGTAAAGGACTGTGTTGACGCTTGCTCCAAAGCGTTCCTACCCAGACTCAAAAGGTGTGACACCGTTTGCTGACCCCTGGCGCTCTTGGGTGCAAGCGGCAGCCCCTTCAGAATTGTTCCGGTGACCAGACAAGATGCTCGTATGGCCGTCTCTGTCCCAACCGCGGAATCGATTACCTCTCCTGGGGTGCCGATCCCCGAGGTTGCGTAACGCTTTGATCGTCGGCCAAAAGAAGCGAAGGAAGTTCCGCTCTGCTGCCGTAGGTCTGTCGTCTCGCGAATGGCTAGGTCGACGTTCGAGTTCTCGAGCGGGCAGGCTCGGTTTGCATGAGACATCCAAACCGGCAACATCACCTCGTCGCCGACGTCTGCCCCTGCACCGGGCAGACAACCTAGTCATCGAACCCACCGACGGCGGGCCAAGGCCACAGCACATCCCGGATGCGCCTTTCGAAGGGAACCGAGGCGGCAGGACATGAACACGTTTCCAGAAACGGCCGATAACACCCAGAAAAACGGACGGAATAAATGCGCGATATCCGGCGGGGCCGGGCGTTACCTTCGCCCGATAACGCCCGGCGTGCGGTCATCTTGAGGCGCCGGCGATGAAGGTTGCTACGATGTAGGTGGCGTGACGGTCCAATGAGCCTCGGCCCCGGTCGTAGCGCATGGTGGTTCGGGGGTCGGCATGGCTAGCAGCCTCTTGGACGTCTCGCAGGGGCACGCCGGCATCGAGGGCGGCGGTGATGAAAGAGTGCCTCAGGCTGTGCGGGCTGATCCGCTTGCCGATCCCGGCGCGCTGGGCCAGGCGTTCACGGTTCGGTCGGCCGCGTGGCGGTCCATCCGCTCACCACGGGCACCGAGGAAGATCGCTCCTGTCGTCCGCTCGTCGATGTACAGGTCCAGCACCCGGGACGTTCTGGGCGCCAGCGGGATCGTCACGTGCTTGCCGCCCTTACGGACGATCTTGAGAGTTCGATGTCCCCGCTCGAGGTCCAAGTCCTCGATGTCCGCCCCCAGCGCTTTGGAGATCCGCAGCCCGTTTAGCGCGAGGAGCGACGCCAGGGCATGATCCCGGGCGGATCCGATCCCGGCTTGGACCAGAACGCCCCGAGCTCGTTGCGGTCCAATCCCAAGGTCCGCGACTCGTAGTCAACCTTGGGGCGGCGGACGTTGAGCGCCGGGTTCCGCTCGATGAATTCCTCCTGCGCCAGGTAGCGGTAGAAGCTGGCCAGGGTCGACAGGCGTCGTGCCACGGTGGAGCGCATCCTGCCGGTCTCCTCCATCCAGCGCCCGTACAGCTCGAGGTGGGCACGCCGCACGCTGAACAGGGTCAGTCGGCCCTCATGGCACCAGCAGGCGAAGAGCCGCAGGTCGGTGGCGTAGCTGCGTCGGGTGCTTCCGCCGTAACCGGCCAGAAACCCGGCTACGGCGATGGCTTCACGTTGCTCGAGCGAAGGTTCGGGGACAACAACGGCGACGGACGTAGTGGTGGACATGATGGACTCCCTTCGGGTCCTGACCCGGCCCCGATGGGCCGGGGATCCAGAATCACGCCCCCAGGGGGGCACGTTGGCGCACATTCCCGGCGGTAGGCTTGAGAGGGTCGCCGTCGATCACACCACACCGAGCGAGCTTCAAGTTGCGGTCGAACGCGCCCGGGCGTTAGCCCAGTCCAGCGGCGAGTTCCGCCCCGTCATCGCCGGTTCCTTCGTCCAGCCGGTCTCCGACGAACTCGCAGCCTTCATCGACCGCATCCTGAGGGACGGAACGTATTTCCAGGCGGTCGCCCAACTCGTCGCCGACGATCCCGAACTCGCTGACACCTGAACTGCCCGTGAGGTTCGTTGCCGACCGTTATCGACGACGCGACTCTGCTCGCGGTCCTGACCCGTCGGGCGGGCCCACATCTCTTGAGCGACGCGGCCGCCGGCAGCGTCCTCACCACCGGTACGTGGTACTACCGCCTCCATCGAGCTCTACACGACCCGGCGTCAACGGGGTCGCTTTCGACCATGGTGGCCGCACTGTCCTCCTCGGCCCAAAACCAGCTCCTCACGGCCCTCGACGATCTGCCACCCGAGATTGTCGTGCCCGGCCCGCGGGTACTGGTGCCGGTGATGGGCGCACTCCGATTACGCAGACGAGTCAACCATCTGAGCGCGGAGGCGCTCGCCACCGCCCTCATCAGCGCAGCCACCATCCGAGTAGCGGTCGAAACTGCACTTCTTCGCGACGCTTGCGCCGACCTCGGCATCCAACTCCAGGTACGCTCCCCATTCACCTGACCACCAGCCACCCGCTCGCACGCGGCGTATTCGCCTGCACACCGATACCCAACAGACGATTACCGAGCGCGCCTACTCGGGCCGAAGTGGGGCGCCCTTCTGGCTGCTCGTCCCGTCGTTCTCTGCCGCGCATATCGTGCAGTCGAACATCAAGACGAAGTCTGCAGCGGCGGGCGACAACCCTTCGCGATCGTCCCTGAACGGTACTTATCTCAAGGGATGATTGACCTGTCCTTGGGGATACCCGTATCCCGCTCAACGCCGAGCATTTGGGGCTATCCCTCGGACCAGCGCCAGTCACATACCCTCGTAGCCTGATACCGCATCAGGTGCGATGGCCGGACAGGTCCAGAAGGCGCAGCTGTAATGGCGCGTCTTGGCCAAGCTCCCCACTTGGGCCGGCACCGAACACCCCGGTCTGCGCAATGAACGGCTCCATGGGCGACAGCTGCGCCCAGACCGCCTCGACCAGATCCGAGTCGAGGGTCTCATCGGCTCGAACGCCGCGAGCCAGGTCCCATGCATGCAGCGTGAGGCCGCCGATCCTGAACCCGAGTAGCTGGGTTCCGGGCATGTCCATGGCCGGGTGGTGAACGATCCGCTCCATGGCCCCTGACTCCTCGAAAGTCGCTTGCTCGGCTGACGCCGCTGTATTGAAGGCAGCGAATGGATCGCTTCCCAAAATATCACTATCGAGTCCAGCCATCGCAGTTTCGGCATCAGCGCCGTGGAGGAGGCGTAGCGACATGATGCTTTCGCCGACCACGTGGCTCACGAGGTCGCGAACCGTCCATGGCGGCTACGCATGGCAGGTCGACGGCCTAACCTTCAGCGAGCTGATCGTGGTTGACATGCACTCGGGAATCCTGACCGCGACCCTTGAAAGAGCAGGCGGCTCATCCCCCGGCGCGCGCGCGTGTCGGGGAATCCTCCTCCAAGGATTCCCCGACACGGTTCGGGCGATCAGAGCAGGGCCGGCTCCAGGTGCTTCGTCTCCGACAGATCCACCGCTGGGGCGGCCGTTCCCCGGCGGGCGGCCCGCTCGGTCCAGATGTCGAGCACGAGCAGGCTCAGGTTCGACACGACCGCCGCACCGATGATCGTCGTGATCAGCGCCATGAGCCCGCTGAACACGTGGAATCCGAGTGCGGCTCCGACCACCGCAGCGACACCCGCGGCAGCGATGCCCTTGGCCCGCATCGCCTTCGGGGTGTCGGTGCGGACCCAGCCGGCGTAGACCCCCAGCCAGATCGGCACCGCGACCGCGACCACTGCCAGCATCTGGTCGTCGAGCGGCCGGCTCGGCCAGAACCGCAGTACCAACAGTGCGCCGAGGAACCATCCGCCGAGTCCGAACACGATCGGACCGGCCGAACGGATCCATGCGCCCGTCTTGCGGCCGGTACCGCCTCGGCGGCGGATCCGGATCGCCAACACCACGAGCCAGATCACTGCCAACAAGGCCAAGCCGACCATTGCCGCAAGGATGCGCTTGGCAATCCCTGTCTGCGTGGAGGGTGTGGTGAAGCTGACCACGTTGGGGGTGTAGTGGGACGTGTCGACCTGGCCGGTGGCGTAGAACGTGGTCAGCAGCTGCGTGCTGGCGCTCGGCTCGTAGGAAAAGAAGTCCTCCGAGTGCCCGAGCCCGGACAGTACGACCTGATGGCCGTTGGGGAGGTAGGGCAGCAGCTCCTTCGTGGCGTTCTGGGCCGGCGTTTCGAAGTCGAGCGTCCCGCCGATGAGCAGCGTCGGAACGTTGGAGTTCTGCACGCTGGTGTACTGGTTCTCACCCGGATTGGCCGGCCAAGCGTGCACAAGGCCTCCTGCCCCCCACAGGAAGTCCGCCAGGGGATTTCCGATGATCGAGCCCCGGTCCGCGCCAGAGCTGTAGTAGCGGTCGACGGGCTGCGCGTCGGCCATCCCGATGCTCGCAAACTCGCCCCAGACGAACGACTTGGGGAGGACGAGACCGGCCATCGTCGATAGCAGCCACATACCGCTCGGGTCGCCTTGCGCGGCGGAGATCCACGAGTCGAGGGTCATGGGGCCGGACAGTGGCGAAAGCACCGAGGTCGCATCGGTGAGCCCGAGGAACGTCCCGACCAGGACGTTGCCTGGCTTGATGGGCAGTGAGTACCACGAGCTCGGCATGTCTGTCGCCGTGTGCTGCATGCTGGCGGCGAGGTTGGCGGTGCGGGCGCGGCAGGCAGGCTGCTGCGCGCACAGCGCCGAGTAGCGCTCGATCCCCTGATCGATCTCGTCTCCGCTGTACAGGAAGTTTCCCGGCGGGTTGACCCCGACCATCGCCGAGCGGTCGACACTGTTCGGGAACCGCCACGTGTAGATCATCGAGAGACGGGTCCCGGCGCTATCGCTGAGCAGGTCGATGCGCTGGTAGCCGAGCGCGACGCGTGCGGCCTCCATGTCGTCGGCCTGCTCCGCCAGCGTGTAGCCGGCGAGGTCTACGCCCGCTCGCTCGAGCCGCTTCGCGCACGAGGCCAAGGCCTGGGAGTATGTGCTCAGCGACGCTTTGGCGAGATAGTCGGCGGAGTTGTCCAGCGCGGCGGTCACCTCGGGACAGTTCAGCACCGAAGAGCCGTCGACGCCGCGGTAGCCGACCATGACGACATCGTGCTGGGCGGTCAGGCGGCTCGCTTGGGGGAACGTCATGTCGGTAGTACCAGGGCCGCCGTTGAGATGGAAGATCGGCGCCAGCGGGTGGGATGAGCGAGCCAGGATCCGGGTCACCGGCAGCGCGATCAGCCGTGATTTCGGGCTCGCTCGGTTCTCCGGCACGACCAATGTCCCGCAGTCTGCGGGCATCGCACCCTGCTCGGTCGCGTACGTGCACGTGTGCATGGTCAGATCACCGGCCTTGGCTCCGGCGGGCACCGAGATCGCGGCGCCGCCGGGCGCGAACCGGATGTACGTCAGGCCGAACAACATCACCCCGATGATCACCAGGGCAACGATCCGAGTGGGGGTGTAGATCCGCTTTGGTTTCATGACGATGATTTCCCTCGGTCCTGCGGAAACCCGGTGGATCCCGCAACACGGACGGTAAGGACCGGGCCCCGCGGAGTCGTCGGCCGCGAGCGCGATTCGCGCTCGTCCCGCGGGCGGATTCGAAACTCGTCCTTGAGGAGGAGGTTTGAAATGACGCGGTCCGGTACCGTCCGCTTATGCAGCGGCTCGGAGTTGTGGCGCGGAGGTTCGGCTTCGACGTGCTCATCGTCGTCGCCGCGATCGAAAGCGCGATCGAGGTCGCGACACAGCGTCATGAGGTCGGCGGCCCCAGCTTGTCGACCTGGCTCGCGGTGCCGGCGCTCTGGCTCGTGATTCTGCCCCTGTTGGCGCGCCGGCGGTTCCCGTTCGCCGCGCCCGCCGTGACGCTGCTGCTTGCCGCGGCGGTGTCATTCGTCGACCCGCACCTGATGACGTTCACGATTGACACGTTCGCCGCGGGATTGGCTGCCTCGTTCTTGCTGGGGAGCCCGGTCGACGCCGTGCGGGCGCGGATCGGGCTGGCCGTCGCGGTCGGCAGCGTCACGATCGTCGTGGCGAACGACCCGCGGCGCACCGTCGGCACCCTCGTGGTTACCCCGACCCTGTACGGGCTCGTGTGGCTGGCCGGCTTCGCGCTTCGCGACCGAGGTGAGCGCGCCGACGCCGCTGAGGAACGCGCTGCGCGGCGCGAACAGGAACACGAGATCGACGCGCTCCGGGCCGTCGTCGAGGAACGCACCCGCATCGCGCGCGAACTGCACGACATCGTCGGCCACAGCCTCAGCGTCATGACGGTCCAGACGTCGGGCGTGCGTCGGCTGCTCCGCCCCGA
>JBOGGN010000197.1:0-1963 GCA_050744165.1 Acidimicrobiales bacterium | reverse complement strand
GCGATTACTTCGAGGAGTCGGGCCAGGCCGGTCACGTCGCGGGCCAACGGGCCGACCTGGTCGAGCGACGAGGCGAAGGCCACCAACCCGTAGCGCGAGACGCGGCCGTAACTGGGCTTCAGGCCGGCGACGCCGCAGAAGGCGGCCGGCTGGCGGATCGAGCCGCCGGTGTCGCTGCCCAGGGCGAGCGGCACCATGCCGGCGGCGACGGCGGCCGCCGACCCGCCCGAGGAGCCGCCAGGCACCCGCGACCGGTCGTGCGGGTTCCGGGTCGGCCCGGCGCAGGACGTCTCGGTCGAGGACCCCATGGCGAACTCGTCCATGTTGGTCTTGCCGATCACGATGGCCCCGGCCCGACGCAGCCGGTCGACCACGGTGGCGTCATAGGGCGGGCACCAGGTCTCGAGGATGCGCGAGGAGCAGGTGGTGGGAACACCCCGGGTGCACAGGTTGTCTTTCAGGGCGACGGGAATGCCGGCCAGTGGCCCCGGCTCGCCCCCGGCCGCAACCACGGCGTCGACGACCGACGCCGCCCCCCTGGCGGCATCGGCCATGACCAGGTTGAAGGCGTGGATGTGGTCGTCGCTGGCGGCAATGGCGCTCAGGTAGCGCTCGACGGCAGCCACCGCTGACCGGCGCCCGGCCCGCACGTCGGCCGCCAGCGCCGAGGCGGGGCCCGCAGCGCCACCCGAGGCCGAGCCCCCGCCCTCGGGTTCAGGGCCGCTCACGGCGCCTCGCCCAGGATGCGAGGCACCCTGAACCGGTCCGCCTCCGCCTCCGGCGCCTGCGCCAGCACCTCGTCGCGGTCCAGGCTGGCGACCGGCTCGTCCTCCCGGAGCACGTTGCGAAGCGGCAGTGGATGGGCGGTTGGCGGAACGCCGGCAGTGTCGAGGGAGGCGACGTCGCGGGCGTGGTCCAACACGGCCCCCAACTGCTCGGTGAAGGTTTCCAGCTCCTCGTCGGTCAGGTCCAGGCGGGCCAGCCGGGCCACGTGGGCCACGTCGTCGCGGGAAATGCGTCCGGCCATGGCGGTCATGGCGGTCATGGTAGGCAACCCCGCCGTGACCACCAGGAGGTTTTGGCCCGTGTAGGTTGCCCGACGTGAGCCAGGACACCAAACCAGCCAAGTACGCCTTCTTGAGCGAAGCCTGGGTGAGCCACGCCCGCGCCATCCGCCAGGGACTGCGAGCCGACGCCCCGGCCACGCCGATGGCGGCGGTGAAGATGAACCAGATCGTGACCGATGTGCCCTTCGGCACCGGCACCATCGAGAGCCACCTGGACACCAGCCAAGGCGAGATGGACCTGGAGTTGGGCCACCTCGAAGACGCCGAGGTCACCTTGACCCTTGACTACGACACCGCCAAGGCAATCCTGGTCGAGGGCAACCCCCAAATCGCCATGAACGCCTTCATGTCCGGCAAGATCAGAGTCACCGGCGACGTGACACGCCTGATGGCCCTGCAGACCTGGGCGGCGGCGCCCGACCCGACGTCGGTGGCCATCGCCAAAGCGATCCGAGCGATTACCGAATAGGTGGCGGGTCCGCCCGGAAAAAAGGCCCCGAGCAACGATGGCCCCAGGAACAAAGGAGGGTCTGGGGCGGCTGCGCCAGCAGCGGCTGGGGATCACTGCCTCAACATTGCCGCCAGCCAGACCCTACTGAGATCAATGGTACGGCAGCGGTGTTAGTAACGGGCTGTGAATCTGCTGACGATTTCCTGAATTGCGTACAGGACAGATCGCTCCTGGAGTTGACCCGGCCCGCGGCCCGCACCCGGCCGGCGGCCCGCCGTCAGGAGCCGACGAGCTTGCCCAACTCCCGGTCCAGGTCGTCGATCGTCCACCGGCTGGGCCGGTCCACCCCCTCGCCCATGGCCCAGGGGGTCATCAACCGAACCGTTCCCCCCTGGACAAAGAGCACCCGCCCGGTGGCCCGGCACCCCTCGGTGGCCAGCCACGC
>JBOGGN010000196.1:0-29919 GCA_050744165.1 Acidimicrobiales bacterium | reverse complement strand
GCATAGAAGTGGGCCTGGAGGCCGTCGCACTTGGGCCGCAGGATCCGCACCAGGCGCTGCGCCTCCTCCTGGCGGCTGCCGAAGGTGCCCGAGATCTGGATGGCCACGGACGCTTCGGGCAGGTCGATGGAGAAGTTCGCCACCTTGGAGACAACTAGGACCGGCGCCTCCCGGCGACGGAAGGCCTCGAACAGCCGCTCCCGTGCCACCGTCGGCGTCTTGCCGGTGATCAGCGGGGCGTCGAGGCGTTCGGCTACCCGGTCGAGCTGGTCGAGGTACTGCCCGATGACCAGTGTCGGCTCGCCGTCATTGACCGCCTGCATGCACAGCGCTTCGACCACCGCCAGCTTGCTGCGGGCCGTGCCCCCACCCGGTAGCGGTCGTCCGGTTCGGCGGTGGCATAACTCATGCGTTCTTCGTCGGTCAGGGTGACCCGCACCTCGGTGCAGTTGGCGGGGGCAATCCATCCCTGGGCCTCGATATCCCGCCACGGCGCGTCGAAGCGCTTGGGACCGATCAGGCTGAACACATCACCTTCTCGCCCGTCCTCGCGGAGCAAGGTGGCGGTCAGGCCGAGGCGCCGCCGGCTCTGAATATCGGCGGTCATCCGGAAAACAGGTGCCGGCAGCAGGTGGACTTCGTCGTAGATGATGAGACCCCAGTCCTCCGCCGACAGCAATTCCAGGTGCGGGTACAGCCCGCCCCGTTTGCTCACCAGGATCTGGTAGGTAGCCACGGTGACGGGGCGGATCTCCTTGCGCTCACCGGAGTACTCCCCGATCTCGGGCGCGCTGAGGCTGGTACGGGCCAGCAACTCCGAGCGCCACTGCCGGGAGGCCACCGTATTGGTCACCAAAATCAGCGTGCGGGCGCTGGCCTGGGCCATGGCGGCCATGCCGACCAGGGTCTTGCCGGCGCCGCACGGCAGTACCACCACCCCGCTGCCGGCCGCGAAGAACTCTTCGACCGCCTGCTGCTGGTAGCCCCGCAACGTCCACCCTCCGCTGTGGTCAAGTCCGATCGGGTGGGCCCTGCCGTCCACGTAGCCCGCTCGGTCCTCCGCCGGCCAGCCCAGCTTGAGCAACGACTGCTTCAACCGGCCTCGCTCTCCCCGGAAGACGGACACTGTGTCGATGTCGATCCGGGGGCCCAGTAGCGGCGCCACCTTCTTCGCCCGCAGCACCTCCTCGAGCACCGCGCGGTCGGAGGAGCGCAGCACCAGGCCGTGCACCGGATCGACTTCCAGCACCAGCCGCCCGAAGCGACCCATGCGCTCGACGATGTCGATCAGCAGCGCCTGGGGTACCGGGTACCGCGACCATCGCAGTAGGGCGTCGACCACCTGCTCGGCGTCGTGGCCTGCCGCTGAGGCGTTCCACAGGCCGAGATCGGTGAGGCGATAGGTGTGGACGTGTTCGGGAGATCGTTCGAGCTCCGCGAACACCGCGATGTCCGCCCGGCATGCCCCGGAGTTGGCGTGGTCGATCTCGAGCAGCAAGGTCCGGTCGGACTGAATGATGAGCGGGCCGTCGGTCACAGCTTCACCTCCTCTGCCTCGGTCAGGAACCGGGCCCATGTGATGCGGCGAATCGCCAGAGTCATGGTGACCTCGTCACCGGCGGTGACCACGATCACCTGCTCGTCGTCGACTGCCTGGAGCGCCGCCACGTTGGCCTGGCGGCGCTTTCCCGCCTTGTTGGCGAACTCCACCCGAACCCACCACCCGAGCTCGGCGGACAGCTGCAGCATCTCGCGGATCTCGTCAGAGCGAGCGGTGATGCCGGTCGGGCGGGTCGCGATCGGCGTCCCGGTCCCCCCTGCCGGGCTGCGGTCGTCAACGATGCCCGCCGGGCGGGCACCGCCGCCGCTGCCACCGCCCGCCATTTTGGTCACGGGCCGGATCGGGACCACCACGCCGCCTGCCTTCGCTTGGGGCGTTGCCTTCGCTTGGGGCGTTGCGGGAGCGAGGGATGCCGGCGGGCGCGACGCCAGGAGCCGGCTGACCAGCGTGTCCAGTTCGGCGTCCTCGGGCCGGTCGGATCCCGCCGCCTGTCGGCTGGTCGCGCTGGTGGCGCTAGGTGAACCCCCGGAGGCGGGATCGAAGGGCGCGACCAGGTGTGCGCCAACTCCCCGCTCGGCACCGAACCCGGCGGTGGCGCGCACCACGACCGGGCGGCGCACCACGAGGGCCCCCGTGCCGTCCTCCTCGGCGGGCAGGAAGCCGCCTACCCGCAGGGCTTCGGCCACGGCCTTCGGTGTCGCCTCGCTGACCAGCACGGTTGGTGCCAGCGGTCGGAGGCCCAGCTTGGCGGTGCGCCGGCCAAGGCGGATCTCGGCCAGCAGGGACGGGTCGTCGGAGCGAACGTACGACGTCGCCGAACCCACTCGAAGCCGGCCGTGGCGACGCCGGACGTCCTCGACCAGGTAGCTGAGGGGCTGCGGCACCCCCTTGGTGGCGTGCACCGAGAGGAAGCCGGCGATGGCGTCGGTCGTCCAGCCGTCGTCGTACGCCCGGCCGAGGGACCGCTCGCTGAAGCGGTACACCGTTGCCGAGCCGGACGACTCGACGTCAGCCATGAGTTCGAGGTGCTGGCGCACCGATGTCGTGAGAGGGCCGGTGGCGATGGCAGTGAGGTCGGCCTGGATGACGAACTCCGAGGTGACGCTCGGCGCGGTGGCGGCCAGGATGTCGAGCGCGGCCCCGATGTGTCCGGAAGCCAGCGCCCGTCCGAGGCTGGTCAGCGCCCCCTCGGCACAGGCGCCGAGCATGGTGGCCTCGTCGCGGACCCATTCCACCATCGCCTCGCCGCGGCCCGGTCCACCGGCCCACAGGATCGGCGCCTGCCAGAGGACTCTGGTCGCCAGCGAGTCAACCGACGCAGCCAGGCCCGCGTCACCCTCGAGCAGGGCGTCGAGCACCAATCGCCGCCGCACGACAGCATGGCGTTCGGGCCAGCGGCTGATCAACGGTGGGAACCGCTTGTCGTCGCTGTCGAGCGCGCCCGCCACGTTGATGTGGACCTCGGCCACCAACCATGCTGCGGCCACCGAGGCCCATCGCTCGGCGACGCCCAACTCCAGCCACTGGTCATAGGCCGGCCGGGGGGAGGCGGCCTCCTCGGGTTCATCCCACCCGGCGAGCCCGGCGGCTGCGGCCAGGTCGATCAGGCGGGCGGTCTCGACCTCGGATCAGCCGATGACGGCCGCGGTCTTGCGAAGCTCCCGGACACCGAGCCCGCCGTTCTTGAGCAGCTTGGGCGGCGCTACCTGCCAGCCGTCCAGGACGGACGCCAGGTCGGCCACGAGCCGCTGGGCCGCTTCGGCGCCGAAGCGGTCGACCCAGGGCCCGTCAACCGGCTGCCAGGTCGTCGCCGGCGCCGGCAGTTTGAAGCCGGGAAAGAGCTGTCCTTGGCGCAGAGCCAAGCCGACCTCGCGAGGCATCACGAAGGTTGACCAGTTGGCGGCCAGCACCAATCCGCGGTCGGCCAGCCATGCGAGCGGCGTGCCCGATTTGACGTTGTAGGTGCCGTACGGGGGGGTCTCGGCCGGGTGGACGACCAGTTCGCCGAGAAGGTCCAGGGTCCCCGCCGGAGCGCCGACTAAGGCCTGAACGAGCACCTCCTTGCGAGCCAGGGCGCCCGTCAGCATCTGGATATTCGCCGCCGCGGTGCGCTCAGGCTTGACGCCGATGCGTGTCGCCAGAGCGGAGAGCTCCCACAAGTGGAGCTTGGCAAGCAGCTCGGCTGCGGGCGGGCCGAGGCCGGCCGGGTAGGGAACCTGCTCCAGATTGTGGTGCAGACGCAGGGCACGGCCCTGCCGGAACACCAGGCCCAGCCCGACGAGGTGGTCAACGGCGGCCTCCAGTTGGCCGGCGTCGATCGGGCAGCCGAGGATCTCCTTCAGCGCCTTTATGGTGGTGGGCCGCGGGAGGAGCGCCAAGGCGTCGACAAGGTCGAGGCTGGCCTGGCCCAGCCGAGCGCGGCAGGTGCTGATGCTGTCCCACGTCGACGCCCGCTGGGCGAGCGCCGACAGGTCCTTCGGGGGCGGGGAGGCCAGATCGGGGCGTGCCTTCAGCAAGAGTTTGAGCTGGTCAGGCCCAAAGGACGCCAGCGACGAAGCCAACGTCATCTCCTCCCGTGCCACGGCGATGCCAGGTGGCGCCACGCAATCCTCCACATACGAGTTGTGCTGGGAAACCAAGCCGGGGAAGCTGCGTTTGGACCCTACACAGGCCCTGAGACCATTTACGCGGATGGGGGGTGGGGCCAATTGCCGGCGGCTGCAAGCACCGTCCGGCCGCCCGCTGCCGGGCCCTCGGCGTGGCCGAAAACCGCCGTCCCCGCCACTAGCACGTTGGCGCCGGCTTCCACGCAGGCACGAGCATTGTCGGCAGTCACACCGCCGTCGACTTCGATCTCGGTGTCGAGGCCCTGGCGGTCGATCTCCTCGCGGACCCGGGCCACCTTCGAAAGCGTTCGGGGGATCAGCTTCTGGCCCCCAAAGCCAGGGTTGATGGTCATGACGAGGGTCAGGTCGCACATTTCGAGGATGTCGTCGAGGCACGACGCCGGGGTGCTCGGGTTGATTGCGGCGCCGGAGCGGCAGTCCAGCTCCCGGATGTGGGCCAGGGTCCGGTGTAGGTGCGGTGAGACCTCGTAATGGATCGTGATGGCGTCGGCGCCGGCAGCGGCGAAGGTTTCCAGGTGCCGATCGGGCTCGACGATCATGAGATGCAGCTCGAGTGGGAGGTCGGTCACCGCGCGCAACGCCCGCACCGTGTCGGTGCCGAAGGTGAAGTTGGGCACGAAGACGCCATCCATGACGTCCACGTGCAGCCGTTCGGTGCCGCTGCCTTCGAGCGCGGCCACGGCTTCGGCCAAGTGGCCGAAGTCCGCGGCGAGGAGGCTGGGCGCCAGGTGAATGGCTCCGGGACAGGGGGTCCACGTCGATCGAGGCATCCCCGCATCATGGCAGCCGTAGGACCGGGGGCGATCACAGCCGCCGCTGGCTACCTATGCGGCGCCTTCGCCCTTGGCCCTTCGCGGCGCTCGGCCGTCCTGCTCGGATTTCTCGGCCGGGCCGGCGGGAGCCCTGGGATACCATCGGTGTTCCCGCCCGAGTAGCTCAGCCGGTAGAGCAGCGCACTCGTAATGCGCAGGTCAGCGGTTCGATTCCGCTCTCGGGCTCTGTAAAGTAGCTGGCAGACCGGTTCGATTCGCCTCGACGAGTCGGTGGTGGCGGCGCCCGGTGGTGGGATCGTGAAGCAACCCAAGACCAAGGCGAGCATGCGGTCGGTGGCGGTGGACGCGGGGACCATCGAGGTGCTCAGGTCGCTGCGGCAGGACACTGAGCGGCTGGCTGCCTCGTGCGAAACAGAGTTGTTTGGCGACGGGTTCGTGTTCTCGGTCGAGCCCGACGGCATGGCTGTGCCCCATCCTGATGCGTTCAGCTCGAACTTCCGGAAGTTGTGCGACAAGGCCGTTGTGGCCTCAGACGTCCATCTCCACTCGCTGCGGCACTTCCAAACCACCGAGTTGGACTCGGTGGTGAGTGAGGCTCAGAAGCAGGCCAGGATGGGTTGGAGCACCATCCACATGTCGCGCCACTACACGGACTCCGTCAGCAGCGAGGACCGCCGCGCCGCAGACCAGATTGGGGCGCTGCTGGATCAGGCCCGCTGAGCATTTCGGAGTCGCACGGTGAAGCAGCGGTATCTCCGAGTATCGGATTCGGTCGTTCACGATGACCTCGTAGTCGTTCGCCGGGTTGCACCGCCATCGCCAGGCGCTGCGCCGCGATTGATCAAAGCCCGGTCCCGTCCGTTGGGGGGGCGCCGGCGCCGGAGAGGTCCCTTTTCCTATCCCTCAATCAGCCGACCAGCTCGGGCTGGCGGTCGTCGACGATGGGGCCATCGAAGTCCATCGCCTCGGGGCCTTCGACGCTCAACTTTGGTAGCCACCCGAGCCAGGACGGGAACCACCAGTTGGCGTCGCCCAGCAGCTCCATGGCCGCGGGCACGAGGATCATGCGCACGACGGTGGCGTCGACGAGGACCGCCACGGCCAGCCCGAGGCCGAACTCCTTGATGACCCGCTGGTCGCCGAAGACGAAGCTCCCGAAGACGCAGACCATGATGGCGGCGGCGGCGGTGATAACCCGGGCGGTGACCGCCAAGCCGTCGGCGACGGCTTCGCGGTTGTCGTGGCCGTTGGTGTCGTACTCCTCCTTGATGCGGCTGAGGAGGAAGACCTCGTAGTCCATCGACAGGCCGAAGAGGATGGCGAAGAGCATCATGGGCAGGAAGCTCTCGATCGGGCCAGCTCTGCCGACGCCGAAGAGGCTCTTGGCCCAACCCCACTCGAAGACGGCCACCAGGGCGCCGTAGGCGGCGCCGATCGACAGCAGGTTCATGATCACGGCCTTCAAGGGAACGACCACGGAGCGAAACACGACCAGCAGCAGGAGGAAACTGAGGCCCAGGACCACGCCGATGAAGAGGGGCAAGCGGCTTTGCAGCTTGGTGGCGATGTCATCGAACGACGCCGTGATCCCGCCTACGTGGACGGTCACGCCACTGCCGGCGGTCGCCTCGGGGATCACCTGGTGGCGTAGCCGGGAGATTAGGTGGACCGTCGCCTGGTCCTGGGACGACGTGGTCGGGGTCACCTGAATGACGGCGGCGTCGCCGGCGGGACTGAGCCGCGGCGCCGACACCTGGGCCACGCCCGGCGTGGCGGCGACGTCGGATACCAGCTTCTGGAGAATTGGCAGGTCCTGGGGCCCCTTGACCTCCGCGGCCAGGATCAGCGGCCCGCTGGCGCCGGCGCCAAAGCCCTCGGCCTTCAGGTCGTAGGCCCGCCGCGTGGTCTGGCTGGTCGGGGTGTTGCTGGCGTCGGAAGAGCCGAGGTGGATGGAAAGAACCGGGACGGCCAGGGCGACCATGGTGACCAGGCCGACGGCGACGAACGGCCACGGGTGGCGCTGCAGCAGGTGGCCCCAGCGGTAGCCGGCGGTGCTGCGGGGGTCCTTGACCTTGCCCGTGCCGGGCAGGCGGAGCTTGTCAATCTTGTGGCCGACGAAGCCGAGGACGGCGGGCAGCAGGGTGAGCGACGCCGCCATGGTGACGGCCACGACCGCAGCCGCCCCAACGCCGAGGCCGCCGATGAAGGTGATGCCGATCAGCAACATGCCGAGCAGGGAGATGACGACGGTGGTCCCGGCGAAGAAAACGGCCCGACCGGCCGTGTCGAGCGCCGTGATGACCGCGGCCTCGGGGTCGAGGCCCTGGTGCAGGCCCTGCCGATAGCGGGTGACGATGAACAGGGCGTAGTCGATGCCCACTCCAAGGCCGATCATGGCGGCCAGTTGGGTGGCGAAGTCGGGCACCGAGGTGACGTGGGAGATCAGCTCGACCACCCCGAAGCCGATGCCGATGCCGAACAGGGCGGTGAGGATAGGCAGTCCCATGGCCAGCAGGGAGCCGAAGGCGATGAGCAGGATGACGACGGCCGCGACCAGGCCGATCAGCTCGCTGTTGCCCAGCCCGGTGTCGGCCGTGAAGACGTCGCCGCCCCCTTCAACCTGAAGCCCGTTGCCGCCCGCGTGGGCGACGAGGCTCGACAGCTCGCTCTTGGTGGCGGCGGTCACCGCCTGGTCGTCGACGCGGAAGTCGATGGTGGCGTAGCCGATCGTGCCGTCGGCGCTGATCTTCTGCGCCCCGCCCGCGGCGTAGGGGCTGGCGACGTCATCGACCTGAGCCACCTTGGCCACCTGGGCGAACAGGCCGTCGAGGCGAGCCCGCACGGCGGGGTCGTTCACCCCGGCCGGCGCCTTGAACACGATGTCGGCGGAGGTTCCCGCTTGCGACGGGAAGCGGGCCTGGAGCAGATCGGTGGCGGCTTGGGAGTCGGTCCCGCTCAGGTGGAAGCTCTGGCTCCACGAGGCGCCGGCGGTGCTGGCCACGACGGACAGCACGACCAGGGCGAGGAGCCAGCCGAGCACCATGAGGCGCCGGTGCTGGTAGGAGGTCTTGGCGAGGCGAGCAAGCATGGTCTCTCCGGACGGGCTGAGCCTGCGATCGCTCGGATCTGGAGATCGTTCGAATCTTGTGATCGCTGGGATTGGAAATAGTTACTCTACACCAATAGTTGGCTCAGTCAAGTGGTGGAAAAACCAAGGAGATGCTCGCCGGCGCGCTACCATGACAACCGGGAGAGGTACCCATGAACCCAAAGTTTCTGGCCCGAGGCGACGGCAACATCGACCACGAGATCGTCGATCTGTTGTTCGCCCTGATGGAATCGTTCAAAGAGCACTTCATCGCCGCCCTCGAGTCGGCCGAGCTGCCGATGTCGCAGGGTCACCTTCTCATGTGCCTCGAGGAGCCGACGCCGATGCACGTGCTGGCGAAGCGCATGGGTTTCGACGCCTCGCACATCACCGCGATCATCGACCGCCTCGAAGAGCGCCAGTTCATCGAGCGCCGGGTGGACCCGCACGACCGGCGGGTCAAGCGCATCATCCTGACCCCTCCGGGTGCGGCCCTGAAGGAAGACATCCGCAGCCGCCTGCTCGACACCCTTCCCCCGCTCAGCAACCTGAGCGACGAGCAGCGCGCCCAGCTGCGTGATCTCCTGGCCACGGCCACGGCCCGGCCCGGCGCCACCCTGGCGCCGGCGTAGGCCTCGCGCGCCGCGGTAGGCGTCCGCGCCGGCCTTGTCGGCCTCCTGTACAGCTGTCTCCGCACCGCCATGGCCGCGTGCGAGCTCCCTGTAAGAACGGGCGTCAAGCGGACAGAAGAAGAGCATGAGCGTGCGGCTCACCGACACTGGGCCAATGACCGCTCCCGATTCGGGCCAGATCTTCACGGCGCTGTGGGCGGCTCATCACGATGCGGTGCTGGCCTACTGTCGTCGCCGGGCCCCGGCGGATGTAGCCGGTGATGCCGCGACGGCCACCTTCGAGGTGCTGTGGCGCCGAGTCGACGATCTGCCGGCCGACCCGCTGCCCTGGCTGTACGCCGTTGCTCGACGTGAGCTCGCCAACCGCCGCCGGGCGGAATCCCGCCTCAGGGCCTTCGCCGCGAGGCTGACCCGTGAGCGGAGAATGACCGGAGCAGACGTCGCCCCTGACGCGTCGAGCGAGGCGATGGACCGCTCCCGCGCCCGTGGCGCGCTGCGGCGTCTCCGGCCGGATGACCGCGAGCTGCTCATGCTCGTGGCTTGGGACGGGCTCAGCCCGACGGCGGCGGCCGCGTCGCTGGGCATCTCCGTTCCGACCTTAACCGTGCGCCTGCACCGCGCCCGCCAGCGCCTCGAATCCGAATTGGCCGCGCTCAACCAAGAGGAACCCCTATGACCGAAAACCGATCCGTCACACCGCCCGAAGCAGACCTGGACTGGGTGCGCCGCACCCTGGCGCCGGCAGACCCGATTCGCCCAGGTGACCGCCCGCTCGTGTCGATGCCGGTGTGGCCTGCGCACCCGCCCCAGCTGGAGGCGGCACGGCGACGGTCGAGGCCGATGCTGGTGACGGCGGCGGCGGCGGTGGCCGTGTTGGTCCTGGGACTAGCCGTAGCCGAAGGGGTCAGGACGCGGCCTCGACACCCGACCGTCGCAGGTCGCTCCCCGGTGCTGGCCGTCTATCAGACCACCATCGACGCGCAATCGGCCCAGGGCAGCGCCTCGCTCTCGGTCGGCGACATGACGGTGAACCTGGACGGCGTCGCCGATCTCGGTACCGGCGAAGGCGATCTCACCATCAGCCTGCCCGCGCCCATCGGCCAGGTCGAAGTGCGCTCGACCGGCCAGGACTACTTCGTCCACCTGCCCGCCCTGGTGGCAGGCATGGCGGGGACAAAACCGTGGATCCATGTCGACCAAGCCACCATCCGGGGGCTGGTGGGCAGCGAACTGGGGGCCCCCGATCTCGGGACGACGATCGATTTCAGCAGCGTGCTCAGCTTGCTCCGCGGTGTCAGCGGCCAGATCGCCACCGTCGGTGACGAGACGATCAACGGTACCCTGACGACCCACTACCGAGCCGGGCTGGACGTCGCCCGCGTGGCCTCCACCCTGGGCGCCGACGCCAACACCGCGTCCGCGGTCACCCAGGCGCTCGGCCAGACCTTTCCAGTGGACGTGTGGATCGACGCGCAGGGAAGACTGCGGCAAATGAAGGCGGCTGTTGATCTGGCGACGCTCCACCTACCGGATGTGACACTGCCAGCCGACGCCCGCGGCAACGCCGTCGTCACCGTCGATCTCTGGAACTTCGGCGTAACCGTGAACCGGGTACCGCCCCCCGCCGACCAGGTCAGCGACGCCTCGTCCCTGATCCAAGCGCTAGCCGGACGAGCGGGGTGACCGTGAAAATCATACCGATCAACGACGACCCCGGGTCAGCCTCTCGCCCTGGCCAGCGCCGAGCCGGCGCCGAGCAGGCGCCAGGCCGAAGGTCGGTCATAGCGTCGTGGGCACGCGCCGACCGCCCGGGCCCGCCCGGCGCGGAGGCGGCATGATCGAGGTACGACGGCTGACGAAGCGATTCGGCGACACGCTCGCGGTGGACGATCTGAGTTTCACGGTGAGCCCCGGTGCCGTGACCGGCTTCCTCGGGCCGAACGGGGCGGGCAAGTCCACCACGATGCGCATGAGCCTCGGTCTCGACGCACCGACGTCGGGGTCGGTGACCGTCAATGGCAAGTCGTATGCCGGGCACGCGAGACCATTGCAGGAGGTCGGTGCGCTGCTCGAGGCGAGGGCCGTCCACCCCGGGCGGTCGGCTCGAAACCATTTGCTGGCCATGGCCGCGACAGCTGGGATCGGGGAATGCCGAGTCGACGAGGTGATCGACATGGTCGGTTTGGCGGGGGCGGCGTCGCGTCGGGTCGGCACCTTCTCTCTCGGGATGGGTCAGCGGGTTGGGATCGCGTCGGCGTTGCTGGCCGACCCTGCGACGCTGATCTTGGACGAACCGGTCACCGGACTCGACGCCGATGGGGTGCATTGGATCCGCTACCTCCTGCGCGGCCTCGCCGACGAGGGCCGCACCGTCTTCCTGTCCTCGCACTTGATGAGCGAGATGGCGTTGATTGCCGATCGCGTGGTCGTTATCGGGCGCGGGAGGTTGCTGCGGGACCAATCGTTGGACCAGTTCACCGCTGAGGCGTCGACCGGCGCGGTCCGCGTCCGTTCTCCCCAGGCCGTCCGCCTGGCCGGCCTGCTCGTCGGTGATGGGGTCGTCGTGCGGAATGTCGCCGACAATGAACTGGAGGTCGAGGGCCTCCCGTCGGAGCAGATCGGCACGGTGGCAGCACAGAACCAGATCACCCTCTACCAACTGGCCACCCAAGGTGCATCACTCGAGGAGGCCTTTATGGCGTTGACCCAGCACGCCCTGGACTACCGATCATCGACCGCCGCGGACAACGCCCGTGGCGACACCGACGTGGCAGCATGACCAACACCCTCGTCGATCCGGCGTCGCGGGTAATCGTCCGCCGCGTTCAGTCGGAGCCGGTGACAACCCGCCGGGCGATCTCCTCGGAGTGGATCAAATTCAAGACGTTGCGATCCACCTGGGCGGTGCTCGGTGCATCGCTCGCCGGCATGGTCGTGATCGGCCTCATCGTCGCCTACAACACCCGCCACCTCACCCCCAATCTGCAGGCCAACGACATCGCACCTTCCGCCACGCTGCAAGGCTTCTATCTCGCCCAGCTGCTCATCGGCGCGCTAGGGGTGCTCGTCGTCACCGGCGAGTACAGCACGGGGATGATCCGGGCGACACTGGCTGCGGTACCCAAACGGGTCCCCGTGCTGTGGGCCAAACTCGTGGTCTTCACCGCCATCGTGGCCCCGTCGACGATCGTCGTGTCGTTCGTGGCATTCCTATCGGCCCAAGGCCTGCTGTCCCAATACCGTCCGGGCTGGTCGCTCGGCGACCCCTGGGTGCTCCGGGTCGTGCTCGGGACCGGGATCTACCTAACGCTCATCGGTGTGATCGGGGGATCCATCGGCTGGATCGTTCGCAGCACACCGGGAGCGCTCGTCGTGTTCGTCGCTCTGGTACTCGTCCTGCCCGTACTTTTCAGCGAGGCTCTCGGTCCTCTGGGAATGAACATCGGCAAGTTTTTCCCCAGCCAGGCCGGAGGCCGGTTCGCGGAAAGCATTCCCGCCCGGTATGCGCTCACCCCCTGGTGGGGGCTCGCGGTCCTGGCCGGCTGGGCTGTAGTCGGGCTCGTGGTGGCCCTCGCAGTACTGCGCAGCCGGGACGCTTGACTGACTCCGGGACGGCCCGAAACCACGTCGACTACCAACCCCGCGAACCCGTCGCACCGGTTCGGGCAACACCGAACTGGCGTTGCCCGCCGCCCGGTCGCGAAACAAGATGTTGGAGCGGCGGGTCTTGGCCACCCCCCGGATCTCGGCCTCGTAATGCGCAGGTCAGCGGTTCGATTCCGGTCTCGGGCTCGTTTCGCCAACGCTGCGGTCGGGACCGATTACGCGTTCCGGCGCTTCGGGCGGTGGCCCCGGGGAGACCTGGCTTGCGCCGCGTCGATGGCCGCGGCGACGCCGGCCTTGAAGCGTCCGAGCACCATCGACCAAGCCACCTCCATGAACTGGGCTTGGCCGGCGTCGTCAACCAGTTGGTGTACCTCGACGTGGGCGCCGGCTGAGGTGGGCGTAACTCGCAGGTAGGCCACTAGCTCGCCGAGTGGAAGGGGGATGGTGTTGTCCTCGAAATCCCACCGCATGGCGATGAGCTCCGGCGGGCTCACCACCTCGTAGCGACCGCGAATGTTGGTGCCCCATTCCATGGTGCAGGCGAAGCGCCCGTCTTGAATGGTCACGGGCACGCCGAGCCAACGCGAGTACAGCGCCGGGTCCACGAAGGCGTTGAAGGCCCGAACCTGGTCAGTCTCCACGTCCACGCTCACGACGACCGCCACCTTGCTGTTCGCCGACGACAGTTGGCGCTCGGGCAGGTCGTCGGCGGCCGTCCACCTGCCCGGATCGCTGAGGGCGGCGTTAAGACCCCGCAGGGCGCCAGGCACTGCCCGGTAGCGCCGGGAGGTTCCGACGGATGTGGAGACCACCAGGCCGGCGCGGCGGAGGACGGCTAGGTGTTGGGAGATCGTCGGTTTGGTGACGTCGAAGGCGGCCGCAATCTCTCCTGCGGGCACTTCGCGATCCCAGATGAGCGAGAGGATCTCCCGGCGGATCGGCGAGTTGAGCGCCCCGATGGCCGCCTGCAGATCGCGGTGATCGCCCGGTTGCGCTTCGTTCGGCATTGGCCTAATTTAGCTGAGACTTAACAACCAAGCGGGGATACAGGAGGGACAGCGCAATGGGCAATTTCGTATTGGCGTACACCGGTGGGGGAATGGCCGAGACCCCCGAGGCGCAGCAAGAGGCGATGACGCAGTGGATGAACTGGTTCGGCGCTCTCGGCGGGTCGATCGTGGACATGGGAGCGCCGTTCGGGCCTTCGTCGACGGTGGGCTCCGATGGCAGCGTCAGTGACGGCGGCGCGGCCGGCTTGACCGGATATTCGATCGTCACCGCCGACAGCCTGGCCGACGCCTGCGACAAGGCCAAGGGCTGCCCGGTCTTGAGTGGTGGCGGCTCGATCGAGGTCTACGAAGCCATTCCAATGGGCTAAGTAGTACGGCTTGTTCGGTGCCGACATCGGTGTCAAGTTGCCGCCGGACGGTTTGGACGACGTCATGGCTGCGGGAGGAGGCCCGTTCGGGCCGAGTGAACGCCCGATGGGCGGCTGTCGCCGCCATGCCGGCCAAGAAACCCAAGAAGCCAAAAGTGAAGTAGTCGCTCCGAGCGGTAACGGCGACTGAACAGCATTCTGAAAGTGTGGCGATGCTCAAGCCCCAGGCTGGCACGCCGATCTCTCAATGGTGCGCGCCATGCGCCTTCACCTCTCGTTGACCCTCATGGGCTTGGTCGCGCTGGTCGTCGTGACCATGTTCGCGGCCCGGTCGTGCACGTCGTCGATTCCAAGTGATTCGACCCTGAACCCGGCCAACGTCGTCGGGAACGGTTTGGCCGGATTGTGCGCCAATCAGCAGGTCGTGGCGGCGGCCGGCGATGGCACCGTCGCCGGATCACCGGTCACATTGGCGTCGACCGCATTCATCCAGCAACTCCAACAGAGCGACCCGAGCGGCCTGAAGGCGCTGGAACAGGCCAACGGCGGGTCGCTGACCTGCCCTACCACGTCGCTGCCGGGCCCGTGACGTTGGGACCTAAAGCGCAGCGCCCGCGAGATGCGAGTGCTACCTGTAGAGCCCCTCGATAACCTCGGCGTACCGCTTCTCGACAACCGCCCGCCGCACCTTCAAGGTCGGTGTGATCTCCCCTGCCTCGAGCGAGAGGTCATGGGGAAGGATGGCGAAGGCCCGGATGGATTCAGCCCGAGACACCGACCTGTTGGCGTCGTCGATCGCCAACTGCAACGTCGAGCGCAACTCCGGGAACTCGACCAGATCGGCGGTGGTGGCACCCGCCCGCCCGTGCTCGCCGGCCCAGGCCGTGGTGACTTCGTCCTCTAACGCCAGTAGGGCGGCGATGAAGGGCCGGTTGTCGCCGACGACCAGCGCCTGGCTGATGAGGGGGTGAGCTCGCAAGCGGTCCTCTAGCGGCGCCGGCGCTACGTTCTTGCCGCCCGCGGTGACGATGATTTCCTTCAGGCGGCCGGTGATCTTGAGAAACCCGTCCGAGTCGATCGACCCGAGGTCCCCCGTGCGGAACCACCCGTCGGCCGAAAGGACATCGGCGGTGGCTGCCGGATTGTGCCAATACCCGCTGAACACTTGTGGCCCCTTGGCCAGGATCTCGCCGTTGTCGGCGATGCGGATGGTGGTCCCCGCCACCGGCCGGCCGACGGTGCCCGGTTTCCACGCCGATTCGGTGTTGGCGGTCAGAGTCGGGCTGGTCTCCGTCAGCCCGTAGCCCTCCAGGATCCGCACGCCGATCCCGTTGAAGAAGTGGGTCAGGCGGGAGCCGAGGGGGCCACCGCCGCTGAAGGCGAGTTTCAACCGGCCCCCAAAGGCCGCTCGGATCTTGCCGTACACCAGCTTGTCGAACGCCGCGTGCTCGACTTCGACCCAGAGGCGCCGACGGTTTTGCGAGCGGGCCTCGGACCATTCGCTCGCCACGTCGGCGGCCTTCTTGAAGATGGCGCCCTTGCCGTCAGCACGGGCGTGGCCCTCGGCGGTGTTGTACACCTTCTCGAACACTCGGGGCACCGACACCACCATCGTCGGTTTGGTGATGGCCAGCTCTTCGATCAGCTGCGGGACACCCGTCGAGTAGCATACCTTGATGCCGCCCTCGAAGCAGGCCAGCGAGATGATTTTCGCCAGCACGTGGGCCAGGGGCAGGAACAGCAGCGTCACTTCTTCGGTTCCGAGCGACTGTTTGATTGCCCCGAGGCTTTGCAAGGTGTTGGAACGCAGATTGCCGTGCGTGAGCAGGCAGCCTTTGGGCCGCCCGGTGGTCCCCGAGGTGTAGATGATCGTGGCCAACCCGTCGGCGGCCACGCCGCCCAGGCGGGTGTCGAGGTCGGCGTCGGCCGTGTCGGTGCCTCGCTTGCCGAGCTCGTCCAGTGCTCCCTCGTTCAGGACCAGCGCCTCACCGCAATCAGGAGCCATGGCGGCCACGTCCTTATACAGCGCCGCCATGGCGGCCGTCTCGACGATCGCCAATTTGGCCCCGCTGTCGCTCAGTATCCATTGGACCTGCTCTGCCGAAGACGTCTCGTAGACCGGAACGGTGACGCCGCCAGTCGCCAGAATGGCGTAGTCGCAAATCGTCCACTCCAGCCGGGTGGCCGACATCAGCGCCACCCGGTCTCCGGCCGCGATCCCGCTTGCCATCAGGCCTTTGGCGACCGAGCGGATGCGACTCACCAACTCCGACGCCGTCACGTCGACGAACCGATCCCCTTGGCGTACTGCGGCCACGGCGGCGCCGCCCGAGTCACGGCCCCGGCGGAGCACCGACTCAAGCAGGTTGTCGTTGGCGGCGATAGGGCTCCAGGCCCCGCCTTGTGCTTCGGTCATGTTGGCTACCTCCATTTGGCGTGTTGCCCCACCATCCATACACGACTTGGAGCGCCGAACGTCGGCCAAGGGATGGAAAAGGGGCCTCGTCCCCCCGGCTTTCATCCCTCGTGCCCTGTTTGCGAGAAGTGGCCTCAGCACAAGAACAAGGCCGGAACTGGGGATCCAGTTCCGGCCTTGTCGATCATCCAACCGTGCGCCACCAGGACCGCGCCATCACGTGGTGGCGCCCGCCGGCGGAACTTCCTAGAGGACCTGTTAGGCGGTGGCAGCCGTCTTCTTGCGCCTGCCGCGCTTGCGAGGGGCCGCGGGGGCGCTGTCGGGAATGGTCCCGTTGTTGGCGGCCTCATAGGCGGCCAACAGGGTGGCGGGGATGCGACCCCGCTCGCTGACGGTGAACCCGTTGTCCCGAGCCCAGCTGCGGACCGAGCCCAGGTTGGCTCGCCGCGGCGCGCTCTTGCCAGCTGCCGGGCGGCGGCCGCCACCTCGCTTGCGGGGAGCGGCTGCCAGGGCCTCCGTGGCCGCCGGCTCCGCTGCCAGAGCGGTGCTCGGGGCAGCGCCGTTCTGGGCGGCGTCGTAGGCCGCGAGTAACGCCGCGGGGACGCGGCCTCGCTCACTCACCGCACGGCCGGTCGCGCGCGCCCAAGCCCGCACCTCCGACAAATCGGTGCGCTTCCCGCCCGCAGCCGCGGCGGCGCCGGGTCGGCGACCCCGAGTGGCCCGGGGCGTGGGGGCGAGGGCGACGCTGGGGCGGCGACCCCGGCGGCCGGAGGACTTGGTCCCGGCGGCGACAAACGCCTTGAGTCCGGTCAGGATTCCGTCAAGTTCGGCGGCATGGGCGGCACAAACATCGAGCACATAGTCGTTGCCCTCCCAGCTGATTCTCTGCGTCGCGGTGTCGGCTTCCGACTCGGGGATCACCTCCCCACCTACATCGCACGTGTAGTTGTAGGTCACGACTTGCAGTTTGGCCATCGAACTCCCCTTGCACGGTTAGACGTTACAAGGCAACACAATACGATACGCGGCTGGCATTTGCGGTAGCAACGAGCATGGTTTGCAGAAAATTGTTCATGACGGTCCCGATTGCGTGCAGATGCGAGGGAGATCGGATTGGGTCTGGCTTCTGGGACCGGATTGGCGGGCGAGGACAACACCGAACACCGCCTTCGCGCTGGCCTCGAATCGGTGTAGGGATCGATGTAACCGCGATGGCTGCGCTCGATACCTGTTTGGCGGGTCGTTCGCAGACCGATCGGCTTGGGTAGACGGCTGTTTCCGCCAACTCGGCCATTCGCAACCGCGGCCGCCGACGCCGAGATCCTCAGGGTGGGCACCATCTCACCACGATGCCGAGCAACGAGGTGGCGGTTCGAAGCAAGCGGCGCGGCACCTACAGCCGCGCGGGGATGGTGCCCGTCGAGGGGGAAGGGGCTGGCGACGGTCCCAGATGTCGGTGGCGCGCGGCGTCGATCGAGTGTTCGCTCAATCTGTGTGCCGCCTGCGCGCTCAGATGGACGAGAGCCGCGTCGACGGCGTATTTTCCCAGCTTAAGGGCTGTTTCCTCCGCTATTGCAGCAGCTGCGCCTCGCCTGTATCGAGGGTTGCCAGGATGGCGTGGGCCAGCGCCCGCGCCGATTCCGCGCTCAGTTCGACCGCCACTTGACGGGTGCCGTCGGCCGCAAAATCGACGTTGAGGCTGTGCTCCATCGCCGCGTGATACGGGTGGTCGAAGTAGATCGTGGCATTGGCGACGGTCGACCAACCATGAGCACCTTTGGCACTTCCACGGATGTTAACGGTATTGGTGACATATGTGCACATTGCGCCTACCTTCAAGCCGAGAGGTATTGGCCGAACCACTGAAACACCTGGGTCCAGCCGTCGTTGGCGGCTTCCACCCGGTAGGCGGGACGGTCGGTGGCAAAGAAGGCGTGCCCGGCGCCGGGATAGGTATGGAACTGATAGGTCTTGCCATACTTGTCCAAGACCTTGGCCAGCTCCGCGGTCTCCGACGGTGCTGGCATCTTGTCGTCCTCGCCGAAGAGGCCGAGCAACGGGCACGAAAGACGGTCGGTCAGGTCGACGCATGGCGTCAAGGTGATCGGTATGTTGGGCGGCGGGGCATTGACGACGCAGGCGCCGTAGCAGTCGACGGCCGCGTCGAGCTCCAGGCTGCAGGCTGCCAAGAAGCTCTGGCGGCCTCCGGAGCAATAGCCGATGGTTCCAACCTTGCCGTTGCTGTTGTCCAAGCCCCGGAGGAAGGCGACGGCGCCAGCGGCGTCGGCGAGGAACTGCTCATCGGAGATTCCGCCCGACGCCCGGACCGCAGCCGCGGCGTCGTCGGGGCTCAGGTGGGCGCCTGCCCGGTCGTAAAGGTGGGGGCACACGGTCAGGTAGCCGTGGGCCGCGAACTTGCGGGTGACCTCGGTCGACCATTCGTCCCAGCCCGGGGCGTGATGGATGACTACCACGCCGGGGTAGGGGCCCGGGCCCAGGGGCCTGGCCAGGTATGCCTTGATGTGGTCGCCGTTATGACCGGCGATGGTGATCGTTTCCGCTTGCAGCGCGTCGTACACCGGGCCTCCAGCCGCTCGAGAATGATGGGTTGTCATCGAGCAGGCTAGCTAGCATGACGACATGACGGATTGCAGGACCTTTACGGTACGGCTCAGCCCGCTGGAGGGTCAAAAGGTCGAGTTCATCGCCCGGGTGGACGAGGTGGCGGTCAACGACGTGTTTCGCCAGGCCCTGGCGGTGTTCTTCGAGCACAAGAAGGCTGACGTCGACTTCATGGCGCGCGTCGCTGCCACGTTGGCCGCCGACGCCGACATCGCCAGCCAGCTGCAACAGAGCGCCCCGGCGCCTTCGTCTCGGTGACTACCGCCACCGCGCCCGCCACCGGAGCGCCCCGCAAGGACAACTACAAGTGGGTGGCGCTGTCCAATACAACTGTCGGCATCATGCTGGCGACCATTGACGCGTCGATCCTGTTGATTGCGATGCCCGACATCTTTCGGGGCATCAAGCTGGACCCGCTGGCGTCGTCCAACACCTTTTACCTGCTGTGGATGATCCTCGGCTACCTGGTCGTGAGCAGCGTGCTCGTCGTCAGTCTGGGCCGCCTCGGCGACATCCGGGGTCGGGTCAAGATGTACAACCTGGGGTTTGTAATCTATACCAGCGCGTCCTTGCTGCTGGCGCTGGACTGGATGACGGGGACAGGTGGCGCCGACTGGCTCATTGGCATGCGAGTGATCCAGGGAGTCGGCGGGGCCTTCCTGATCGCCAACACCGCCGCCATCCTGACCGACGCCTTTCCGCCCAACCAGCGGGGTCTGGCTCTTGGCATCAGCAATGTCGCGGGGATCGCGGGGACCTTTATCGGCCTGATCCTCGGGGGCGTGCTGGCACCGATCAACTGGCGGCTGGTGTTCCTGGTATCGGTCCCACTGGGCTTGTTCGGCACGATCTGGGCCTACAAAGTCCTCCAGGAACGTGGCGAGCGTCACGCCGCCCGCATCGATTGGCTGGGCAATCTGGCCTTCGCGGTGGGCCTGATCCTGGTGATGATCGGGATCACCAATGGCATCCTGCCCTCAGGAGGCCACTCGATGGGGTGGACCAACCCGACGACGTTGGCTGAGATATTCGGCGGCGTGGCCCTCCTGGGCGTCTTCGCGGTCATCGAAACCAAGGTCGCCAACCCGATGTTCCGCCTGGCCCTGTTCAGGATCCGGGCCTTCACCGCCGGCACCTTCGCCAGTTTCCTGGCGGCCTGCGCCCGGGGCGGGTTGATGTTCATGCTGATCATCTGGCTGCAGGGGATCTGGCTGCCGCAGCATGGCTACGACTTCACCCAGACGCCACTTTGGGCCGGCATCTACCTGCTCCCGCTGACCCTCGGCATCCTGCTGGCGGGGCCGCTGTCGGGCATCCTGTCGGATCGCTTCGGTGCCCGACCTTTCGCCACCACCGGGATGATCGGCACCGGCGCCATGTTCATCTTCCTGTCGCTCTTGCCGGTCAATTTCCGCTACCTCGACTTCGCCCTGCTGCTCTTCTTGGAAGGCACGTGCATCGGCGTGTTCGCCTCGCCTAACCGTGCGGCGGTTATGAACAGCCTTCCGCCAGCCGATCGCGGCGCCGGCGGCGGTATGAACGCCACCTTCCAGAACTCGGCCCAGGTGCTGTCGATCGGCGTGTTTTTCAGCCTGATGATCATCGGGCTGTCCCACAGCCTGCCCGCCACCCTGGCGTCGGGCCTCGAGGCTCACGGCGTGTCGGCATCCGACGCCCACCGGCTGGCGCACCTGCCACCGGTGTCGGTGCTGTTCGCCGCCTTCTTGGGCTACAACCCCATCAAGACGCTGCTCGGTCCGAAGATCCTGTCCTCGGTCTCGCCGGCCAACCAGGCGGTGCTGACCGGGCGCAGTTTCTTCCCCCGCTTGATCTCCAAGCCGTTCCAGGCCGGGCTGCACGAGGCCTTCGCCTTTGCCGTGATCTGCTGCGCCGCGGCCGCCCTCGCCTCGTTCCTGCGGGGCCGGCACCCCGAGGTGGAGCTTCCGGCGACCGCCAGTGCGCAGCTGGACGAGGATCTGGTCGCCGTCGGTGCCCAGGGCGACATCGAGATGGGGATCTAAGGCCGCCGGCAGCCCAACCTCGCCTCCTAGTGTCGTACCCCGATGTTGAAGGCGCGGCGCAAGGAGGCGGAGCAGCTCAAGTTCCCCGAGCCCCGCGAGGGTCTCCCGGAGGATCCTCGCCCGTTCTTCGGGCTTTCCCATCTGGAGGCTGCTTCTCGCGTCCAGGAGCATCTGAGTAGCCGCTGCCTGATCGCCGTCGTCGGCCGGACCGGCGCCGGCAAGAGCACCGTGGTGCGCCGAGCGGCCAACTCGCGCTGGGCCCGGCAGTGGTTCCTGCGGGACGAAAACGGCCAGCCGGCTCATCGCCGTTTCTGGGTCGACCTGGAGGATTGCGCCCCGGGTCGGGAATGTGGGGAAAGGGTGGCCCACGCGCTGGCTCGCAAGACGTTCCCTGAGGCGCTTGCCCGCCTGAGCGCCGGGTCTTGCCTGCTGGTGTTGGACAACGCGGATTCGGCATTTGCCGCTGCTCCTGCTTGGTCCCCGGAATCAACGAGCCCCGCAGGATCGCTCGGGTCGGCCGGGGGCGAGATGGACGAGACCTTGGCGGCGCTCGTTGACTGCGCCGGTCACGGCGCCAGTGTCGTCATCACTCGACGCAAGGTGACGGACCTGTCGATCGGCCGCCCGTGGACCGAGATCGTCGAGGTGTCCGGATTCGACCGGGAGGCTGACGCCAGCGAACTGTTCCTTGCCCGGGCGCCGCGCCTCGCCACTGATCTCCGCACAGGTGCCCTCGTGGCGTCCTGCGACGGCCTCCCGCAGGCCCTCACCCTGCTGAGCGGTGCCGCCGCCGACGGTGACCTCGAGGTCGTCGGGGTCCGTGTCGCTCCCGTGATTGAGGGGTTGAAGGGCCTGGACTTCGCCCTGCCGGTCACCTTCGCGATGCTCGATGCCGACGATCGTGCGGCGTGGGGCGCCCTGTCCCTGCTGCCCTCGGGCCTGGCCGAAAGGGACGTCCAAACGGTATTGGCGTGGATCGACGGTGCCCGGGAACGCCTCATCCACCTCTATGCCGTCGGCGTCGCTCGCCGGTGCGAGGCGGGCGTTCGGGTCCCGTCCTCTCTCCGGCTGCCCCCGGTGGCGGCGGGGCTCAGCGCCGACACGGTCGACGCTCTCTGGGGCGACTATGTGTCGTGGGGGCGAAAGGTCGTGGGTCCCGTGCCATCCCTGGATCGCCCTGAGGGCGGCACCGCGGGCGCGGAGACGCCCGAAACTCCGAATGGCGCGGGCGGAATGACGACGACAGGCGCCGCCGGGACGGGCGCCGGAAGTGGTCGCGGTCGAGGGGGACGCGGCGAAAGAGGTCGCCGGGCGCCGGCCACCGCCACCCGGCCCGATACTCGCAGCGCCGACTCCTGGCTGTCCCGTCAGGGCGCCACCCTGGCGGCGTTGGCAGGCCGGCCCGCCCTACCTGACGGGACCTTCGACCTGGCGTGCGCTGCCATCCTGCTTCACTCCTCAGGTCTTGAGGCCGACGCTCTGGATCGCACCCTGCTGCGGCTCATAGAGACGTCGCTGGTGCCGCCGCCGGTTGGCGCCCCTCAAGAGGCCTTGGCAGTTCCCGCCGACCCGGTCGCGGAGTCCGGGGTAGACGCGCCGGAGGGCGAAGGGGACGGTCAGGGTGAAGACGACGGAGAGGGCAAAGAGGAGGGGGCAGTGGCCGCCACTGCCGGGTCGGAGCAGGCGGACGGCGCCTCGGATCAAGCGGACGAATCTCCGGTCGAAAGCCAGAACGTCGAGACCGCTGGCCCCGTTGTGAGCCCGATGACGGAGGCCGAGAGTGCTGCCCGAGCGGCGAAAATGGCGGTGGCGACGCGAATTGCGGCCCAGCTGGAGGATCAGCGTCGCTTCGGCACGTCGGTCCTCATGTCTCGGGCCGTGGTCGCCTCCTTACGTCAAGGGGGCGACGAAGGGTCGTTGGCCGAGGTGTTGTGCCAGCTGGGGCGCACCGAGCGTTTCTGCACCGACTACCGGAATGCTGGCGCCGATCTGAACGAGGCGCTCGAACGTTTCGAATCTGGTGCCGATGCCGTGGGCCAGGGTCGTGTCCGATTCGAACTTGGACTGATCGATCTCGAGCTTGGGCTCCTCGAAGGCGCCGAGCTGCAACTTCAGGCCGCGCTGAACGATTTTGCGGCCAGCGCCCGACCGGTGGGCGAAGCCAATGCCAGCCTCGAACTGGTTCGCGTCCACTTGGCGAGGGGTCGTTTCGACGAAGCCGAGGAGCGGTTGGACTACGCCGTCGGTCGCTACGAGAAGGCCGGTGACTCGCTTGGATACGCAAATGCATCCCTGCAACTCGGGCAGTTGGAGTTGGCCCGCGGCCGCGTCGATGATGCCGAGCGTCGATTCGTCAATGCGCTGGACGGCTACGAGCAAGCGGCAGACAAAGTCGGATTCGCCAACGCCTGCCTCCAGCTGGGCCAGGTGGAGTTGGCTCGGGGGCGGTTCGAAATCGCTGAGCGTCGTTTCGGGGGCGCCCTGGCGGGCTACGAAGTCGTCGGCGACGCGATTGGCATCGCCAACGTGTCGCTTCAGCTCGGGCAGATCGATTTGGCTCGAGGGCGTTGGCTCCAAGCTCAGCAACGCCTGCAGCAGGCCTTGACGGCGTACGAGCAGTTCGGCGATCGAATTGGTGTCGCCAACGCGACTTTGCAACTGAGCCAGGTGGCGCTGGGCCGCGGTGCGGTGGCCGACGCTGCTCACCTGGTCCGAGCCGCGCAAAAGGCATACGACGAGATCGGCGATGTCCTAGGTGCGGCCAACGCCCGCCAGGTTGGTGCCATCGTCTGCCAGACATGCGAGCAGGTCCCTGAAGCCTTGCTGCTGTTCCTCGAAGCGGCCCGGCTGTACGACTCAGTCGGACGCACCGCCAACGCTGGCGTGAGCCTCGCTGGCGCTGCCAGGGCTTCCACCGAGTCGACCGAGCGGAGGGCTTATGCCGATGACGCCGTGCATCACCTTCGCGACGCCGGGCTCGACGAGGTAGCACGCCAACTGGAGATCGAGTTCGCCGAGCCGGAACCTCCTCCTCCGCCCGAGGCTGAAGCTCCCGCGGAGTCCGAGGCGGAGTCCGAGGCGGAGGCGGAGGCTCCATCGTCGCCGTGGCCCAGAGTCGGCGGGGACGACGACGAGCCGTCGGACTCGGCCCTGCCCGACCAGGCTCCAGACACCGAACGCTACCTGTCCGGGCCAACCGCGGACCCTGAGCCGGCCGACACCGGCGCGCCCGGCGCCAAGGCTCGCGAGGCGACGTCGGGGCAGTCGACCCTTGAGGTGTCCGTTGAAGAGCCGGTGGCGGGTGGCGAGGCGGCACCCGTGGAGGAGACTGTCGAGGCAGCCGGCGACGCCCTTGTGGGCGAGGAGCCTGACGGCGAATCCGGGGAGCCTTATGCCGAGTCCGGGGAGGTAGCCGAGGAAGATGCCGCCGCGGAGGCAGCGGGGGAGTCAGCCGACGCTCAGGTCGGGCGAACGTCGTTGCGTCGACGCATGTTTGGTGGCCGGCGCAAGAGCAGGTGACCGGCCGGCGCCCGACGCTGGTAACGGTTCTTGCGGCCCCGCCGTTTGGCCGATCTTTCCTTAGGTTCCGTCCGCCCGGTCGAACCGGCTGACGGTTTCGACGTGGAAGGTGTGTGGGAACGAGTCGACGAGCGCCACGGACGCCAGGTTGTAACCGGCTTGGCGGAGCAGGGCCGTGTCCCGACCGAGCGAGGCCGGGTCGCAGCTCACCAGCACCAGCCGAGGGGTCCGCGTGGCGACCAGCGCCGTCACACCGGGGCGGCCCAAGCCAGGTCGGGGCGGATCGGCGATGACGGCGCCGACAGCCGCGTCGCCGCGTCGGCGCCGCCAGCGGCCGACATCGACGCGGGCGATCTTGGCGTCCATGCCGGCCAGGTTGATCCGGGCGTCGGCCACCGCCGAGAGGTCGCTTTCGATCGCCGTCACCGGGATGCCGAGGCGGGCGCCGAAGACGGAGGCGAACAAGCCCACCCCGGCGTAGGCGTCGATCAGTTCGTGCCTTCCTGATGCCAACGCGCTGGCGGCTTCCCCGGGGGCTTCGAGTGCCGCGGCGACCGCGTTCACAAGAGCTTCGGCTGCCACCGGACCGGGTTGGAAAAAGGAGTCGAGGCTGATTTGGAAGCTTCGCCCAGCGACGACCTCGGTCACCGGTGCCGGTTCCCCGTCGCTCGGGAGGACGACGTCGGAAGGGAGCTGCGCCTTTTCCCGGCCCAGATTCGGGCGCGGCCGGGCTCGGCGTTGACCCGAGGCCACCCCGACGCGGAGTAGGACCTCCTCGGCGCCGGGGAAGCGACTGGAAACGATGAGCTCTTCCAGCAGCGGGTGGGCGGCCAGGCAGGAGTCGGTCTCGACGGCGCCGGTGCGGCGGCGGGGGCGGTAGCCGGCCCGGCCGGCGGGCGAGACGCTGAGGCGGGCGGTGGTGCGCAACGCCGGCTCGGAGAGCGCCACCACGGTTGGTTCGGGCGGCCCCCAGAGGTGGCCGATGCGGTGCAGGGCGTCGACCACGATGCCCGCCTTGAGGCGAGCCTGGGCCTCGCGCGCGATGTGCTGCCAGGTGCATCCGCCGCAGCCCCGGGCCACCGCGGGGCACGGAGGCTCGACGCGGTCGGGAGAGGCCTCCAACACCTCGATGGCGTGGCCCCGGGCGTAGTCCGCGCGGGCCTCGGTGAGCTGAACGGCGACGGTTTCACCGGGTAGGGCACCGTCGACGAAGACCACCCGGCCCGCTTCGTCGTGCGCCAGGGCCGCCCCGCCCGCCACCATGGCGGTGGGGATGAGCACCTCGGTCGTCATCGGGGCGCCTCGAGCGGGGACGACCCGGGCGGCGTCAGCATGTGAAGTTGGAGTGGGCGTCGCGGCATGTTCGTCGATTGGTCACCTCAGGTTCACCTGCGTTCTTTATCTTGATCGCCGCCGCCGCACAGGCGTGGCGGATTTACGGGCGAGGGGAATCATGAGTCTCAATCGTGTTGGGCGGCGCAGGAACCGGACGAGCCTGTCCATGGCGGCCCTGGCGGCTTTTGGGGGGATTGCCGCCTTCGCGGTGGCGCCCGCGGGGTCCGCGGTGGCGGCGGCGCACCTGACCCCGGGCAACCTCCTCGTGTCGACCAGCGTCTGGGCATCCGACGCCAACATCGACGCCGGGAGCACGCAACTTCCGCCTGGGTGCGGCACGCTGGCCGACGATCCCTGCGTGACCGCGGAGGCCAACGGCACCTACCCGATCGTGTTCAACAACGACGGGATGGACGCCAGCTTCGGCGTCACGCAGCCGATCGTGCTCGACGAGCTGAACCCAATGACGGGGACCCAAGTGGGGTCGGTCGAGGTTCCCAACAGTTCCCAGGGGCTGACGCCGAACCGGAACCAAATGGTCACCAGTTTCTCCTCCAAATCCGAGGTTGCGCTCAACCAGTCGACCGGGGGCAACTACGTCACGTTCATGGGCTATGTGGCCCCCGTCGCCGCCATCGACGTGTCGAACTCGAACACGCCTGGTGCGATCGACCCGACCAACTCCGGTCCCACCGCTGCGGACTACCGAGCAGTGGCGCAGCTTGACGAGAACGGGAAGTTCGATTTCACCGAGACCAACGCCTACAGCGGCAATAACGGGCGGGCGGCCATCCTGAACGAGGCCAACCACACCATCTACATGGCGGGCAACGCCGGCAACGGCAACAACCCTGAGCCCGAGGGTGTCGTTACCGGGGCGGGATCGCAGATCATGGCGGCCTCCAACCTGCCCGGGGTGGCGCAGTCGCCTGGCGGGCCGACGCCGATGGGCAACTTCAACATCCTGCAGCTGCCGGCCAACACCAAGGCTGACAAGTCGGCCAAGGACGACAACTTCCGGGGCCTGGCGGTGAACGGGAATGTCATCTACTACACCAAGGGCAGCGGCAGCAACGGCATCAACACGGTGTACTTCCTCGATACGACCGGCGCCGAGTGCCCGGCCACAGGCGTCGGAACCCCGCACGCGGGAGCGACCCTTCCCTCGGCGGCCACCTTCTCCTCCCCGTCATTCAGCACTACCGACGCCGCCTTGGGACTGACGACTGCCAACCCCGGCCTGACACCCACCAACACCTGCGTGCTGGCGGGGTTCCCGACCGCCCTGGCCAAGGGGGCGACCGACGCCAGCCTGTACCCCTTCGGGATCTGGTTCGCCAACTCGACCACCGTGTACGTGGCCGACGAGGGGGCCGGCGACAACGCGTTCTCGTCGACCGCCGGACCCAACGGTGAGTACACCGCGGCGGCCGTATCGAAGACCGCGGGGCTGCAGAAGTGGGTGTTCAACGGCACTGAGTGGCAGCTCCAATACACCCTGCAGGGCGGCCTCAACCTGGGGCAGCAGTACTCAGTCACCAGTGCCGGGGGCAAGGACTACCCGACGGGCAACAACTCCTACACCACGGTCAATGGCAAGGGCGTGGTGACCACCGTCACCGGGCCGTGGTCCCCGGGAGTGGACGGGTTGCGCAACCTGACGGGCCGGGTCAACGGCGACGGCACCGTCACCATCTGGGCCAGCACCTCGACGGTGAGCTTCAGCGGCGACCAAGGCGCCGACCCCAACGCCCTCGTCTCCATCACTGACACGTTGAGCAACAGCACCGCCGCCCAGGCCGCCGGTGAGAACTTCTCGACGGTCCTGGTGCCCACCTACGGACAGGTGGTGCGGGGGGTGTCGTTCACCCCGGGCACCAATGGAAGCCACCCTGGGTCACCGTGCCGGGACTCCAACTGCCGCTAGCGGCTTAGCGCAGGCGCGCCACGAGCCAGGCTATCCGCAGACAGCCTGGCTCGTGGGGTGATGTGTTTGGTTGTTTAGGAGTGGTTAGTAGATGGATCGATCATCGACGACTGTACGCCGCTCGAGATAGGGGTCCCGGTCGACCACCGTGCGGCGGTCCACGTAGCGATCCCTTCCCCTCGAACCGAACCCGCCCCAACTGCTCCAGAAAAAGAGGGAAACGAGAATGCCGATGATTCCGACAATCATCAAAATGTCTCCCACGACATGCAGGTTGACGCCCGATGTCTGGACAGTGACGGCGTAGCGCAATACAGCGCCCACTGCTAGCAGGAAAATACCAGTTCCAATACCCATGCGCTCGATATACCCGGGGTCTGACCGACACAAACGCAGCGTGCGACGCTAGCACCCGAACTGTGTCCCGAAAGGGTCATAAGAGTCATCTGGTGACTCTTTATACTTGGCTTATGAGTCAGTTTCGGCCGATAGAATGAGGAACGTCCGTATCACGGCCTTTGTCCGGGCACGACGGTTTCGTTCTGGGTCGGCGGCAGTCGCTGCTGGCGTCGCCTTGGCCATGGTGGCGCTTGGGTGCCATGCCGGCAGGCAGGCCGGAGGGGCGCCACCCCGGTCGGCGGCGGCGGCTGGTTTGGTACCGGCTGCTCTTCGGGGGCGCGGCGTCCTCATGGTTGGGCTGGACGCCGTCGACCTACCCGACGAGTTCCTGGCCCCCGACGGCCACAGCGTGGTGGGACTGGACGCCGATCTGGTCAATGCGATCGGTGGAGTCCTGGGACTGAAGGTCCGCCTCGTTGATGGACCGCTTCCCAGCATCCTCCCGGAAGTGGCCTCCGGCCAATTGGATCTCGGTATGTCGTCGATCGCCGACCGCGCCACCAATCGGGCGCAGGACGATCTCGTGACGTACTTCACCTCCGGCGAGGCGCTGTTCGAGGCGCAAAAGAGGCCGGTTGCAGTCAGCGATCCCAGCTTGCTGTGCGGCTACTCGGTGGCGGTGGCCAGCGGCACGGCAGAGGAGGTGGCCGCTAAGGCGCAGGTCCAGCTGTGCGAGTCCAAGCAGAAGCCGGCGAGCAACGTCTTGATCTTCCAGAATCTGCAAGCCGCCGAAATCGCGGTGGAGAGCGGGCGAGTCCAGCTGGGCTTCTTCCTCGCCGAAGCCGCCGAGTACGCAGTGGGCCAGTCGAAGGGTCAACTCATGCTCGCCGGGGCGCCCATCGACCCGATGCTTTACGGGATCGCAACGGCGCCGGGTCCCTTGGCCGCCGCAGTCCAGGCCGCCATGAAGACATTGATCGACGATGGTCGCTACGCCAACATCCTCCATACCTGGCACCTGCAAGCCGGCGCCATCTCCGATCCCGGGATCTTGCCTGCGCTTGCGCCGCCACGGGCCCCCACCACCACGGCCACCACGACGACCGTGCGGCCCTAGCCAGGGGCGAGGACCTCGCCAGTCGCCGGTGGGTCCTCGCCCGTGAGGCCCCACCACAGCCCCAGCGCCAGGTCGGCGCCGGAGGAATGGCCATATTCCTCCAGTGCTCCGGTTGCGGATCCGTCACCCCCGAGCAGCCGGTGGACGGGCTCGATGCTCTGCCCCCGGGCCGCCCAATGAAGAAAGGCGCGGCTGATGTCATGGGTCGCCACACCGCCGGCGGCCTGGACGAGCCTGGCCTCGTCGTCGGGGTGGCGCAGCCGTTCCGCCAACAGAATCCCGGCCAGGGCGTCGTCGCCACTCGGTGTCAGCCCCGGTCCCAGACCGCCGAGGATCCGGCACACACTCCTGAGATCTTGGTGGCTGGTCGCGCACCGCCACCGGCGCACCAGGGGGGGTCGCAGAAGCGGCGAGCGAGCCGCCAACATTGCTAGTGGGCCAAGGACCCCGTCGTCGTCCGGGGGTCGAAGTGGGAGCCGGCCCTCCCAGATGGTTGCCCCATCCAACCAGCCCGCCCGAGCGACGAATGCGCTGCTGGTCCGCAAGGAGCGGGGGTCGACGGCACCGGTGATGTAGGTCGGACCTGGGGGCACGCAGACCCCGGTCAAGGCAATCACACCGTCCGGCAACCGCACGTAAGCGGCCTGATCGAAGGAGGCGATCACGACCCCACGGCAGTCCTCGACGGCGGGCCACCCGACAGCGGCGGCCGCACCGAGACCAAGGGTGATCCCGCAGCCCGGCGCCGTCACTGGCTCGAAGCTACTTGTGGCCGCCGGCGTTACCCGGCTCTGCTCCGTGTTGAAAGGTTGGGAACCGGGCCTCCGACGTTGTTGAGCGACACGCTGCTTGAGGACGCGGGGGCTGTTCGGCGTCATTGAGGGCGGGGATGCGGCGGGGCGGGTTGGTCCTTGCTGTGTCGTTGATGGGGCGACAGCGTTGGGATGTCCTGTTCGCG
>JBOGGN010000195.1:0-3040 GCA_050744165.1 Acidimicrobiales bacterium | reverse complement strand
CCCCGAGGGCGATGCCGGCCGACGCCTGGGTGGTGAGGCCGGTGCCGACCTGTCCTACGACCACGCTCTCGCTGGGGTCGCCGCAGTGGGTGGTGACCGGGGTGTTCAGAGGATCGCCGCTGTAGGAGGCCACGAACTCGTAGGTGCCGGGCTGGGTCGGGACGAAAGGGGCCGAGTCGTAGCTGCCGTCGCCGTCGACGAAGGCGGTGCTCGTGTTGAGGGCCGTGGCGTCGCAGTCGGCGACACCGCCGGGACCGAAGATGGTGAAGGTGATGCTGCCCTGTTCGACGTTGGCGCCACCGGTCAGGGTGGCGGTGTCGAAGATCGACCCGCCGAGGACCGCGTTCGGTGACGCCTGGGTGGTCAGGCTCGGCACCGCCTGCAGGGTGGAGGTCTCACCGGGGTCACCGCAGGCGCCGTCGGCCGAGAAGTTGTTGCTGTCCCCGCTGTACGACGCCACCCACTGGTAGGTGCCGACGACTGTCACGGGCACCGCCGGAGAGCTGTAGCTGCCGTCGCCGTTCACGGCCACCGAAAATGTCCGGATGGGGTCCGACCGGCAGAAGGTGTCGCCCTCGGGGTACAGGTCGAAAGTGATCGTCCCGGTCGGGTCGTCCCCGCCGGTCAGGGTGGCGGTGTCGGAGATCCCGCTGATCGACGTCGCCGACCTAGCCGACGTGGCCGAGGTGGAGATCGACGGTTGGGCGGCGGAAACCGTCACGCTCTCGCCCGGGTCGCCACAACTAGTCGTGACCGCGGCGTTGTTGGTGTCACCGCTGTAGGACGCCACGAAGGCGTAAGTGCCGGCGCTGGTGGGGGTGAACGTGTCCGAGGTGTAGGTGCCGTTGCCGCCGACGGTGACCGTCGAGGTGAAGACCGCGGTCGGCTCGCAGCCCTCGGTGACGACGAAGGCCTGGAAGGTGATGGTGCCCGTCGGCGAGCCCGTCCCCTCGAGGTCGGCGGTGTCGGAGATGGCCCCGCCGATGGTGACCGCGGCGCTGGCCTGGGTGGTGAGCGTCGGGACGGCGGCGGTCACCGTCACGCTCTCCGCGGGATCGTCGCACGACGCCGTGGCGGGGGCGTTGGCGGCGTCACCGCTGTAGCTGGCCTGCCAGATGTAGGTCCCTTGCTCGGTTGGCGTAAAGATGTCGGAGGAGTAGCCGCCGTTGCCGTCGACGGTGGCCATCGAGGTGAAGGCGGGCGTGCCGCCGCAGCCGTCGGGGTTCGGGCCGAACAGGCTGAAGGTGATGGTGCCGGTGGGGCTGCTCCCCCCGCTCAGGGTGGCGTCGTCGAACAGCGTGCCTCCGAGGGGCACGCTCGGCGACGCCTCGGTGGTGAGGAGGGTGGGCGATCCTGCCGTCACGTCGACGGTCTCGTCGCCGCAGGTGCTGGCGGCAGATGCGTTGTCGGTGTCGCCGCTGTACACCGCGACCCAGTCGAAGCTGCCGGCCTCGGTCGGCGTGAACTGGGTCGGGGATTCGTAGGTCCCGTTGCCGTCGACCTGGACGGTGGACGTGAACACCGGCCCGACCTCGCGGTTGCCGCACTGGCCCGGGGCGAACAGGTCGAACTCGATGGTCCCGGTGGGGTTGTTGGAGCCGGTCAGCGTGGCGCTGTCGGAGATCGGCTGGCCGAGGGCGACGGTGGTGGCCGACGGCGTGGTGGTGATGGCGGTCGGTGCCTGCACGTCGGTCGTCTCGCTGCCGCAGGCGGAGACCTCCGTGTTGTTGTTCTGGTCGCCGCTGTAGATGGCGACCCACTGGTAGACGCCGACGTCGCTGACCGTCACCAGCGCGGAGCTGGCGTCGCCGGTGGTCGGGTCGACGTCGCCGCTGGAGGTGTCGAGGGGCTCGCCTGCGCACGAGGTGTTCCCGGGGCCGAACAGTTCGAAGGTGACGGTGCCCGTCGGATTGGGACCGAAGCCGGTGTTCTGGACCAGGGCCAAGTCCTGGATCTGGTCACCAGGCTGCGCCAACTGGGTGGCGTTGGTGAACACGTCGGGCTGGCCGAGGTTGACCGTGGTCAGCGAGGTGCCGATCCCGTTGGGCGGGTCGAGGGCAATGGTGGCCGTGGCCAGCTGCGCCGTTTGAACCCCCGGCGTCGCAGGGTCCGCGTCCTGCGTCGGGCCTTGCGCCACCGCGACGGTGAAGTCGATGGTGCACGTGTCGCCGGTCGTGCCGGTCGTACCGGCGGCCCCGAGGTTGATGAGGCCGCCATTGGCCTGGTCCACGAGCTGCACCTCGCCGGTGGAGGCGTCGAGGGTGGTGATGTCGAAGCCTTCTCCTACACAGCTGGTGCCGGCGGCGCCGCTACCGGAGGTGGCGACCTGGAAGACGCTGGGATCGGCGTTGGACGCCGGGCAGTCACCGTCGGGGGTGGCGGACGTTGTGCCGCAGGCCGGAACCAGCGTGACCTGGCTGACCTGCACGGCGGTGTCTTCCTCGTTGGTCACGGTGATCGAAACGGGATCGGGCGTCGTCCTGTCGAGCCCGTCGCCGACGGTCACCGACGCCGGGAAGGTGGGTGTGACCTTCAGTTGCGCGGTGTTGACATCGGCCGTCTCCGCGCCCACGTTGCAGGCGGTGATCTGAGGCGCGTTATTGGTGTCGCCGCTGTAGGTCACCGTGAAGTCGTAATTGCCCGGGGCGGTGACGGGGAAGCTGTCCGAACTTACCGTTCCGTCTCCGGCGATGTTCGTGGTTGACGTGAATGCCGGGGTGGTGTCGCAGTTCGTGTTGTCGTTCGGACCGAAGGCGTCGAAGGTGAGCGATCCGGTCGGCAGGAAACCGCCAGTCACGGTCGCGGTGTCAGAGATGCTTCCGCCGGGCACCGTCGGGGTCGAGGCCTGGGTGACGATGGTCAGGCTGGCCTTGTTGACGGTGATGGCCTCGTTGAGGTCTTGGCAGGAGGTCGTCTCGGCGCTGTTGGTGCCATCGCCGCTGTAGGAGGCAACGAAGCTGTAGTCGCCGGCGGCGCTGGTGGGCAGCGGCCCCGAGTCGTAGGAACCATTGCCGTTGGCCACCGCGACCATGGCGGTCTC
>JBOGGN010000194.1:0-13335 GCA_050744165.1 Acidimicrobiales bacterium | reverse complement strand
GATCTGCATCGGTCCAAAATCGGTCCACGCCACCGTTTGTCCAATCCCACGGCCGCCCAACATAGCCCGTGACCAGGTGTTTTGTGTGTGGGCGCTCGCGGACTCGAACCGCGGGCCTCAGCCGTGTGAAGGCTAATCCCCCACCCTTCCGACCAGCATCTCTTCATCGCGGACCTCGTCTGGCCTGCAGTTTTGCCTTCCTTGGTCTTCCTGGAGCTTGCGCGGTTTCCGGGCCCTATCGGGCCGCGGTGATTCACCCACGATGTCCCCGGTCCGCTCGCGACAGTTAGCGACCCCAGCAGACTGGTGGGTTAGAGGTGGCGAAGCGGGAACTTGAGCTTCTTCAGCTGCCGGCGTGCTGCAGTGCTGATGAAGTCGCCGAAGTCCACGTCAACCGACCTGGCGAGATACAATCAAACGGTGGGGTCCGCCCGCGCGAACCTGGTCAGACACGACACGGCCCCGTCGCACTCGACGAGATGGCGCTTGCCGGTTTGGGGCTGTTGAGCGGCCGTTGTTCCGTCGGGTGGCTTTGGGTTCGCGTGTATGGGCGTCGCGTCCTGTAGGGCGCACGGGAGGGTGAGAGTGTAGACGAGTCGTTGGTGGCGGAGGTGGAGGCCTTGAGGCCCGGCAGATTGGGTGAACGCCGACTCGAGCTCTGCGGCCACCTGTTGATATGGCGGGGTGTGGTCTCCTCGGAGCTTGTCGTACAGGGCGCGGGGGTCGGGAGGAACTCGGGAACGTCGATCCACCTGCCGGTATTTGTCCTGGCCTCGGGTTCGGGCCGGGTTGACCACCCATGCTTCGACGACTGACTGGTCGATCGGGTTGAACCGATCAGTCAAGTTGGGCAGCCGGTCGGCCCATTCCGGAGCGGGCGGGCCTCCGGCGGGATGGACACCGACCCCGGTTGTGTGTGGCCGTGCGACGGGGCGGAGGTCGTCGATGAAACGTTGGATCGAGGGTCCTCGGTGGTAGTCGGGACTCACGAAGGTGTCGCTGGCCTGGGCGGCGTGACGGCGGCGGGTCCGCGGCCGGCGTCCGTTGTGACACGAGGACGCCGCAGAAGCCGTCATGCTTGGCCACCTCGAGGGCCTGGCGGGTGGCGAGGACCAGGGCGGCAGGTCGTGACCACGCAGCCCGACTCCCCGGTGACCGCCCACGCGCCCAGCGCCTCGTAGACCGCCTCGCCTTCGAAGTGCGACGGGACACTGCACCACCCTCCGAGTCTTCGACCGCATGGACGAAACGGGCGACGGGGCCACCGGTCACTCCGAAGCCGACCCGAACGCCGTCGCGGGCGAGCACCTCGACCAGGACGTCGGCTTCTGGCGCCCGCCTTTGGGCGCCCCTCGGCTCCTCGCTTCGCTCGATGATTGTCGGCATTTCGTTTCCTCCTCGGGTCGGGCTTCTGTCCGACCGAGTAGGGACGTGACGGAACCGGGGAGATCTCGATGGCGGGCCGGTATATTGTTGCTGGCGCCCAGGGCATTCATGGCGGCGGGCGATGGGAGCTGGGGGTATGGAGGCACAACGGGGCCTTTCGCCGCTCGAGCGGGCGATAACTGATCGTTTCCGCGCCGATTGGCGCCGGTATCCCGCTCCTGTGGGCCGCGATCTCGAATGGGCGATTGTCGATCGAGGGTTTGGCTGGAGGTCGCTACGCCATGCTTTCCACGACCTGGTTCGCACCGCTGGGCTCGACCCCGGCGATTCGGTCGGCTTAGTTGGGCCGGTGCTCGACCTCTTGGCCCCCGACGGTGTCGACCACGGGCCACTCGAGCAGGCGGCCCGGCCCCGGGCCGCGGGAATGGCGAGCAATACCAGGCAACGAACCTCGCCCGCGGTCGCGGCGCTGGATGCGGTGTTGGCGCTTGTGGCGACCGGGGATCCCGCCCTCAACCGGGCACACCGCCAACCGGACGTCTCCGCGGCGACGCTGGCGCAGTCGTGGCCGGAGGCCAATGCGCTCCTGGCGGCGTTGCTGGCGGACTGCCTGGCCGAGGTCGCTGTCGTTCTGGTCGAGCGCTTCGGCCCGGGGACTATTGGGAGCCTGGTACCACCAGAACTCGCTCACCTCGGTCGGGGCCCGGTGTTCGGGCGGGAGGCCCGGCACCTGCGGGCCACGCTGGCGTCGGGTCTGCTCGACCACGCCGCCTTCTACCTCGGGTGGCAACAGCATCGGACTTGCCAGTGCCGCCCCGGTGAATGCACCCCGACGAAATTGCCGACTCACCACCTGCACGCCTGGCGACCGGGTCCGTCGAGGGAAGCAGCCGACCTGTCAACCTGGTTCCGAACCTGGGCCGGAGGCTCACGGCGGCGCGGCGAGCTGACCCGGGGGGCGTACGACGAGAGCGTTTTCTACCGGCACGCCGCTTGGACCCTGCCGGGCACCAGCATCGATGTGCTCGTAGGTGAAGTTCTGAGCGAGGTTTGCGTCGTCCCGACATGCGACAAGTTCGGGACCTTGGCGCACCGCGTGACCACCAGGGACGCGGCCGACGCCGCCAAGAGGACCACCCGTATCTGCCCCGCGGACCAGGACCACGACCTGGACTTTGCGCGCAAACGCCGGAGCCGCGAAATGCTCTTCGTCGGTCAGGACGCGTCGTCGCATCGCCTCTACGACCACCTAGCCTGGGAGGCGAGCCGCCAACGATGGTTCTTCGGGAGCCGTCAGGGCAACGCCCGGTGGGTTCCCCAACCGCCCGGGCCTGCCTTCCAGCATCTCCGCTCCCGTAGCCCGTCGGTGGAGGCGGCCTGCATGCCGACCGTGCCCTACGTCCGCCGGGAATGTCCGAGCGACTGGGGTCCGCGACCGGAGCCCGAGACCGCCGTCCCCCTCGATGAACAGCTTCTGGCGCAACTTGCCGCTCTCATCGAGGAGGCGGTCCACGCCTCGGTCCCGTCCGGCGAACCCCTCCTGGGCGTCGTGGCCGCCTTGCGCCCGACCGGTGCGATCGACCTGTACCAGTGGTGCCAGGTGTGTGCCTGCGCCGCCCCGGCCGAAGGCGCCCGCGACTACTGTGAGTCGGCGTTGGAACAGGCCGTGCAGTGGTGGGCCGAACACCGTCCAGTCGAAGGGCGGGGCGGTGACTGAATGGGTCGACGAGCAGGCGGCGGCGCTGCTGACCGCCAACCCCGCCCGAGGCATCACGCACCTGTTGCGCCTCGCCGACCAACTGATCGAGGCGGGCGTGGGTCCCGAACAGGCGTTGCAGGCTCTCGTCCGGGCGGCGGAACCGCGGCCTACCGTCGTCCGTCAGTTCGACCTGGTCGGCGGAACGGAGTGGCGGTTGGACCCGGCCGTGGCGTCGGTCTTGGTTCCCCTGACCGCGGACTTCGACGTCGAAGTGGAAACGGTTCCCCTACCCCACGTTCGATTGCTCTGCTGGCGGGAGTCCAATGGGATTCCAACCGACCCGGCCACCGCCGCGTGGCTACACCAACTCCGCCACGATCCGCTCGACTCCGATGCCCACCAGGCGGTGGCGGAAGTAGGTGGGGCGCTGCGGCGCTGGCGGGTCGGTGTGCCCTTGGCCGCCGGCGACGTCATGGTGATCGGGGCGGCGGTGCAGGCCCGGTTTTTCCCCGAAGCGGCCGGCCTGGGCCGGTTGGTCACCATGGCGTCGGCCTCGGTTGTCAGGGAGATCGAATCCTTGCCCCAGGACCTGCTGCGACGAGCGCCGGTGCTGCGTTCCGAGGTACGACGTTGGCACGACGCGATCGCGACCTTCCGACCCGACCTGTCGGCTGCCTGGGCGCAACTGGTGGCGGCCCTGCCGTCCGGGTGGGACGAACCCGACGGTCCTTCAGTTGACGAACTTATGCGAGCGGGAACCCCGCTGGGCCTGGTCTTCCTTGGGGTCGCCGGAGAGACGGGCAGCCAGAGCGGGCAGTCTGTTCCGTTGGCCATGTCGGCGGCGGTGGCGGTGACCGGCCTGCTCGCCCTGCGGGGCATGGCAGAAATCCGAACGAGCGGAGGGATCCGGACGGCTCGCATCGCCCTGCGTCCCGAAGTGGCGAGTCGGTGGGTTGAACTGCAGCGCGCGGGAGCCGACGAACTGCTGGGCGAGCGGCGCTGGTGGGACTTTCGGGCCATCGCCGTGATCGAGGATGCCGCGTGTCTCGGGGAATGGCAGCCGGGCACCGTTCCGCCAAGGTTGCCGTCGCTCCTGGCTACGGTGCTCGAGCGGGGCACTCCCGTCGCTCAGATCCCCCTGGATGTGGTGGCCGACGGGTCGCTCGTGGCCACCGGTTTGCCGGACGACGCCGATATCGACGGCCTTTTCATCGTCCTATCCGGCCGCCCCGACCTCGACCCCGACGAGCAGCTGGCCGATGCCGAACGGCTGGCGAACCTGGGACTGTGGGCCGCGGCCGCGGAAGGTTACGAAGCCCTGCGGGTCCTGCTCTCCGCTGCCACGGAGGAGGCGTCCGAGGAGGATCCACCCGACGAGCGGGCCCAAGTGCTGTACATCCTCGGATGCTTGCGGGCGCAGGCGTGCTGGCTTCAGGTCGCTGCCTCCCCAGGGTTTCGTCCGGACGCGGCCCTCGCCCGTCAGCGGGCCGAAGACGCGGCGCGCGCCGCCCGGTCGGTGAACGAGAGGTGGGTGGCGGCGCTGCAAGAGCCACCCGCAGGTGGTGCTGGGGGCGGCGGTGTCGAGCTGGCCCGCCTCCGGGCCAAGGTGGTGGCGCAGCTGGCAAGGCGAATCGAGGAAGATCATAATGGCAGCCTGATTCCGGACATCCGGGCGCTCGGCGCGGAGTTGCGCGCCATCGACCGGCTCATCTGTGGTTTTCCATCGGGCGTGTGACGAGAAACGGGTAGATAGGTGACTGCGCCCTTCGCTCCCATATCCTTCCCCACGGTCGATACCTACTTCGAGGTTGTGCTCACCCTTAGGGTGAGCAACTCTGGTGCGCTCGAAGTCGAGCTAAGCCAGGGCCTGACGTCCAGCGAAACGTCGGTGGATAGCGAGGCCCTTTTTACGATCGACGGGATGACCAAGAGCTGGCGAAGCCGGTTCAAGGATGCGGAGATGATGGTTAGGTTCGGAGCCAAGTTGGCCAGCGCCCTGTTCCCGCCTGCAGTCAATGACACGCTGCACACGCTCCTCGGAGACCACGAGCGCATCCGGTTGGTGATCGACGCGCCGCCCGGCGACTTGTCCGCAGTGCCTTGGGAAGCGGCCACGGCCACCTTTTTGCCGTCGGGCGACGGCGATCTGGGGCGGCTGACGGTGAGCGACCTCGAGGAGATATCCCTGGTGCGGCGACCACCAGGCGAGATACTCGGGCCGCCCGATCCGATCTCCGGACCGGTCCGCGTGCGCTATGCCTTGGGTCCCGACTTCCTGCCCGACCGGAGGTTCGAGCCGCTTGGAGATCCCTCCGCCGTGCTCAAGAAGTTGCAGGCGCTTGCGGGAATCGAGTTCGACTCAACCGATCGGGGTGTCCTCTTCTCGACTGCGATCAAAGGATTGCGCGACTTCCAGATCTTTCATTTCTTCGGGCACGGGATCGCCGACGGTAATGATGCGAGCCTCGTGTTCGGTCGTGAGAATCAGCTCGACTACATCCGGGCGGACGATGTAAAGCATCATTTCACGACCGCACCGGACCTGCGCATGGCAGTCCTGTGCGCCTGCTACAGCGGCGCCACTTCCGCCGAGTCCCTGAACCGGGCGTGGTCGGAGCTGCGTATCGGCGTGGTCGTGGGCATGCAGCGGCGGGTGAGCGAATGGGGCGCCAGCGCCTTTACCGTGGCCTTCTACACCGAGCTGTCGTCGTCAGGCGACCTCGACTTGGCGATGTGGCGAGGTCGCCAGGCGTTGCGCGACACCGAGGGATCGTTGATGGAGCAGGTGACCCCGGTGGTCTACACCCGCTACCAAACAGGCCTGGTAGCGATCCGGAGGCCCGACGACACTGCCGACGAAGCACATCCCACAGAGCCGCCCCGAAAGGACAAGCTCGGTTCCAAGCCTGTCGTTCGCCGCTACCCTCATGCCGGCTACGAGGTCCCCCTGGCCGGGTTTCTGGATGGGCCGCTGGAGATGGAGATGGGGTACTTCTCCCGCCACCCTCGGTCAATAACCGCCTTCCTCGGTCCCGGTACCCTCCAGATCGGGTCGTCAGTCGAGCAGATTCGGTGGGACCCGGCGCTCGACGCCGCCGCCGCTTCCGACAAGGAGCTGAGCGGATTTCTCCAGACCCTCCGCGAACGTCGGGGCGCCAAACGTCCGGTCGTCCCGTTACCCGACACCGGCGATCAGGTCCCCGTGTCCCAGGTGCGGGTGGCGCTGGCCAAGCTGGCCCACGCCGCGACCCAGGCGTTCCTCCATTCCTCGCTCAAACAGTCGATACCAATCAACCAGTTGGAGCAGCACGAGGTTCGAACCTCTCCCAAGAGCGCCTTTCGCCTGGCCCTTGGGGATGCAATCGCCGCGTGCGAGCGCGCCCAGAGTATAGACGGTGAGCCCACGCTGCTCGGCGAGCAGCGCCTCGCTTCCAGACTGGCGGAGTTGCAACGACGCCTCAACGAAGACGGGGGGATTCTCCGAGGGTCGACCGTTGAGTGGCTCACCAGCCTCCTGTGGCATTCGCTCGTCTGCGACTCGGCCCTGTACCCCCACGTGGAGGAGTTGGCCCTTCAAGTGTCGCTCCTGCACGGCAGCGAACACCAGCCCACGAGGCGTCTTGACCCAGCGGCTGCGGTGATGCGGGCCAGCCTGCGGGAGCTTGGTGAGGCCACGGCCCGCGCCGTCGCCCGGGGTTTCAACCCCGACGAGGAACCGGACAGCCCGAGGCGGCGCTTCTTCGCCACGCTCGCCCGCCTGCTCCACGCCGAGTTCGACAGTTGGCAGAGCCCCCGGAGTCCCTATGCCGCCGAGCGCATTCCCGCCCCGATCGCCCTTACCGCCAACTTCGATCTCGAACTGGAACGCGGCCTGGCCGCCGGAGGCAGGCCGTTCAATGTCGCGGTACCCGTGTACGTCGGAGTGGTCAACGACGATATCCACGCCGGCGACGACCTACGGTGGCTGGTCGGGCGGTTCCAATGCGCTGACGCCAACCCGACACGAGGCCAGCTGGCAACTCCGTTCGGACCGTGGCGCTGGCTGGCCAGCTGCGCCACCGGTGATCATGAGGGTTGTGACCTCGACGGCCCGCTACTGGTGAAGCTCAACGGCTCGCCCCTTCACCAAATCCCGCTCAAACCCCATGACCCCCTCGCGCCCGGCGACTTGGTCTACGCCGATGGGGTTCGGCGATCGAAGGCGCCGGTCGCTCGGGGAAACTTCGGCGAACAGGCCGCCGAGCGACGGGCAGCCAACGCCGAAGACGTCAGGCGGGTGGAGATCGAACATGCCCTGGCTCTCGGTGAGTACGACTTTCTCCAAGTCACCCGGGTGAGCCAGTGGTCGTTCGTGCGGGAACAGCAGAACGAGCCTAACGACGGACTGCCGTTCTGGCTGTGCGCCCAGCTGATCCGATCGGACCGCTACTGGATGCTCCTCGGACACCGCTTCGCCAACTGGAACACCAGGACCCAGATGTTCACCTTTCTCATGAACGACTCCAACCGGGCCCGTCCCGTGGACAACAAGCGAGGCTGCGCCATCGCCCTCGAGTTCGACCAGGACCGCATCCGCTTCTTGGACTGGCTGGGGATCACCCGAGCCACCGGTGACTTGGACGAACTCACGAAGGTCCTCCAGCGCATGGCAGAAAAGCGCAGGAGTACCGATGGCTGAACGTCCTGCCAATCCCTACCCCGGTGCCCGGCCGCTCGAACAAGGCGATGCAACGCTTCTTTGCGGCCGGGAGTCCATGCTCAAACGATTCGTCGGTGCGGTCAAGGGTTACAGCGTCATCGAGCTGATCGGCCCGTCGGGGGTCGGCAAGAGTTCCCTCGTCGGAGCCGGGTTCGCAGGCAAGCTCAACAAGGAGAGCGGCCTCGTCATCTGCCCGTTCAGCTTGTGGTACCAGGTCGAGGGGTCGACCGGGCTGCACTGGTATGCTCACGCCTTGGCCTTGGCCTTGGACGGGCGGGGACGCAACCTCCCGGACTTCCGCAAGGATCCCTACGACTACGTAATGGCGGTGCAGCGGGCCTTCGGGTCGCGACTCGTCGTCATCTTCGACCAGCTAGAGGAGCTCTTGCGGGAGGATCCCGACACCGGCCGCACGTTCCTCCAGAATGTCGCCGACGTTGCTCGGCTGGTGCCCGAGGGGTACACCCAGGTCGTCTCGGCCCGGCAGGAGTACAAGTTCGAGCTAGCGATAATCGAAGGGCAACTCGAGGGACGGCTGTGGAAGTACTTTCCCATCGGCCCGGTACCCGACGACGCCATTCCGACCATAATCTCGAACCCGCTGAACGCCGTCGGCGTTCACGCCGCCAACGCCCTCGTCAGGGCTCTCGAGTCGGCGTGGGTGCTGGCCCAGCCACCGCCGCCCGAACTGGCCCAGGCGTTGGCGGCACCGCCTAAGGAGACGGTTGTCGGCCTGCTTCACCTGCAGGCCTTCCTCTACGCCATGTTCGAAGCCATCAACCCCAACTCAGGCGACGTGATCAACGTCGACCAGGTGGCGGAAGCGATGCGCATCGCCTTTCCTACGACGCTCGGCGAAGCGCAACGCTTCTTCGCTAGCGGGCTCGAGCTGTATGTCGACCTGGTGCTCAACGACAAGCTCGAGGCGCACATGGCAGAGCACGGCGATACCGACACCACCCGTCTGGAGGCCACCGAGACGCTGGGCATCGCCGCGGCCCTGCCAGCCTATCTGTCCTCGGGCGGATTCAAGCTGGTGCAGGGAACCGACGAGTTGGCGGCGATCGTTCTAACGGGATTTCGCGACCTCCACGACTCCACGGCTGAGGCCACCGGCGAGGTCACGCCCTTCGTCGCCGACGGCACTGACGACGAGCAAGGCGAAACCCTGGCCCGCACGCTCGCCTGGCTCTTCCGCAAGCTCAACGTTCCCCGAGACGCCGACATGCTGGAGTCGTCGGCATTGGCGAAGCATCCCGAGCTGAGCGGTTGGGGCGACGGTTCGATGACATCGGGCCGAATGAAGAACCGAAGCGCGTTGCGAACCGCCTGCGAGCTGGTGACCATGTACGAACGGGCGATCCAGTGGTTGTCGAGCAGCCATATCGTGCGCCTAGCACCCGCCCGGGGCGACGAACGCATGGTTTCGATCGTGCACGACGGCTTCGGGAGGGCTCTCAATCGTTGGGCTGCCAAGGTGCGGGCCCGCCCGACGGTGCGGATCACGTCAGTCGTGACCATGAGCGGCCGCCAGGTCCTCTTCCAGCCCGCGACCGACGAGGATGCCCTCGGACCCGAGGCCCTCCCGTTTGTCGACAACCTGGGGTGGGTTGGGTGCAACGTGACTGCCCATTTCAAGGACCTCACCTTTCGCAATTGCGACTTTCGTGGGTCGCTGTTCAATCGGTGCCGGCTCACCAATGTCGTGTTCGAGGACTGTGTGACCCACGGTCTACTGTTTCTGAATTGCACCTTCACCGGTGATCGTGGCTTCGTCGTCCGCAGCGTCAGCCCGGCGTCGGAGGGCGCGCCATCGAGCCGGATGCAGACCTTCACCATGGGTCGGGAATGTGTCCTCGAGGGTGGCGGCGTCGCTTTCGAGAACCTCGGCGGCTACGGATTGTTCCTCGACCAGGTCTCCGGAGGCCCGTGGCGGCTGGAGGCCTGTGGGATTGAGCACATCGGCATCAAAGGTTCCCGTAACGGAATCGGGCCGGGGCTGATCGTGCGCAGTCCCGAGATCCGCAACGTCTCGATCGTCGGGGCGATCGACGGCGTGGAGGTGGTCGATTCCGGTCCCATCGAGCACCTGTCCGACCCCGCGGGGGTAGTGCGCTACCGCCAGTCGGGTGACGCACCTCCAGCGTGACCGACCAGGGATGTCAGCGGTCGCCGCGGACTTGACCTAGGTCGGACGCCCGGCATCCGGTCGGCCGCGGGGTACCCGAAGGCCACCGCAAGGTCGAGCCGACACCGGTCGGGTACCGCCAGCAACGTGCGGGCCTGATCGATGTTGCCCGCCGGCTCGAAGACCGCGATGCACGACCCTACGCTATCGGCGTGGGCTGCAACCATGAGGCTTTGGACGGCGCGGCCCAGATCGAAGATGGTAGAGAAAGGATACGGCCCTTCGACGGCGGCCACCGCCACTGCCAGGGGCGCGTCCCCCAGATGCGCCGCGCAGTCCCCGAGGGCCGACAAGGCGCGCAGCAGCCCACGCTCCCGTATGACGACGAACCGCCACGGCTGCGAGTTGCGGCTGGAGCCACACCAGCGGGCCGTCTCAAGCCACCTTTCGACCAGCTCTGGCGACACCGGGTCGGGTGCGTAGTCGCGAACCGCCCGCAGCCCCCGAAGCGCCTCGTTCACGTCCACCGGCGACTCGATGAGCGACGCTGCCGCACCGCCTGCCTAAAGTACGGAGTCATGCCATTTCTGCAAATTCTCTGGAGGCGGGAGCGGCTCGATCAGGTGAACATCCTACGCACGAGGGACGAGATGGCTTCCGCAGTGGGGACCGTACTGACGGAAGTCGACCCTGACCACCTGGTGAACAGCACCATGGTCGATTGCCGGGTCCTGGAGATCGGGCCCCTCGACCGTATTCGATGCGACGTCTTCATCACCGTGTTCGCTCGCAACGAGCCGGCACGCTCGGTGGCTGCCTCGATTATCACGGACCGCCTGTCCGCTGTGGCCCGTGCCGCCTCGGGGGTCGAAGACGCGGTGGTTGAGCTGATCCTGACGGCTCACAGTTCCTCGCTCGACTACGCAACACTCGAGTAGGCGATGGCGTTCCAGTACCTCGATTCCGACCTATTCGCCTACGACCAGGACTTTCTCCCGGCGGGGCAACACGCCGAGCTCCTCGCCTTCCTCCAGGCGGTGCCGAGGGTCACGCCCGAGGCGCGGGCGGCGGCCACTTCGTTCGTCTTGGCGCCGCCGGTCGCCGACGGGACGACGGTGGCCGGTCGGCTCGAAGGGGCAGCTGGGCAGCCAGTCTGGACGGGAGTAAGACCAGGAGTCGGGGTGGCCATTCCTCCTTTGCTGGCCCGCTTGGCCACGATGGTGAACCGCTCCCTCGGAGAGGCGAACCTCTGGGCTCGGGCAGGCGAGCCACCGGCACCCTTTTCCTCCGTCTACGTCGACCGCTATCCACGGTCGGGCACGTTTATGGCTCACACCGACCGGGACTGTTATGGCGCTGTGGTCGTCGGTGTGTCCATCGGCCCCGGCTCGTGCACGATGCATTTCGAGATCGAAGGCCAGGCGATCGCCTTCGCCCTGCACCCCGGTTCGCTTTACGTGTTCGCCGGATCGCTGCGGCGCCCCCCGTACACCCACCGGGTCGACTCGGTGAGCGACGAGCGCTTTGGCGTTACCTTTCGCAGCACCGCCCGCGCGCAGTCGGCGGCGCCGTGACGCCTCGGCCGGCCGACATTGTCGTCGTAGGCAACGGCGCTGTAGGCACCACGACAGCGGTCGCCCTAGCCCAGAAGGGTCCTGACCTCCGAGTGTGCCTGGTCGGTCCCTCGGGCCGCCCAGGGGGTGCCTCCGCCGCCTCGGGGGCCATGCTCGGATGCTTCGGCGAAATCACCGCGTTGGGCCTCATTTCGGAAGCGGGGCGCCGGCGCTTCGAGCTGCAATGGGCCGCTCACCGCCGCTGGCCGGAACACCTTCAGGATCTGGCCCGCGACGCCACCTCACCCAGCCTCGCCGCGTGCGACGACACCTACGTTCTGCTCAACGCCCGTGGGGGGGTCCCCGATTCCGAAAACTTCGCGGCCATGGTGCGGACCCTCGCCAATTGGGACCAACCCTTCGAGGAGGTCGACTCCGTTCCCGGCCTCCGTCCCAACCCCGACGCCCGGCCCCTTCGCGCCCTTCACCTGCGGGGTGAGGGCGCGGTTGACGCTCGCGCCGTTCTGACGGCGCTGACGACCCGGGCGCTGCGGCTGGGTGTCGATCTGATCGATACCACCGTCAAAGGGGTCGTGGTCACCGCGGGCGCCGCCCGGGGGGTGGTCCTCGCCGACGGCCAGGTAGTCTCAGCCGGTCAGGTGGTCCTGGCGACCGGCGCCGAGACCACGCCGCTGCTCGACTCCGTCGCCGGGCCTGCCGTGCAGCCCGTCCTTTCGGGTTTCGGCATCGCCTTTGTGACCGAGCGGGTGATGGGGCCGGGGTTCCCGTCTGCGGTGCGCACCGTAAACCGGGCCGGATCGTGCGGACTCCACCTCATCCCGTTGCCGGGTGGGCAGGAGTACATCGGAGCGACCAATGTCATCTTCCGCACCCCGGAGCTGCGACCATATCTCGGTGTCCTGCAGTTCCTGACCGACTGCGCCATCGACCAGCTCGACACCAAGCTGTCGTTTTCCCGCATCGACGAGGTTCGAATCGGCAACCGGCCGGTCACCCTGGACACCTTCCCCCTGCTGGGCCCCGGCCCAGTCGGCGATCTCACGGTCCTCACTGGCACCGGTCGCGACGGGTTCCACGCCGCCCCGGAGATCGCACGGCTGGCCGCGGCGGCGATCATCGACGGCGAGGACCTTTTTCCCTCCGTGTTTGCGCCGACCCGGGCCCCTATCTTCACCCTGACAATCCCCGAGTCGATCGACCAATTCGTGGCCCAGCAGGTGGCGAGTGCCTTCGAAGCGGGCATCCAGGTCACGCCCTTCCTGGCTGGCGACGACCTCGGGGACCTGTTCCGGCCGCTCGCCGAGCGGCTCTACCAGGACCTCGGCGTGGACCGGGGCCTCCATCCCGACCTCGTCAATTATCTGTGCCTCACCCGCAAGAGCGAGGCCGATGTTAAGGCGGTCGTCGGCTACCTACAATCGCTCGGGGGTGGGACATGACCGCAGCCGCCGATGTCGTGACGGTGCTGGAGGCGGTGAAGACGGCCTGCCTGGCACGGGGCGTCCGGCCCAGTACCGCCGCCCTCGACCACATCAGTAGGGGCGGCCGGGAGACACTGACAGTGCACGAGTACCCCACCACCGGTGGCCTGACTATGGTGCTCGACCGCGACGTCTATGTGAACGCCCCCTTCGACGAGTGGTTCTGCGCCGACGCCGATGTGGTCCTTGAACTCGACGACGACGGTCTGGCCCTCCATTACGCTGGGGCCCGCGTTCACGTGTCCCGGGTGCTGCCGCTGCCGGGCTATCTGGGCCAGCGCGACCTGAGTGGCCGCGTGATTGCCGACGTCGCCATGTCGCACGCCGACCGCATCCGCGTGTCGCCGTTCGTGGGCTGCGCCTACGAC
>JBOGGN010000193.1:0-5556 GCA_050744165.1 Acidimicrobiales bacterium | reverse complement strand
CATCAACACCGCCGCTCCCTCTCCGGTCGTCACCGCCCCGCCGGCTCCTGTCGTTACCCCGACCACGACCCCAGCGACGGTCGCGGTGCCGACGACAACCCCGGTTATCACCCCGATCACGATCAAGACCAGCCCGAGCCACCCATGAACAGCGACGAACTCAAGTTCCCGGCAATGGGGTGTGTGGCCCAGGTGGTGGTGGTGGGCGGCCCCCTCGGATTGGCCGTGGCCGCCCGGGCCCAAGTCGAGCACCTTGACGCCATCTGGAGCCGGTTCCGGCCCGAGAGCGAGGTCAGCCGGTGCAACCGGGCGGGGGGCAACCCGACAGTGGTGTCCGAATCCACCCTCATGCTGGTCGAGCGGGCCATCGAAGGCTGGTACCTGACCGCCGGTCGCTTCGACCCGACGGTGCTTCCGAGCGTCGAAGCCATCGGGTACGACCGGACCTTCGGCAGCGTGGTGTCCTCGAAGTACGCCCCGGACGCGGTTGTTCCGTCTCCGGGATGTGTCGGGATCAGGGTCGACCGCGAAACGTCCACCGTAACCCTGCCCGCCGGGGTGCGCTTGGACCCGGGCGGGATCGGCAAGGGTCTGGCCGCCGACACCGTCCTGGCGGCGCTGCTCGATGCCGGCGCCGAGGGCGCGTGCGTCAACTTGGGCGGCGACTTGCGCTTCGCCGGTGCCGCACCGGGGGGTTCCGACGGCTGGACCGTCACCCTGGAGGATCCGTATGACGCCCGCCGCGACCTGGCCCGGGCCACGATCACCGACGCCGGGATCGCCACCACCAGCCGCACCTACCGGACCTGGGAACGATCCGGGACCCAGGTCCACCACCTGATCGACCCCGCCACGGGCGCGCCGGCATGGACGGACCTGGCATCGGTGACGGTCATCGCAGCCGAGGCCTGGTGGGCCGAGGTGCTGGCCAAGGCCGCCTTTGTCGCCGGGCCGGTCGAAGCAACAGATCTGTTGGCCGCCGCCCGCGCCACCGGGGCGTTGGTCGACGACGGCGGATTCCTGCATCCATTGCCGGGCTCTTCCTGGGAGGTTTTGGCACCGTGCTGGCCGTAGCCCGACTCAACCCAAATATCTGGTGGTACCTCGCACGAGCCGGCGGCCTGGTGGCCTGGGGCCTGCTGGCGGCCAGCGTCTTCTGGGGTCTGTGGTACTCGGGGCGGCTGTCCCGGAAGACACCACCGCGGGCGTGGACCCTGGACCTGCACCGGTTTCTCGGAGCGCTCTCGCTGGTGTTCGTCGCCGTGCACATCCTGGCCCTGACGGCCGACAAGTACGTCGACTTCGGCTTGGCCCAGGTCCTGGTGCCCTTCGCCAGCCACTGGCGCCCGGGCGCGGTGGCGTGGGGCATTACCGCGTTCTACCTGTTGTTGGCCGTCGAGCTCACCTCATGGCTCATGCGGTACTTGCCGAAAAAGGTGTGGCATTCGATTCACCTGCTGAGCTTTTTCCTGTTCGCCTTTTCCACCGTCCACGCCATCCAGAGCGGCACGGACGTCCACAACCCCATCGTCCAGGCGCTCGGCATCTTGCTGCTGGTCTTTGCAACGGTGGTCGCCGCCCTGCGGATCGCCAAGGAATGGGAACGGGCGCAGGCCCGACCGGCATCGAGGCCGGCACCGGCGTGGTCCCCGCCCGCTCCATCCGCCGAAGCGACGAGGCCGACACCGGCGTGGCCCCCGCCCGCTCCTTCCACACCGGCATGGCTTCGGCCAGCTCCGTTCGATTCCCCGTCGATTCCAGCATGGACTTCTTTCGACCTCTCCGAAAAGGCCCCGTCGCCACCGGCGCGGGCTCCGCGGGGGTCACACAAGGTCTCCCTTGAAAGGGCTCAAGCTGGGGCCCCGGTGGCGGAGACCCAAGGCCGGCGCGACCCGGCTCCGGCGGAATGGGCCTCGTACGCGGGATTGGGGTCACCCTTGGCTCGCCGGCCGAAAAGCCCACGGGTCATCGAGCGCTCAGTCGACGAGCAACCCCAGATCCCGGTGGGTCGCTAGGCGGCGCAGCCGCGGGTGCTACCTCGGCGGTGGGAATCGGGTCGGCACGATCCCGTGGGCAATGTCAGGGTCCTCAGACCGGCGGTGTCGGTGACCACGACTCGCCGATGCCGCCCTCCCGTTGGTCAGGGGATCGCTCAGCGTTGGTTGCCCAACTGCTGATTCCACCAGGCGTGCCATCTGGTTGATCACGTCGCAGGGCGCGACGTCGGGGTCGAGGCCCATCGCGTCCTGAGGTGCGATCGGCGGCACATGGACATGCGACACCATCGGATGCTTGGGGCGCCAGTCCTCCTCGCCGCGCCCCAACATCACCTCATGCAGCTTTTCGCCGCACCGGAGGCCGATGTACTCGATCTCGATCCCGGCGCCGGCTTCGGCGACGATGCGTTCGGCCACCTCGGCGATTCGGACCGGCGTCCCCATGTCGAGCACCAGCGCCTCGCCCGGCTGGCCGATGACGGCCGCTTGGATGACCAGCTGCACCGCCTCCTCGACGGTCATGAAGAAGCGGGTCGTGTCGGGATCAGTGACCGTGACCGGTCCCCCGGCCGCCACCTGGGCTTGGAAGGTCGTGAGCACCGAACCCCGGCTGCCGAGCACGTTGCCGAACCGCACCGACACCCATTGCGACCCCTCCTCCAGCGCCGCTTTGGCGATCAGGCATTCACCGATGCGCTTGGAGTACCCGAGCACGCTGATGGGGTCTGCAGCTTTGTCGGTGGAGATATTGACGAGCCTCTCGACTCCCGCAGCCTCGGCCGCCATCAGGACGTTGCACGTCCCCCAGATGTTGGTCTTCACCGCCTCGGCGGGAAAGGACTGCAGCAGCGGCAGATGTTTGAGGGCGGCGGCATGGAAGACCACCTCGGGCCGCAGCCGGAGGAAGGTGTCGCGCAGGGCGGCGGCGTCGCGGATGTCGGCGAGCACCAGGCTGGGCGACTCCATCGTGGCCCGGGCGTGCAAAGCCAGGCACACGCCGTGAAGCGCCGACTCGTCGCGATCGAGCATGAAGAGCTCTGCGGGGTCGAAGCGAGCGATCTGCCGGCACAACTCGGAGCCAATCGAGCCGCCGGCGCCGGTGACCAGCACGCGCCGGCCGGTCAGGTACCCGGCGATGGCCGCCAGGTCGGTGTCGATCTCCCGCCGGCCGAGCAGGTCGGCCATCGTCGGCGTGCGGATGTCGCCTACTGCCACCCGGCCGCCGATCAACTCGCCGATGGATGGCAGCACCTTCACCTCCAGGCCCGCCTCCCGGCCGAGCGCCGCGATCTCCCGCACTAGGGCGGCGCTGGCGCTGGGGATGGCGATCAGCAGCACCGACGCTCGGAACTGCTTGGCCGCCTCGGCCATGGCGTGTCGGTCGCCGACCACCCGGATGCCCATCAGCGACAGGCGCTTCTTGGCGATGTCGTCGTCCAAGATGGCGACGGGGACCACGGAACTGTCGGGATCGCGCAATATCGCTTTGATGACGCCCGCGGCGCCTTCGCCGGCGCCGAAGACGAGCATGCGGGCGGCCCGCTCCCCACTGGGTCGCCGCCGCCGATCGATCGACAGCCGCCAGGTGTAGCGGCTGGCGACCATGAGCATCAGCGCCGCCAAGCCGCCGCCCAGGGGCACGCTGGCGGGTACCCAGCGTGCGGGGCCGGTGACGAAGTTGACCACGAACACCACCGCGGTGGTGACGACCGTGGCACGTGCGACTCCGGCCACCTCTTCGAAGCTGCCGAAGGACCATCTCCGCCGGTACAGCCCTTCCAGTGCCCCGATGACGAGATGGACTGTGCAGGTCAGCAGCCCGATGGCTACCAACCCGAGGTCGAGGATGCGATCGGGGTTGATGTCGTAGCGCATCGTCATCGCGAAGGCGAGTCCCACCCACCAAGCCGCGGCGTCGGTCGCGATCTGCAACACGGGGAGTATGCGGACAGGCACGCGGCCGACGAAGGTCGATACCGACGGCCCCACGTGTTTGGTTTCCGCTCGCACCGATGGGCACTTCCGCCTTGAGCTTGGAATGTTCCGGCTGACAATAGCGTGCGGCGTGTTAGCCCCGCGCATACGGCTGAGGGCCTGCGCAAAAACCACTTGGGCCGCCGTCAGGCCATCCGGGCGTCGGGACAAGGCCGTATGTGATGCGGCCGCCCAAAGTTGTTTCGAAGCAGGCCCTAACCACTTTTCGGCCTCGTTTCGTTCCTGGCCGTTATGGCTCTTCGTCGTCGAGAGGCACTCCCGGCTTCGGTTTTGGGGCATGGACCCAGGCGATCACCAGTGGACCATCGTCAATTCGCCGGAAGGTGGTTTCCGTAATCGGCGGGCCCGCGAATCCAGGCGGAGCCGACCAATCCGCGTGGAATTAGTGCCTCCGGAATGGGCGTCGACGTGGGGGACGTGCTGGCGGCCGCGGCCTGGCAGAGACCCAGCGTGGGGAGTTCCGCGGAGCGTGCACTGGCATGAGCAGGACGGCACCCCTGGTCCGAGTAGCATCAGAGAGTGGGTTGGTGTCGGGCGTTCGGCCCTCAGATCCGAGAGGGGTGCGACCATTCCATGGTCGCGGGCGTGTCGTCGTGCTCCTGCCCCGAGTGCGGGGCGCTCTGCACAGGCAAGTTCCCCGGCTGTTCGGCGGTGTGGGCGGCGGGCCCGCGAGCGGTAACCCTACGGCGACCGACCAACGAGATCGCAAGCCGGTCCCCTTCCCCGACGGCGGCCACCAACGGCGCTCGAGGCGCCGGTCAGGCCCACGACACGCCATTTTTGCCGGTGGTTGTAGGCCACAGCGCACGAAACGATCCGGATGCGGACCTGCGCCCGCTGGTGGAGGCGCTGTGGGCCGACGTGCGGGGGCTGCGGCGCCAGATCGACGAGGTCCGCAACGTGTCATCCGACTCCGTCGGAGAGGCGACGCTGCAGGCGCTTGCGATGCTCGACGAGCTCCCGCAGCGCATCGCCCGGGCGGCCACCGAGGCACTGCGCCAGCAGCACGAGCTCAACCTCCGGGATCTGAAGCAGCAGTGGAGCCACTGGGCGGCGCAAACCGAACGGCTGGCAGCGCAACCGCAGACCTTTGCCGCGCACGCCGAACGGCTCCCATTTGACCGGGAGAGACGGCCGGAGGCCTACCGGCAGGGCGGGAACGTCGAAGTCGTGGGCCGGGCACCCTCGGGCGGGCGCGGGGACGGGCCGCTCAACCTTGAGGATTTCTGGAAAGAGTGGCGTCTGTTTGCGGCCGACTTGGAGAGAAGCCTGCACCTTCAGATGAAGCAGGTCGCAGCCCGAGTTCGCGCTGCCGAAGTCGAGGTGGTCGCCCAGGCCATGAAGGAGATGGCCACCGCCGCCACGGCCGACCGGGCGAAGATCATCTCGGAGTTCGACGCTCGTTTCGAGTGGTTGGTCAACCAGCTGTCGGACCGGTTCGTGGCGCTCGGCAACGAGTTGGTCCGTATCGAAAAGCGTCTTGCCGATCAGGGGTGCGCCGCGCCGGCCACCAACGGCCGCGTGGAGAGCGCCGCGCCGGCCACCAACGGCCGCGTGGAGAGCG
>JBOGGN010000192.1:0-8029 GCA_050744165.1 Acidimicrobiales bacterium | reverse complement strand
GGTTTCACCGTGGCGGGTGTGGGGCTAGCCGCCGGATCGAGCGTGTGGGTTTCACCTGGAACGGGTGTCGCCGAGGGGGCGCTCGGTAGCCGAGTGGACCGCGGATGGGGAGTCACCGTTTCACGTGGAACGGGCGTTGCGTCCTGGGAAGCAGACAACTGGGAGCGCCCTCGGTCGTTTCACGTGGAACCGGGAGCCACCCAGAGTGGGCGCTTGGCCGGGACGCCGACCCGCCGGGGGTAACGATCCGGGCAGGGCGTCTCTTGGCGCAACAGTTGGATGGCGACGGGATCCGCGACGACGCCAACGGGCACCATGCCGAGGTCGGCCAAAGCGCTTGGTGGCCACCGCTCCGGCCGCCCACCGGGTGGCTCAGCCACCACCAAAATTCCGCCAGAGCGCAAAAGCGGGCTGGCGCATTCAGCGGTAACGGCGGGGGGTCCGAACCCGCGGGCCACCGCGAGGTCGGCGGTTGCCCGGTAGACGGGCTGGCGGCATACCACCTCGGCGCGTGCGCAGACCACGACGACTCGCCCGGTGAGACCGAGCGGGGGCAGGCTGCGTTCCAGGAACTCGGCCCGACGTTGATTGGACTCCACCAGCAACCAGCGCGAGTCGGGCCAGAGACAGGCCAACACCAGGCCGGGTACACCGGCGCCGCTGCCGAGGTCCACGGCCAGGTGCCGAGGGGGCGTGACCACGCGGGCGAACGCCATGCTGTGTTCCAGGTGTCCAGCGATGTCGCCCGGCCCGAGGAAGTGAAGATTCCTGGCGACCGCCAAGCGAGCCGCCAGCGCGTTCCACTCAGGGCTGCTGCTGACCTTCAGGGGGTGATTCAGGGACACAGACGCCATCGGCGCATCTGGGTTGGCGGCCGTCTCCTGGTCGGTTGGAACCGGGTCTTGGCCTCCGCCTCGGCTACTACCAGCCCAGTCCCGGGTACTACCAGCCTGGTCCCGGTCGTCGCCGGGCCGGCTCGTGGGCACCGCTGGCCGGCGGTCCGGCGATCAGCTGCCGGCTGCCACCGGGACGATGACCACCCTGCGCCGCGGGTCCTCGCCCTCGGAAATGGTCGCCACACCCTCGATCTGGTTGACCGTGTCGTGTACCACCTTGCGATCGGCGGCGCTCATGGGCTCGAGCACCCGCCTGCTCCCGGTCGACTGGACCTCTTCGGCCACTTGACGGGAGAAACGAGCGAGGGCGTCCTTGCGCTTGCGCCGGTAACCGGACACATCGACCTGGATCCGGCCGTTGCCAGCGCTGGTCTTGCGCTGGACCACGGTCCGCGTCAGGTCCTGGATGGCAAGCAGCGTCGCACCCTTGGGCCCGATCAACAGGCCCAGATCCTGGCCCTGGAGGTCCAACTCCACAGTGTCTTCTTCCGGCTGGCTGATGTCGATCGTGGTCACCAGGCTCATGCGCCCGGCCAGCCCCTCCAGGAACTCCCGGGCCACCACGGCCTGATCCTCAAGTGAAACGTCCATCCCGCCTCCCGGGGTTGTCGCGTCGGATTCGTGGTCATCGTCGGCCTGGTCCTTGGTGGCCAGGGCAGCCGGGCGGCTCCGATCAGGAGCGCCCGTCGGGTCAGTGCCGGCGGCAGATGGACCGCGTCCGTGTCCGCGCCGAGATCGACGGCGGGCGCCACCGGCCGTTCCCCCAGCGCCCGATGAAGGGCCCCCTGCATCAACCGAACTCTCGCCGCTCTTCGAGTTGCGACCAGGGGCAGCGGGCGCAGCGCCGGTGAGCACCTTGGTGTCGACACCGGAGTCGCGGCCGTCCCCTGACGACGACGAACCGCCGCCACTGCCGGTGCGCTGCCGCCCCCGGCGGTCCCGGCGCTCTTCTTTCGGTCGAGGCTTGGTTGGGCGTACCCGGGCCCGGACACGAGCTTCGGCGCGTAGGCGACCGAACAGCCCGAATCGGGGCTCCTCGACGATCTCGAACTCGGCGTCTTGTTCGTCGACGCCGAGCTGGTCCAACGCTGCCTCTTTGGCGTCCTCGACGCTGCGCCCTGTGGTCTCGACCCACTCCACGCCGGCTACCGGCCCTTTCGCCGGCGGTTGCCGCTGATGGCCCGGGAGCTTCCGGCCCCGGTCCGGCCCCCGCCGGTGCGTCCTTTGGGAGCCCCGTTCGTAGCAGGTGCCCCGTCGCTCGAGGCGGTACCCGCGCCTTCGGCGGCGTCGGCCCCGTCGCTTGTCGCCACATCGATCAGGTCCTGGCTGTCGGCACCGTTCCCGGTGACGGGCGCCTTGGAACGACCGTTGGTGCCGCTGGTGCCGTTGGTGCCGTTTGTGCCTGCAGGCGTGTTGCCTGGCGAGCCGGCGCCCGTGCCGGTCTTTGGTGCGCCCGCGCCATTCGCCGCCACCCCTCGGTCACCGTTGGGCGCCGCTTTGGCGGGGGTCGGGCTCTTGTTCGGCGAGCCGTTCTTGGCAGGTGTTCCGGTGCGGGGCGGCCCCGACGGCTTGGCATTCGTCCCCGGCTGGCCACTGCCTGCTTTTGCGGGGGTGCCCTTGGTGACACCCGGCTTGTCAGCGCCCGGTTTCGCGGCAGCTGGTTTCGCGCCGCCGGGCTTGGTGGGCCCGGTCTTCCCGGGCACGGTCTTGGTGACCGGTCCCTTGGTCGAAGAGCCCGCTGCCTTCTGGGGCGGGCTCTTCTGACCTCCACCCGCCTTGGCGGGCGTGGTGCTACCGGGCTTCTTGGTGCCGCCGGCGGCGTTGCGGCCAGAGCCGGTCTTGTCGCCGGGCCCGGTGCCGCCCTTAGCGCCCCCACTCCGCCGTTCGGCTGCCGCCTCGGAGGCGTTGTTCAGCAGGTCACGGAAGCGAGGTCGGGACCCCTTGGTGGTCGTGGTGCCGCCGGCGTCGATCTCACGGGTCTTGGCCTCGACCTCCTTGACGTCCTCAGAAACGAGTGCCATCACCTTGGGGTCGTAGCGGTAGAGGGCCCACTGCTGGCCGATCCGGAAGATGTTGCTCACTGTCCAATACACAATGAGGCCGGCGGGAAATGCAAACGAGATAACCCCGAATACAAGCGGGATGACCTTCATCATCATCGCCTGCCCGGGCTGGCTCTTCATAGCTGGGTTTTTCGAGGTCAGTTGGTATTGCTGGTAGAACTGTGTGCCGACCATCAGCAACAGCAACACGAAATACGGAAGGCTGTGGGCGAATCCGCCGCCGGCATTCTTGGCCGTCTTCGCGAGGTCGAGGCCGAAGGAGTCGAGTTTGCCGTGAGCCTTGACGATGTCCTGGTACATCCGTGTCGTCTTGGACAGGTACTCCGGCTGGGACATCACTATCTTGCCCTTGTGGACCAAGTGGCTCAGGCCCTCAAGGACCCGGTAAAGGGCGAAGAACAGCGGGAACGGCAGCAGCATCGGCAGGCAGCCCCCGAGCGGGCTGGCATTGTGCTCCTTGTACAGGGCCATGACGGCCTCGTTTAGCGCTTGACGGTCGTTCTTGTGCTGCTCCTGCAGACGTTTCATTTCGGGCTGCAGTTTTTGCATTACCAACATCGAACGCGTCTGCTTGATGGTCAGCGGAATGAGCACGATCATCATGGCGGTCGTGAGCAGCACAATCGCGATGCCGTAATTGGGGAAAAGGCTATAGAAGAAGGCGAGCACGCTCGCGATGGGATTGGCGATTGGGCCCCAGAATCCCCCGCTCGACGCAATGAACAACGAGGTCATGGATGTCTCACTCCAGGACGGTTGGGAACGGGATCGGCGCCAAATCCGCCCCACGGATGGCAGCGGGAGAGCCGGCGTATCGCCAGCCACGTCCCGCGCCCGGCGCCATGCCGTTCGATGGCGATGGCCGCGTACTGAGAACAGCTGGGCACATACCGGCATGGCGAGAGCCGGCCGCGCCGAGCCAGTTGGTAGAGCCGGATGAGGCCGAGAAGGCCGCGCGCCGTGAGTCCCCCGTGGGCGGAATCGGGGTCACTCAAGGTGACGGGGTCACTGGACCGCGAGGTGTTCGTGTCGCCGACGACGGTCACAGCGTCCTGCTCTGGCGCCGGGACGCCTGGGCGCCGGCGGCGTCGAGTGCCTCGGTGGTGATCGATCGGAGCCGTTGGAAGCTGATCGGCTCCGATGAGCGGGCGATCCCGATCAGGAAGCTGCCGGAAGGAAGGTTCGGCGCCTGGTGTTGGACGATGGCCCGCAACTGGCGGCGGATGTGGTTGCGCATCACCGCGTTGCCGACCTTGTGCCCAATGGCGTAGGCAACCCGAGGCGGCTCGCCGTCGACGCCAGGGAGGAATGATACGGAGACCGGTGCCGCCTGTGCTCGGGCGGGCCGCTGCGATGGCGGCGTCCCACGCGGGGGGTTGAACTCACGGAAGGCGGCGCGACCTCGGACCCGCCAGATCAGGCCGACAGGCGCTGGCGACCCTTGAGGCGACGAGCCTTCAGGATGGCCTGCCCGGACCGGGTCTGCATCCGGTGCCGGAACCCGTGCTTCTTGGCGCGCTTGCGGTTGTTTGGCTGGTACGGGCGTTTCACTCATGGCCTCCTCGGTGCCGGCACACACCAGTCTGCCGTCGCGGATCAACGACGGCACCGCGCGTCAACCCGACGGCCCGCCCTTCTAAGTGTAGCCGACCGACCGGGATAAGCGTCTCCGTCGTCCACAGGCTACCGGGGCGGACGTCCGGACCAGGCAAATCCAAACCTCGACAATCCGAGGCCTGCCAAGACGTGCTCCGGTACCCTCGATCGAGGGCTGATCCGGAGGTGGCGAGATGAGCTACAACCCCCCAAGCGGCGGCTGGCCACCGCGCCCGCAGGACCCCAGTGAAGGCGCCGACCGAGCCCCGGGGTCCCCGTGGTCGAACCCGGCCCCGTCCTACCCGGTGCCGTCACCCGACCAACCGTCACCACCGGCCTCATCGCCCGGCTGGGGCGCTCCCGGCCAGCCCGGCGGCTACTCGGGCGCCAACCAGCCCGGCGGCTACTCGGGTACCAACGCGGCCGGCACCCCGTCCTACCCGTCGTCGGGGTACGGCGCCGCGCCGCCGCCGGGCTACGGAGCCGGGTACCAGACTGGCGGTTCTGGCTACCCGATGTACGGATACGGCTACGCCGCCCCCAAGACCGACGGGACCGCGATTGCGGCCTTGGTCCTGGCCATCTGCTCCTTTTTGGTCTGCTTCGGGATCCCCGCCATCGTGGCCTTGGCGCTGATCCCCAGTTCCCGCCGCCATATCGCAGCTTCCAACGGCACCGTCGAAGGCACGTCGCTCCTCACCGCCGCCAAGTGGATCGCGATCGTCAACCTGGCGCTGGTGGCCCTTGGGATCATTGCCATCGTCATCATTGCAATCGCCGGGGCGAACAACACGAACTCGAACTCAACGGCTGGCAACCTGGCGCTGCTTCTCCTGCGCTGACCCTGAGGTCGAGGGTCGGCTCGAAGCTGGGATGGGGAAAAAGACCTCGCCGCCCCCGGGTTTCACCTGACGACGGCCTCCTAGAATGCCTAGCGTGGACCGCCGGTACCTGGCGCTGGGTGCCGTCACGGCGGGCTGGGGGACGATCCCCGTGTTGGCCGGCTGGTCGCAGCTGCCGGCGGCGATCATTGTCGCCATGCGGCTCTGGAGCGGCGCCGCCTGCCTCGGACTGGTACTCCTCGTGCAGCGCCGGCGGGCGCATCACCTTCGACTGGCGCCCACGGGCGGCGAGCCGACATCGGGCAGCCCACCGCGTCTTCTCTCGATCGCCCCGGTCCGCTGTTGCCTGACGGCGGCCGTTCTCGGGCTGCACTGGCTGGCTCTGTTCGCCGCCTACGAGCGGGCGCCGGCTGGGACCGTGATCCTCATCGTGTATCTGGCGCCGCTCGGCGTGGCGGCGCTGGCGCCCCGCGTGCTCGGCGAGCGTCTCAACCGCTGGACAATCGTCACCCTTGTGGGCGCGCTGGCGGGGCTGATCCTGCTGTCGGCACCCGCGGCACACTCGGCTGGCGCCTCCGGGCTCGCGCTCTCCCTGGTGGCGGCCGTGCTCTTCGTCGCCCTCATCCTGTTGTCGAAGTCGCTGGCGCCGGTGTATGGGGGTCTGCGGCTCGCCTTCATGGAGCTGGCTGGGGCTGGCATCCTTATCATCCCAGTGGGGTTGGCGATCCAATGGCCTCGCTTCGGTTCATCGTGGTATTGGGTCATCGTCTTGGGCGTCGTTCATACCGCCCTCGGCATCACCTTGTACCTGAGCCTTCTGGCCCGGATCCCGGCTACCCATGTCGGCATCATGAGCTACCTGGAGCCTGTCGTGGTGATCCTGGCCGCGTGGCTGTGGTTGGGTCAGCGACCGACGCTCGCCACCGCCCTCGGCGGGGGACTGGTGGTGGCGGCGGGCGTCGTGCTGGCGGTGACGTCCCTGGCGCCGGGCGGCCACGAACTGGGACAAGAGGCAGTGCTGCTCCCGGTGGACCCGGCGGTGCCGACCCGGTGATGTCGGTTGCGATGTTGGCATTGGCGGTGGTGGCGCCGGCCGGCCCGACCACCACGCTGGCCCCGTCGGCGGCCAATGACCTCTTTGGCGGGACGACCAACCTGCTGCTACTGCTGGTCCTGGCCTTCGCCGGTGCGCTGGTCGTCGGCAACGTGCTGGCGCTGGTGCGTCCGCCGAGGCAGGCGGCCGCCGCCCGTGGCAAGGGGCCGCCACCAAAACCGTCCGTGACCCGCAGCGTGGTGATGATCACCATCGGCATGGTGGTGGTCATCTGGACCCTGGCGTCGCTGCTGTCGTGACCGGTCAGCCCTGTAGACGCCTCTGGTAGCGTGCCTGACCTCTCGCGAGCGTAGTTCAGCGGCAGAACATCAGCTTCCCAAGCTGAGAACGCGGGTTCGATTCCCGTCGCTCGCTCTCGTAAACAAGCTGGTCAAGGCCCTTTCCGCTATTGGTTCAGGGGTGTTTGCTGGTCATTCATCGAGCATCCATCGCGTTTAGCGACCACTCGCGGCGCGATCGGGGCTTGGGTAGACATCACAAGGTGGGAGAGGGCCCCGTGCGATGGCTTGGTCGTGAGCGGCCGTGGTCGTGCTGGTAGCGGAGCGCCGCGGATCGCTATCTCGGAAGTGATCCAGGAGATTGACCTCCGTTCGGTGAATGGCTTGCGGGTGCGCGCGTCGGCGATCCGCGCGATCGTTGACCGGTGGCTGCTGAGGACGTGGTCGGCGGAGGTCAAGGGGATTCCGAAGACGCGAGCGCCGACGTGGCTATCGAATACGGCGGGCAGCAGCCCGCTGATCGATTCCAGGCTGAACTCGGCCTTCCCGAGAGCTTCTTCGACCGCACCGGCCACATCGGTCCGACGTATGAAGCCGCCTTAGCTTGGCTAACCAATGAGCGTCCGCGTCGGCAGAACCATTGGCCGGCCCTAACCCTGGCACTCGTCGCCCAGGCGGAGGAGGGGCTGTCGAAGCTCGGCCACCAAGCGCTTGCCGACATCTTCACCGAAGTCCCCATCGAAGAGAATGACCCCAGCGGGCAGCCGGTCAACACGTTAAATTTCGTTCTCGATTCAGCTGCCGGCGGTGAATTCGCGCGCCTGCGCGGGAAGTACAACCTTGCCTTGAGCCTGATCCTCACCCGGATGCGGCGAAACGGTCACCCGAGCAACCCTGGCCACGCCACCCAGTCGTGGCCCGCCTATCGACATCTGATCGAACTGATCTGGTTCATGTCTCCTTACGAGCGCCGAGCCCTTGTGGAATGGGTGTGGCAGAACGGCGTGCTTCCACTCGATGAGACCCAGATCGTCGCCGCGGTAGACCGGCCGATTCGGCCGTTCGAACAGGTCTTGGCCGACATGCCGACCGCAAGCAATCGACCCGGAAGTGTCTGGCAAGGCTTGAGCTTTGGGTACCTACGGGCGGACTCCCCCAACCTCCAGCTCGAGTCATCGAGGGCGCAGACCGGGAGCCGCCGCTCCGGGCTCCTCGGGGACGTAGACGGGTTCGTCGGCGATCGCGTCGCACTCGCGGCCGAGTGCAAGGACATGGTCCTGGGACAGGACTGGCGCGACGA
>JBOGGN010000191.1:0-1705 GCA_050744165.1 Acidimicrobiales bacterium | reverse complement strand
GTCAGGGCCTCATGCTGTACTAGCCAGCCCAGGGACTCCTCGCGAGTTTCCCGTGCCTCCGGCCGCCGTGGGTAGCCCTCGAACGCAGAGGAGTGGATAGATCGAGGGTAACTATTCACGTGCCCTGAGCAGCTGAGGGACGCTTCCAGGAAATTCTTCGCGGAGCAGCAGGAATCGCGCGGAGGGTCGCGAAAGTTGCTTTGTGAGCGAAGAGCGACGCCCCTATGAGGAGCTGGAGGCCGAAAACGCGGCTCTTCGTGAGCTGGTGGCGCAGCTCCGGGCGGCGAACGAGGAGTTGAAGGCCCGCATCGTCGAGCTGGAACGCAAGGCCGGCCGCAACTCCAACAACTCCTCGCTGCCGCCTTCCCGGGATGACAACAAGGCCCGGGAGGAGCGGGCCAACCGGGCCGCCCGTCGCCGCGCCGCCCGGGAGGCCAAGCGCCGTCCCGGCAAGCAGCCGGGCGACCCCGGCAACCACCTGGCCCAGGTGGCCGATCCCGACCACGTCGTGCCCCACGTCCCCACCCACTGCGGGGACTGCGGACGCTCCCTGGCGTCGGCCGAGGTGACCGGGCGGGAGGTCCGCCAAGTCTTCGACCTGCCGGAACGGCGCCGGGAGGTCACCGAGCACGTAGCCGAGTGGCGGCGCTGTCGCTGCGGATGCGAGACCGGCGGAGCCTTCCCTCCGGAGGCCACGGCGCCCACGGCGTGGGGTCCGAGGGTGCGGGCCTATGGGCTGTATCTCATGAACCGCCAGCTCATCCCGATCGAGCGCACCGCCGAAGCCATGTCGGACCTGTTGGGTGCCCCGGTCTCCACCGGGTTCCTGGCCGGCCTGGCTGCTGCCGGGGCCGCGGGCCTGGAGGAGTTCAGTTCCACCTTGGCGGACCGCTTGGCGGACGAGGACGTGGTGAACGTGGACGAGACCGGCTCCCGGGTGGCGGGGGCCAAGTGGTGGTGGCACGTGGCGGCAACCGAGCTGCTCACCTTCTTGGGCATCCACCGGCGCCGGGGGGTGGCGGCCACCGACGACTTCGGGATCCTGCCCCGGGTGAGGGGGATCCTGGTGCATGACCGCTGGGCGCCCTACTGGCGCTATGTCGAGGCGGGACACGCCATCTGCAACGCCCACATCCTCCGAGACCTCGAAGACGTGGCTGCCTATCCCGCCCAGACCGCCTGGGCGACCGCCATGGCCGGCCTGCTCGTCGATGCCAAGCGAAAAGCCGAGGCCGCAGCCGCGGCCGGCCTCGATGCGGTGCCGACCGGCCAGCGCCGCTGGCTGCGCGGTCGCTACAACGCCATCCTCTTCGATGCCTTCGAGGCCAACCCCGAACCACGTCGCCGGAAGCGCAACGCTGCCGAGCGCGCCGCCTACAACCTGGCCGTGGCTCTCGACGAGCACGCCGACGAGATCCTGCTGTTCCTTTCCGACCTGCGGGTCCCCTTTGACAACAACCAGGCCGAGAGGGACCTGCGGATGGCAAAGCTCCAGCAGAAGATCTCAGGCTGCTTCCGCACCGAAGCGGGGGCCAGGAACTTCGCCCGGGTGCGCAGCTACATCGAGACCGGCCGCAAGCACGGCCTCAACCCCGTCGACCTGCTCATCGACCTGTTCATGGGTCAACCCTGGACGCTGCCGGCCGGGACCTGAACAGTTACGATCGAGGAACCTGGCGAGATTGTCGATAACCAGGCCCGACAG
>JBOGGN010000190.1:0-2503 GCA_050744165.1 Acidimicrobiales bacterium | reverse complement strand
GGTTGGTGGCGACGGTGACGTCGGCCGCCACGTTCCACACGCCAGCAGCGTCGCCGGCCTCCACCCGGCCGTACGCCTGGCCCCGGTAGCGGCCGCTGATGGTCAGCGGTACCCCAGGAAACAGGTCGGCTCCGCCCGGCGGCACCTGGGTGGCGGTGTCGGCGGCGAGGCCATCAAAGCGGACCGTCACCGACTCGGCCACCGGCTGGCTGATGCGCCGGTGCAGGTCGGCGAGCACCGCATCCAGGTGGTCTTCGGATTCGACCAGGTCGCAGCGCCCGGCGGTGACGGCGGCGAGGCGCTGCAGCAACCAGGCGTTGACGGCCCGGTCGATTCCCACCGTGTAGATCCGGACCCCGGCGTCGCCGGCGATGGCGACCAACTGGTCTTCGTTGCCCACCTGTCCGTCGGTCACCAGGATGCAGCACCGCGCCCGCACATCGGGCCCGTCGCCGGGGCTGCACTGGGCCAGGTCCCGGTGTCCCTGCGCCAGCGCCGCCGCCATCTCCGTGCCGCCCCTCGCCTCGAGCCTGCCCATCCATTCGACGGCCTGGTACCGGTGCCGTTCGGTCGCCGTCGCCAGGCCCGCATCGACGAGTCCCGGTGGCCGCTCCACGACGTGGTCGAACGCGATCACCGTGAAGCGGTCAATGCTGGTGAGGGAATCCACGATCCGGGCGGCCGCGCGCCGGGCGGCGACCATTTTCCAACCCCCCATGCTTCCGGAGCGGTCCAGAAGGAGCACCACATCCCGAGGCCGAGCGGCCTTGGCAGCCTGCGGCGGCACCACGGTCACCAGATAGGTTCCCTCGTCGGAGTCTCCGCCATCGGGGACGGCCACCGCCGCTACGCCGCTGGTCTGGCCGGCGACCGTCCACCGGAGGATGAAATCCCGGTCGAGTCGCTGCCCCGGCTGCACCTCAACTGTCGCTGGCGCCGGAAACGACCCGGACACCATCGCCCCCGCCAAGCTGCACCCCAGGTCCCGGGCTGACATCCCGGCGGGGTCGAGGCGTGCCGTGATGCTCAGCCGAACGGGGTTCGGGGCGCCGGGAGCCAGCCGCGGCGGCGTGATCCTGGATGCGTCGGGCACCGCGTCGGTGTCCAACTCGGTCCCCTCGCCGACGCTCGTCGCCTCGAGAGGCCGTCCCGGGATGTATCGAGGGGCGACGACAAGGGGCACTCGCAGGGTCGCCTCCCCGAGTTCGCACGCCACCGGGCCCGAGAGCGCGAGCTCAATGGTCGCCTCCTCGCTCGGAGCCAGGTTCCCCACATGGGTCGTGAACACGTCCGGCCGCTCCTCCTCGAGGAGGGCGGCCCGCTGGCCGGCGGCCACGGCCTGGTCGTAGGCGTCCCGGGCGGCCTGTCGCTCCCGGATGTCCCCGGCGATGCGCCGCCCGCCGACGGTGATGTGGAATCCGGTCACCGCCGCCCGATCGGGCAGCGGGAAGATGTAGCTGGCTTCGAGCGGGTCTGGGTACGGGTTTGCGAAGGTCTGGCGGATTGTCATGGCCGCCACCAGCCCGGTGACGTCGGCCTCGACCTCCATGGCAATCAGCGGGAAAACGCCCCGCTCCGATGTCAGCACGCCCCTCCCCCGGGAGTCGTCGGGGTGGATGTCAGGCAGGGTAGGCAACAGGTGTCGCGCTGTCATCGTCGTTCCTTTCGGTATGTGCCGCGTCCCCGCGGAGGTAGTTGAGGAGGGTCGAGGCGGCATCCCGGATGCCGTCCACGTCCGAATGGGCCCACGCTCGTTCGCCGTCGAGCAGCAGCGTCACCCCGTCCGACAGGCGAATGGCCAGAATCTGCTGGGCTCGCGGGCCATCGACCTCGGCGGTGGGGGCGGCCGGGATCGGGGCCGCGGCCCAGAACCGGCCGTCGCCGCGAGTCGGCGGCGGCGCCCCCCGGCCCGACATGGCAACGCCGACGCCGGGTTCGGCGGCTCTCGGGTTGGCGGACGCCGGTGCCGTCTGGCTGGCCCCCATCTCCTGGCGGGTCGGTTCCGACCATGGCTGCGCGGGCGCAGCCGTCGGTGTGTCGAGGGCGCTCACATCGGTGGACGCCGACGCCGACGACGCCGCCGCCGCCGGTCCGTCCGCGACGGCCTCGAGGGCTTCGGTGTGCAGGCCGGTGAGGCGCGCCTGGATGCGGGCCAGCGGCCACCCCTCGGCTTGCAGCCGCTTCACCGCTACCGCCTGGGTGACGTGGCGGTCATGGTAGATGGCCTGACGGTCCCGTACCGCGGCCGGCCGATCGAGCAATCCGATCGTGGTGTAGTAGCGCAGCGTCCGGCGGTCGGGGATGGCGCTGACCTGGCCGTTGGCCTGCTGGTCGAGGCCCAGGGCAGCCAGCCGCTGGGCAACTGCGTCTACCAGGTCATCGAGGGTGTACTCCACAAAGATAACAGTGACAGAGATTACTGTTACTGTCAACATCACCTGGGCGAAGGAGAGGCTGCGCTGAATGTTTGGGGTTGGTCGAATAACCCGCGGCCCCCCGCGGG
>JBOGGN010000189.1:0-6022 GCA_050744165.1 Acidimicrobiales bacterium | reverse complement strand
CCAGAACGCGCTATAGCGCGTTCTGGTGACGCCAGTTCCGGATGGCAGGGCTGTTACCGCTCAAAGCCCGCGGCGCCGGCGCCGTGCCGGGAACTCAGCTGTCGTCCGGGTCGGCCGCCGGCGGCGTCCGGGCAAACTCCTGAGCAACGTCGTCCCAGGTCAGAACCTTGGGAACCCGATCGGTGGTCCGGGCCACCAGGGCAGGAACCGGCTCCGGTGCCGGCCGACCGCCGGGACCACCCGGGCCACCCGGGCCACCCGGACCGCCGGGACCACCCGGACCGCGGGGACCGGTGCCTTCGCACTCGGAACCGGCACTCCCCGCTCCATCGGGCACCGGCGCCACTCCGACCGCGCCTCCGGGTTGACGGACCACTCCCTGCTGGCCGGCCAGGGCGCTGGCCGCACGGTCCACTGCCGCGTTGCCCGAGCGGTGCTCGATGGCCGCCCACCGGAAGAAAAGGACTGTGATGATCGACCACAGGTAGAACGTGCCCCCCACCTTCATGATGGCGCCAGCCAGTTGCTGGTCCTCGATGGCGCTCATGAAGGGGTGCGGGACCGTGGCGTAGAAGTGATACACGACCGAGGTCGCGAGCAGCAGAAAGGCTGCCGGCAGGTTGGGCAGGATCGATTGGAGGAACAGGTAGAGGAGTCGGTTGAGGCCACTCAGCGAGGGGAACTCCTCGAGCTTGTTCACCACTGGGAACCACATGAACATGGCGCTGACGAACAGCAGCAGGTGGGCCCAGAAATGCAGCGAGTGGTGGTACAGGGTCCCGTCGACCCAGAACGGGGCGTGGGAGATGGCGATCACGGCGTTGAACATGATCCCGGCCACGAGCGGCTTGGCCAGCACCCGGACCGTGCCCGCCGCCCACCGGGGGCGCAGGATCCAGCGGACCAGCCAGGCTGGGCAGCCGAGCAGGAGCAGCGGCGGCGCCACCAGGCTGATCAGCATGTGCTGGACCATGTGGGCGCTGTACAGGTAGTTCTCGGCCAGGTCGTGAAGCGGCCAGTCGCCGGCGACCTCGAGGACGAACAATCCGGCGGTAAAGCACAGCACCTGGCGACGGGCGACCACCCGCACCGCGGGACCGAGGAGGCGGGGACCGAGCCGCCGAATGGCGTACCAGTACAGGTAGCCGGAGAAAACGATGACGAACCAGGTGTCCGGGTGGGCGTGGAAGGCCCAGGGATTGGCGGTCGGGCTGACGATGCCGAGCATCAGGCGTGGGCGCCGTGGGTGCCGGAAAACACCCCCAACAGCAAGAAGACGACAAAGTAGACGATGATCGCCAGCACGATCCCGGTAGTAAAGAGCCGCCGCAGCACCCGAGTGTCGGCCTTCAGGTGCATGAAGTAGGCACCGACTAGGAAGAACTTGATGGCCGCCAAGGCCAGCAGGAGGGGCGCGAAGCCGTCTGCCAGCCCGCCCTTCAGGTAGTACACCCCGACTTCGCTGCCGGTGATGACCGCCAGGATGGCGGCGATCTTGATGTACTGGGCCTCCGTCGGGTGGGCACCATGCTCGCCGCCCTCGGGCACCGGACGGCGGTGCTCGGCTGCCTCCTCGATCAGCGTCCGCGCCATCGGATCGGAGGGCTCGGGAGGCGGATCCGCGGCACCGGTGAGGACGGTGGCGCCAGCCGTGGTGGGCGTGGCGCCGGCCTCGGGGGCGTCGTGGTCGGTCACGACGTCACCGGATCTGCAGCGGCGGCGTCACGTGCACCACCGGCGAGGGGAGCAGGTACACCACGGTGAAGATCACAATCCAGACGACATCAACGAAGTGCCAGTACAGACCGATGATCTCCACGACGCCCGCTTTGGACTGGGGCAAGCGGCCCCGGGCAGACATGATCACCAGCGTCAGCAGCATCATGATCCCGAGGGTCACATGGACACCATGGAAGCCGGTGAGCACGAAGAAGCTCGACCCGAACAGGTTGGTCTTGATCGTCAGCCCTTGGTGGATGAACGACGTGAACTCGTAGACCTGACCGCCAATGAACACGGTGCCCAAGAGGGCGGTGGCTGAGAGCCAGAGCCGCAGCCGGCGGTGGTCGCCGCGCTGGATAGCCGCCAGTGCCAGCACCATGGTCAGCGACGACATCAGCAGTACGAAGGAGCTAATGGAGGTGTACGGGATGTCGTAGATCTCTTTGGAAGTGGGACCCACAACGCTGCGACCGCGATACAGGAAGTAGGTGGAGATCAGGGCGCCAAAGAGGAGGCACTCCGAGCCGAGAAAGCACCACATGGCCAGCTTCTCGTTGGAGACCCCGGTATTGGTGACCGGGCTCAGGCCGTGCTCGGCGGGGCTTTCGCCGGGGCTTTCGTCGAGGATCTCGGTGTCGGTCGTCGTGGTCGCCATCAGCTCTCGGTCCCTTCGCCTTCCGAGGCCGACCCTGCTGGCCCGCCTGCGTCCGCGGACTCCTCCGCCGACTCCTCCGCCGACGACAGGCTGGACGCGGCTGCCGCCCCCGGCCCCAGCCCCGACGATGAGCCCGCGGGAAGCGCTGCGGTGGCGTCGCCGCCGCCGCCGACCAGCGCCGGCTGCCGCTCACCGGGGCCGTGGCCGCCATGGCCGTCGTCGTGATGGGCGTCGGGCGCGGCGGAGGGCTCCAACCCCCAGCCGTAGATGCCGCCGATGGTGATCAGGAACCCGGCGACGGTGACGAGGTAGTTGTCACCGCTGCTGCGACCCATGATCATCCCGTAGGCGGCCACCACAAGCCCGAAGGCGCACACGATCGGGAAATACGACGGCGAGGGCATGTGGACCGATTTGCCCGGTGGCAGCACGTTGGTGTCCGAGGAGTCGCGCACCGCCTGGTAGTTGGGCAATCGCACCAGCCGACCCTCGTCGTCCTCGGTGTACTTGCGGTGCCAGTACTCGTCGAGGGAATGGACCTCTGGAACGTCGGGGAAGTTGTACTCCGGCGGTGGTGAGGGGATCGACCATTCGAGCGTCCGGGCGTCCCACGGATCGGCGCCGACCCGGGGGCTCTTCGGGGTGACGACAAAGATGTTGTAGAGGAACACCAACACCGAGATGGCGATGATGAAGGCGCCGATCGTCGACACCATGTTCCAGAAACCGAGACCCAGGCTTTTGTCGTAGGTGTAGATCCGCCGGGGCATCCCTTCGAGGCCGAGGATGTGCATCGGCCCGAACGTCAAGTTGAACCCGATGAAGGTCAACCAGAAGTGCCACTTGCCCAGCTTCTCGTCGAGCATCCGCCCGAAGGCTTTCGGGAACCAGAAATAGGCCGCGCCGAAGATGCCGAACATGGAGCCGCCGAAGAGCACGTAGTGGAAGTGGGCGACGATGTAGTAGGTGTCGGTCTGCTGGCGGTCCGATGGCGACAGGGCATGGGTCACCCCCGACAGTCCCCCGATGGTGAACATCACAATGAAGCCGATGGCGAACAGACAGGGGGTTGCGAACTTGATCGAACCGCCCCACAGGGTCCCGATCCAGTTGAAGATCTTCACCCCAGTGGGCACCGCGATGAACATCGTCGACACGGAGAAGGCCGACACCGCTACCGGCCCGAGGCCGACGGCGAACATGTGGTGGATCCACACGCCCCAGCCCATGAACCCGATGGCAATCCCGGAGAAGACCATCACCGGGTAGCCGAACAGGGGCTTGCGGGCGAAGACCGGCAGCACCTCGGAGACCATGCCCATGGCGGGCAGGATCAGGATGTACACCTCGGGGTGGCCGAACAGCCAGAACAGGTTCTGGTACAGAACGGGGTCGCCGCCCGCCGCGGGGTTGAAGAAGTTGGACCCGAAGTTGCGGTCCATCATCACCTCGAAGAGGGCCACGGTGATGACCGGCATGGCGAAGACGGTGAGGAACTGGGCGATCAACGACATCCAGGCGAAGATCGGCATCTTCAGCATGGTCATTCCCGGGGCCCGCATGTTGAGGACGGTGACCACGATGTTGACGGCACCTGCGGTGGACGCGATCCCGAGAAGCAGGAGGCCGAAGACCCAGAAGTCGCTGCCCCGTCCGGGCAGGTAGCCGGTGATGCTGGTGTTCGGGGCGTACCCGAACCAGCCGCCGTTGGGCGCCCCACCGAGGAAGAAACTGGAGTACATGAACAGCCCGCCGAAGAGGAACATCCAATAGCTGAAGGCGTTCATGCGGGGGAAGGCGACGTCCCGGGCTCCGATCTGCAGCGGCACCAGGTAGTTGGCGAAGCCGACCGAGACCGGCATGACCATGAGGAAGATCATGGTGGTGCCGTGCATGGTGAAGACCTGGTTGTACTGGTTGGCCGACAGGATGTGGCCGTTAGGCCGGGCCAACTGCAGGCGGATCAGCAGCGCCTCGATACCGCCGAGCAAGAAGAAGCCGAAGGCGCTGGCGACGTACAGAATGCCGAGCCGTTTGTGGTCGACAGTGGTGATCCAGCTCCAGAAACCCTCGTTGGCTTGGGGTCGGCGCAGGAACGGCGAGGCGGCCGGAGCCTCGCTGTCGCCTGGCGGGACCAGGGGCGAGGGCGGCGAGGGGGGTGGTTCAAGGACGATGGCCATTTAGCAAACCCTCATTTGAGCGTATCCAGGAAAGCGATCAACTGGCTGATCTGGGTGTTCGACAGGTTGAGGTTGGGCATCACCGAGCCTGGCTTCTCGGCCGGCGGATTGGCCAGCCACAGCCGCAGGTTGGCGTCGGTGTTTTGGAAGATGGAGCCGGCAAAGGTGTCACGGCTCTTGAAGTGGGTCAGGTCGGGACCGACCACACCACTGGAGATCCCCTGGATGGTGTGGCAACCGGCGCAGCCGATGGTCTTGAAGTCGTTGAACCCCGCCGTCACCAGGTCCGAGGTGGACGTCGTGGAAGTGGAGGTCTCCGTACCTGAGGGGGGTGACGCCGACGCCCCGCCGGAAGCCGCGGAGGCACCGCCCTCGGATGCCGCCGCCGCCCCTGACGTGGCGGCGGCAGAACTCGACGTCGAGCCGGTCGGGGTCGTCGATGACCCCGAGGTGGCTGCCGCGACCGGCAGGTTGGGTTGCGCCTCCTGGTTGGCCATCCACTGTGTGAACTGGTCCGGGCTGTCGACGATGACACGCAGGCGCATGTTGGCGTGGGACGTGCCGCAAAACTCCGAGCACTGCCCGTAGAAAGTGCCGACATCATCGGACTCGAGCACCATCTTGTTGTGGCGGCCCGGGATGGCGTAGAGCTTGCCGGCCAGTTCTGGGACCCAGAAGTTGTGGATCACGTCCACCGAGGACAGGTCGATGATGACCTTGGTCTTGACCGGGATGTGGATCTCGGTGGCGGTGTTGAAGAGAACCTGGGTGGGGTTGGTCTGGTTGGTGTACGTCGCCTGCCACCACCAGCGGTGACCAGTGACGTCGATGGTCATGGCGTTGCTCGGGAACTTGTTGAGGTCGAAGACGAACTTCACGGTAGGCACCGCGATCGACGCCAGGAGCAGGGCGGGCAGGATGGTCCAGGTCAGCTCGGCCTTGGTGTGGCCGTGGACCTGGCGGGGCGCCTCGTCATCGGAGCGAGCCCGGAAGCGGATCACGACGTAGGTCACCAGGCCGAAGATCAGGCAGAAGACACCCACCGCGATCCAGAAGACGGGAAAGAACAGGCTGTTCTCCAGCCGGGCGTATTCGCCCTTGGCGTCGAGGGAGTTCTGAAGGGGATGGGCGACGCACCCCGACAGCAGAGCCACCGAGGAGCCGCCGAGGACGGCCACCTTGAGGGTCCGGTGCCAGTGGGTGTGTGCGGAGCGCCAGGTACGGGCGAGCAAGGCTCTCATGGCGTCGCGCTCGGGGAAGAGGCGGGCTGAACGATGAAGGTCCCGACCATGGACGTGGGGTGGAAGTTGCAGCGGAACGTGTAGCTGCCCGGTGCCAGGTCGAAGGTGGTCTGGTAGACGATCTTGCGGACGCCGGAAATCGGCTCGCCCGCCCACAACGGCGTGGTCCCGTTGGCGCCATAGACGGCCACGTTGTGGTAGGTCCCCCGGTCCCGGTTATCGAA
>JBOGGN010000188.1:0-6488 GCA_050744165.1 Acidimicrobiales bacterium | reverse complement strand
GCCCAGTCGTAGGTGCGATCCGACCGGGAGGTTGTCCTCGCTGATGTCGAAGTCCAGGTGGAGTTGGTCTCCGGCCAGTGCTCGGCGGTCAACACCAGCCGAGCCCGGCGAGCCGGGGGACCGCAAGGACCCCGCGGACCCCGCGGACCGCAGGGACCCGACGGACCCGGAGTCTCCGGAGTCGGGCCGGTCGGAGAAGCCGTCGCGCCAGTAGCCCGCCACCAGTGCCGCCAGCCGAGCGTTGATCACGGTGATCTGGGCGTCTGGGTCTGCGGCGTGGTCTACCCCGCGGCTGCCGCCGCGGGCGAGCCAGTTGTCGCCCACCAAGCCAACCGAGAGGTCGATGATGCCTTCGGAGAGCAACTCGCGCTCGTTGACCGCCGGACGGCTGACGATCAGTTCCAAGCGACCGTCGTCCGATGGCGACTGCAACAGCCAGGGGAGTCCGGCCTCCAGCTCCGATCGTGACAGCTGATCCATCCCTCAAGGATGCCGGGTCCGCTCGATCGGGGCCAGGGGAATACACTCCCGTCGGCAGCGAACTGGGAGGAAACATGCGGGGTGCGCTGAAGCGGCGGTTTGTCTGTTTGTTCGCGGGCGTGGCGGTGTTGCTCGGCGGCATCTGGGCGGTTCCGGTACGCGCCCTTGCGGCCCCGGCGGGGTCCACCTGTTCGAACGCCTACCTGAATAGTGATAGCCGCCTCGGTCCTGCGCAGTTGCCGACCGGGGGGTCGCTGTATCCCATGGTCGCCACCTACCAACCGCTGGCCGGCCTCACGGCTTCGCAGTTTCTCGCCACCTATTGGAATCCCGCGGCCAACGGCGGAATGGGGGGTTGGAACTACCCGCCCGACAACGGCTACCTGCTGAACGCCAAGGGGCAGCCGATCGAATACGTCCTGCGCTTGGGCGTCGGACAGCGCATCGACCGCTTCGGGAGCCCCTTCGGCGCCTTTCTGGCACCAATGGAGATGCCCTATCAGTCGCGGGCGTTGCCGCCGATGAGCTTGGACAACTTCGACCCCGCGTTCACCTGCAATTACCACCTGTACCAGGTGCGAAAGTCCTTCAAGGTCGAGTCAGGACCGATCGCACCAGGATTCGGGCAACCAGGCCTCGGGCGCCAGTACCAGCTGGAGAATTCACTGGTCCCCGGCAGCCCCGGGTCCCTCAATGTCAACTGGCTGCTCAACAACGGCTACCTCACGACGCTGCCGATCCCTGCCGACCAGTGACCGCCTCCGCCGCCTTGGGCGGCCACCCTCCCGGGCGCGAAGGACGTGGACGGTCCCGGCCGCCGGGCAGTCGAGTCCGAGGATCACCCCGAGCGCGCTCGGCTCGAATGGTGTGGTCGTTCCCAATACGGTCATACGACCAAGGATGATCGGGCGGCGACTGCTTGTCGTCCGCCCGCGGTTGGGTCCCGGGTCATGCCCAAGACGTAGGCGATGGCGATCGAAAGGGTTTGGGGTCCATCCACCGTGGGAGACGCACTGGCGAGGTGGGCGGTTCCGCGGTCGGGCGGTTTGGGCTCAGCGGGCAGCACCCGAGGAACGGGCGGTACGCGAACAGCGGGCGATACCCGAGGCGTCGGCGGCGGACCGGGCGATCGCCAGGACCTCCTCGACCGAGAAGCGCCCCGTCGTCGCCGGGAGGTCGAAGGTGGTGCGCAGGACGCCGACCTCGTCGATCCCCAACCTTCCCCCCGCCTTGGTCAGCAGGTGACGCATGGCCAGGTTGTCATCGAGCACCCGGGCGAAGAAGTGCCCGATCCCGTTGGCGGCGGCAACGATCGTGAGCAGGTCGAGCAGCATGGTGGCCACGCCCTGGCACCGGTAGTCGTCACCGACGACGAAGGCGATCTCCGCCACCTTCGACGCGCCGGGGGTGCCGGGGGTGCCGGGGGTGCCGTCGGATGCCTCGGCGGCCGCGTCGGCGTCGAGGGTGACATACCGCCCTACCGCCACCACCGGATGGCCCTCGCGCTCGACGTCCTCCGCCACCCACGCAAAGTGGGACCGGTAGTCGATGTCGGTCAGGTACCTGACCAGATCCTCGGTCAGGTGGTTCTTGGCGGTGAAGAAGCGATGCCGCCGGGCCGCGGCCGACAGCGCCGCCATACCGCCGTGCAGCTTGGGCCCATCCTCGGGGACGATCGGCCGCAACACGATCCGGGCGCCATTGGGCAGCCGGATCGGGAGGCCGGCGACCGGGGCGGCAGGCACGTTTGCGCTGAGGGCGGGGGACTGCACAGGGTTTCTCTACCCACAGCTACCACAACGCGAACTTTTGCAAGCGTCACTTGGCTCGGGGCCAGCCTTTGTTGTGCATCTGATCCTCCACGCTTTCCTTAGATCGCTCGAGTGCGACCGACAATGCTGAGGCCGATGAGCCAGCTCCAGCCCGGCCCCCGCGGCCCGGTCGATCCCGTCTTGGCGCCTGTGGGCGTCACCGACGCACGCCCTGGGGAATTCACCCTCATGGCACGCGGTTGGATGCCGCCGCAGGCCGAGATCACCCAGAGCTACGGCCTCTGTTTCGCGACCGACGGCAGGGTCGTGCTGATCGCCCAACCTGACGGCTTCTGGAACCTCCCGGGTGGCACCGTCGAGCCGGGGGAGGCGCCGGCCGAAACCCTTGTCAGGGAAGTGGCCGAGGAAGCATGCGCCCGCGTGCTCGCCAGCGAGTACCTCGCTAGCCAACACGTATTCGATCCAGAGCATCTGGAGGGCCGCACCAGCTACTACCAGAGTCGCTGGTCCTGGGCTTGGCATGATTCTCTGTCGGCACCGAAGGTGAACCCTTTGGTGAAGAGCCGGATCGGCAGGATCAGTTCGAAGAGCCCGCCTGGCACCGACGCCAGGAGGCCAACGCCGTGGGTCACGTCGACGGCGTTGAACAGCGAGAGGACGCCTCCGGCCAACAGCACTGGGTAGCCGACCAGGCCGAGAATGGCGAGCGGCCTCGGGATGAGCTGGGAGCGGTACAGCAAGATGGCGAGGATCGTTCCGGCGACTGCGGTGAGCAGGTAGATCAGGACGATGGCGATGCTGTGTTGGGCCTGAAAGAGCGCGCCGAGCTGGTGGGACATGGATGCGTCGAGGGAGCGGTTGTGGACGGCAGCGCCCACTTTCATCACGAGGAGCGGGGTGGCGACATAGAGGAGAGCGGCAGCCAGTTCGGCGATCCGCAAACCGACATAGGCCAACGCCATCGGCTCGCTGTCGCGCTTCAACAGGGGAAACAGGAGTACGGCAATCCCGACGGTCGCGGGGCCCTCGACCAGGCCCAACATGGCTCCGGTGGCCAGGGCGTTGGTGTGTGCGAAGGCGGTTGTCAGGTAGGCGGGGTTCTGGAGAACACCGGTGATGAGTTTGTCGGCGAGAATGAAGGTGACGGTGGCGGCCAGGAAGAGCAGGCCGACAAGGGAAGCGGTCCTGCGGGTTGATGCCGTTGTCGGTCCGGCCAGCGCGGCCGGGGGTGGCCGCAGGTATGCGTCCGCTGGGCGGGATTGGGTCAGGGTCATGGACACTCCTTTTGCTTGGGGTTTCGTGGGCTCGATTACCTGGGATCCGGCCATCAGGCCGGTCATGACGAGTACGGCCATTCGCCGCCGTGGCACCGCGGAAGCTGGGCCGTTAGATCGTTGATCTCGTCGCCGGCCCCGGCGGCGCAGAGGAGCCGAGCGGTGATGCGCAGCGCGATCGGGTCGCAGCCGACAGTGGCGAGGTGTTCGCGCAGCAGGTCCGCGGCCCTGCGGCCGTCGCCACCGGCGGCCGTGCGGACCACCTCGACGTGGTGACGTTCCCAAGGCATTTCATGGCGACCTGCACCCCGGTTCGCGGTTCCCGTGACGGCGTCGAGGTCTGCCGCGGCCACGGCGAAGCTGGGATCAGCGTCGACAGCAGAGGACAGAGCCGACGTGGTCCCCGGCCAGTCCTGGGCCCGCTGCGCTCGGCGGTACCACGCCGCCGCCGGTGCGGTGCTGGTGACCGCCCGGCCGTGGTCTTCTACCGCCGGTGGGTTCTGTGGCTGGTTTACCCACGTCGGGGACGGCTCTTCGGCTCGCAACATGCTTGCACGATGCGCTGGCGCCCTGAGGTGGCGCTGAGTTGGTGCTGAGCCCGACTTCGCCCCGCCCGCAGCTGACGGCTTTAGCCGCTGGGCAGGAGGGCCAGGCGCGACATGAGTTCGGCGACGTCTGGGTCGTCGGTGACGAGAGGTGGAAAGGCGCGCCGCTGTTCGCGCCCATCGGCCATGGCCCGGAAGGCTGCGACGTTGCTCGGGGACGGGTCGCAGACGACCGAGACGGCGCCGGCGGCGGTCTCGGCGAGGGCTTGGGTACCTGGTTCGCCGCTGGCTGCCGCGATTCGGACGGCCTCCGCGGCGAAGACAGCGGCGTCGTCGGCTCGGTTGGCCGCGATGGCCCACCATGCCCGACCAACCAGAACGCCGGCCGATCCCGCAGGAAGGTCGACCTCCCGATAGCGGTCTTGCGCCGCGTCCAGAAACTCGCGGGCACCGGCCAGGTCACCCATGCGACGGGCGATGGCGGCCCGTCCGACCAGGGCGTCAGCTGACGGCCACGGGTTGAACGTGTGGGCTATCGCCTCCTGGTAGAGCCGGTCGGCCGACGCGTCGTCGCCCTGGCGGGAGCGCAAGGTGGCGAGCGCGACGAGGGCGAAGGACGAGTACTGGCGCTGCCCCGTGACCCGGCACCGCTCCAAGAGCAGCTCGTAGGCCCGCGTGGCGCCGTCCAGGTCGCCTTGCGCCTCGGCGATCCCCGCGAGGCCGTGCAGTGACGAGGTGACCAGGAAGACCTCGCCTTCCGCGTCGAAGCGAGCGGCGCTGGATCGGGCGGCTGCGCTCGCCTCGTCGAGGCGCCCCAACGAGACCAGGTTCCAGGCCATAAGGAGATCGTGGGCGGCCAAGAACCAGCCGCGGCCGGGCACCTCCAGCAGCTCGTGCGCTTGGCTCAGCAGTTCGAGCGACCGGGCGAAGGCGTGCGCTCGCACCAGCACGGCGGCTGAACAGACCAGCGCTTCGAGTCGGCGGAGGTCGCCGCCAGTGGCCAGCACCGCGAGTGCCTCCGCGCATTCGACGACCGCCGCCTCCGGATTGGAGGACATGGCGACGAAATAGCCGTGCCAGGCGTGGCCCGTCGCGCCCACGTCGGTGCGACACGGCCCTGTCGCCTGGAGGGCGTCGCCCAGCCAGCGTGCTCCCTCGGCGAAGTCGCTGTTGAGGAACCAGTGCCAGGCCAGCCCTGACGCCAAGGACACGGAGGCATCGGCGTCGCCGGCCGAGATGAACCAGTCGAGCGCTGACCGCAGGTTGCAGATCTCAACGGTGACGCGTTGCCGCCACTCGGGCCCAGTGGCACCCCGCAGACCGGTGTGGGCCTGCTCGGCCAGATGCAGGAAGTAGGCGGCGTGCCGGGCGTGGACGACATCGGCCTCGGCGGAGTGTTCCAGGCGTTCCCGCCCGTACTCCCAAAGCGTCTGGAGCTGGGTGAACCGGGCGTCCTGACCGACGCCGGGCGGGGTGATCAGGGACTTGTCCACGAGCCGGCCGAGCACGTCGAGCACCTCTTCGGGGTGCATCTCGCCGTCGGCACAGACGGCTTCGGCCGCGGCCAGCTCGCAGCCACCCGAGAACACGGCCAGCCGAGCAAACAGGCGTCGCTCGTCGTCGAAGAGCAAGTCGTAGCTCCAGTCGACCACCGCCCGCAGGGTCTGCTGGCGGGGTCGTGCGGTGCGGGCGCCTCCGGTCAACAGCCGGAAACGGTCGTCGATCCGCTGCGCCACGGTGGCCAACGGCAGGGCACGGAGCCGGGCTGCGGCCAGCTCGACCGCCAGCGGGAGGCCGTCCAGGCGGCGGCAGATCTCGGATACGACCTCGCCTGTCGGGCCATCGTGAACGAAGCCGGGTTGTACCGCCCGGGCCCGATCAGCGAACAGCTCGGTCGCCGCGGCGACGCTTAGGCCCCCGACCGGGAACAACACTTCCCCGGGAACCCCAAGCGGTTCCCGGCTGGTGGCGATCAGGTGGAGGCCGGGGACGGCCCCGACCAGCTCCTCGGCCAGCGTCGCCGCGGCACCGATGACGTGCTCGCAGTTGTCGAGGATCACGACCAGTGAACGCCCGGCCAGATGGTCGACGATGAGGGCCCCGGCCGGCCCCGGCGAGCGCGGCCCAGCGGCGCCGACCGCTCCGAGCGCCCGTGCTGTCGCCGGCGCTACGTCGCCTGGGTGGACCACGGCCGCCAACTCGACCAGCCAGGAGCCTTCTCCGAGGTCCCCGTCGAGAGCGGCCGCAGCCTCGATCGCGAGGCGGGTCTTCCCGACGCCACCAGGGCCGATCAGCGTTATCAGTCGGTTCGACCGGACGGCGTCACTGAGCTGCCCCCGCTCGGCGTCACGGCCGACGAAACTGCTCAGCGACACCCGGAGGTTCCCGGTCGCCGCCCCCGGCCCCGCAGCCCCCGG
>JBOGGN010000187.1:0-16570 GCA_050744165.1 Acidimicrobiales bacterium | reverse complement strand
CGGCCAAGGCGGCTCCGAGGGTCGAGAGCCGGGGCGGAGCCGCCCATTTTCCATCCGTGGACCGGGCCGCGGGCACGGCCCCCAATCTGTCCGTGGCGTGCGGCGCCGGGCGTCGGCCCGATCGTGGACAGAGCTCCGCACCGTGGGGGACCGCTCGGTGGCCGACCCGCGCTGGCGAGACATCGCCTTTGTCCGAATGGGCCGTGAATAGCGACATTTCTGTTATTTCCTAAGGGAGGCTCAACGCAAATTGTTGATGTGTTGATTCTGAATCAGGAATCTCTCAGAATCGGTGGTTATCCTTTTGGCGATGCGCCCTCCGATACCGGCGCTTTAAATCCGACCGAATCGCTCATCAAATAATGAATTCGCAAGAACCGTCGGCCTCGACCGGTGGCCGCTCCCCGGATCGGGCGGCCGGACCCGCCCAGCCCCGATGGCTTCAGCCCGACGAGGACGACGCGCCCGCGGGGTCGGCCCTGACTCGACGGCGCATCGTCCTCACGGCGCTGGCCCTGGTGGAGCGCCATGGCCTGAACGCCTTGACCATGAGGCGGGTGGCTTCGGAGCTCGACGTGACGCCCATGTCGCTGTACAACCACGTCGCCGATAAGGCGGAGTTGATCGACCTCATGGTCGACTACGTGATCGAGGATGCGGTCGCCACCTCAGCCCCGGACACCGGCGACTGGGAGCAGCGCATCCGGGCCCTGTGCCAGCACAACCACGATGTGTGGAAAGCCCATCCTGGGATCGTCCGGGTCTACGTCGAGGGAGTGACCCTGGGCCCAAACGGCCTCGCCAACTTGGAGCATGGCGTCGCCATCCTGCGCCAGGGCGGTTTCACCGACGACGACGCGGCCCACGCGGTCATGCTCCTGTACCGCCTGAGCATGTCCACCCTTCTCGTGGCCAAGACCCGGCCGGTGCATCGCGACCTCGTGGCGACGGCGGCGGGGGCAACCAAAGAGGAACGGATGGAGGCCTACTTCTCTGCCCTGCCTCGTGAGAAGATCCACAACATCGAGGCGACCGTCATGGCATTGTCGGGTACCTCGATCGATTTCGGCCTCGACGTCATTCTGTCCGGCTTGAAGGCTCACCTGGCAGAAACCAAGGGGGGAAAAGGCCTCGACGGCGCCCCTGTCCCGCCCAGCGGAGGGGCAGAGGCCGCGGGAGACAACGCTGACGGTACGATCAAAGCGTCTCGACGACCCCGATCCGAGACCTGCTGAGCCGAAGGAGGCGCCGTGGCCAGCGATCGCCAGCCCCACCAGATCCCGATCTTCGACGATCCCCTCGACGAGCGCCGGCACCGCAAGCAGCGGTTGGCGGCGTCATTGCGACTGTTTGCCCATTTCGGCTTCGACGAGGGGGTGGCGGGCCACATCACCGCTCGTGACCCGGTACTCGAAGACCACTTCTGGGTCAACCCCTTCGCCATGCACTTCGCCCAAATTCGGGTACGCGACCTGATCCTGGTCAACTCCGCCGGCGAGGTGGTCGAGGGCAACTGGCCGGTCAACCAGGCCGCCTTCTGCATCCACTCCCAGGTCCACGCGGCCCGTCCGGACGTGGTCTCCGCCGCCCACTCCCACTCGATGTACGGCAAGGCGTTCTCGTCGCTGCACCGGCTGCTGGAGCCGATCACCCAAGACGCCTGCTCCTTCTACGGCGACCACGCCCTGTTCGACGACTACGCCGGGGTGGTGCTCGACGTTGAGGAGGGCAAGCGAGTGGCCCACGCCCTCGGCGACACCAAGGCCGTCATCCTGAGCAACCACGGCCTGCTTACGGTGGGCCACAGCGTCGACGAGGCGGTGTGGTGGTTCGTGGCCATGGAACGCTCCTGCCAGGCCCAGCTGCTGGCAATGGCGGCAGGCGGCTACCGCACCATCGAGCCCGACACCGCCCACCTGACCTTCACCCAGATCGGCAACCACCTGGCCGGTTGGTACTCCTTTCAGTCGCTGTACGACCTGATCGTGGCCCAGCAGCCGGATCTGCTCGAGGAGTAGCCACTTTCGCCAACGACCGTCACGTTTTGGGCCGCCGGATCGTCGTACTGGGCGACGAGACAAATAGGGCACTCGATGTCCGCGCACCCTGGTAAGGATGGCCCCATGAGCTCGAACGGTTCCCCGCCGAAACCGATCCTGACGATCCAGAACACGAGAATGGGCCGCCTGGCCCGCACCTGTTACCACCGCCGGTGGCGGGTGTTGGTGGTGTGGCTGCTGTTGGTCCTGCTGAGCATGGGGTTCTCCCAAGCCTTGAAGAGCAAGTGGTCCGACAAGTTCACCGGCGGCAAGTCCCAGGCCCAGCTGGCCCAGAACCTCCTCACGGCGAAGTTCCCGGTCCGATCCGGCGACAGCGCCAACGCGGTGTTCGACGTGGCCGGCGATGTCCGCTCCCCTGCCAACCAGGCGGCCATCTCGGCCTTCGACCAGCAGTTGCTGCACATCCCCCATGTGGCGGCGGTGCGCAGCCCCTTCGATCCCGGTGGCGACAGCCAGATCTCGCCCAGCAACCCCCACATCGCCTACTCGGTCATCCAGCTCGACAAGATCACCCAGGACGTGCCGGTGTCCGACCTGAAGATGATCCTGAAGGCCGGCAAAGACGCCAACCATCCGGGCTTCGAGGTCGCCCTCGGCGGCCAGCCGATCGAAGCCGCCGAAGGGTTCCAGTTCGGCCTCAGTGAGGCGGCCGGCTTCGTAGCCGCCATGATCATCCTGCTGTTCGCCTTCGGGTCCGCGGTGGCCATGGGCGTGCCCCTGATCACCGCCCTGGTCGGGCTGCTGATCGGCGTGGGGCTGGTGTCGCTGCTCAGCCACGTCGTGACCGTGCCCTCCTTCGCCACCGAACTGGCAGTGATGATCGGCCTCGGGGTGGGCATCGACTACGCCCTGTTCATCGTGACCCGCTACCGGCAGGGCCTCGATGTCCAGAAGCTGGGGTACGAGGAGTCGATCATCCTTGCCCTGGCCACCTCGGGCCGGGCGGTGCTGCTGGCGGGCAGCACGGTGATCATCTCGCTGTTCGGCATGATGCTGATGGGGCTGTCGTTCGTCTACGGCCTGGCGTTCGGGGCCATCGTCACCGTGGTCATGGTCATGGGTGCATCCCTGACGCTGCTGCCGGCCATCCTCGGCTTCCTCGGCAAGAACATCGACGGGTGGTCGATCCACCGCCGGCAGGCCCGCGATGTCAGCGCCCACCGGGAGGGTCTGGCGTGGCGGTGGAGCCGGGTCATCCAGCGCCATCCGTGGACCGCCGGGCTGTCCTCGCTCCTCGCCTTGATCCTCTTGGCACTTCCCCTGTTCTCCATGCACCTGACCTTCAGCGACGCCGGCAACGACCCGGCCAGCTTCACCACCCGCAAGGCCTACGACCTCCTGGCCACCGGGTTCGGCCCCGGCGTCAACGGGCCGCTGGTGATCGCCGCTTCGCTGCCCTCGGGCACCTCTGCGTCGGCCCTCGACCCCTACCTGGCCACGCTGCGCCGGGACCCCGACGTGGCCTTCGTCCCCCCGCCGGCGGTCAACCCGGCCGGTGACACCGCCGTGATCACCGTGATCCCCAAGACCTCCCCGCAGGCGACCCAGACCGAGTCTCTGGTCCACCGAGTCCGCCAGGACGCCCAGGCGGCGCTCAACGGCACCGGGATTACCACCCTGGTGGGCGGCTTCACGGCGGGCGGCATCGACGTCTCGGTCCAGCTGGCCCACCGCCTGTTCCTGGTCATCGGCCTGGTGGTGCTGCTGTCGTTTCTGCTCCTGATGGCGGTGTTCCGCTCGGTGGCGGTGCCCGTCAAGGCGGCCATCATGAACATGCTGTCCATCGGGGCCGCCTACGGCGTGATGGTGGCGGTCTTCCAGTGGGGCTGGCTGAAATCCATTGTCGGAGTCGACAAGACGGGGCCGATCGACCCGTGGATCCCGCTGATGCTGTTCACCATCCTGTTCGGGCTGTCCATGGACTACGAGGTCTTCCTTCTCTCCCGCATCCGGGAGGAGTGGCTGCGGACCCACCACAACGCCACCTCGGTGGCCGACGGCCTGGCCGTCACCGCCAAGGTGATCACCGCCGCGGCGGCCATCATGTGCTGCGTGTTCGTGGCCTTCGTGCTCGGCGACCTGCGCATCTTGAAGGTCTTCGGGCTGGGCCTGGCGGTGGCGGTGTTCGTCGACGCCACCCTGGTGCGCATGGTGCTGGTGCCGGCCACCATGGAGGTGCTGGGCGACGCCAACTGGTGGTTCCCCAAGTGGCTCGACAAGGCAGTCCCCACTTTCACCGCCGAGGTGTCGATACCGGAGCCGGAGCCGGAACCAGAGTTGGCTGGGGCCGGCGCCGAGCGCTAAAGCCCTTGATTAGTACCATCGCCGGTAGATAGCGGCGAAATCGGCCTATGAAGCGCGAGCCCGCCGCGTTGTAGGTTGAGCGCCATGGCCCGCCGGATTGAGATCGAGCTAACCAGCGCGCGGCCTGATGGCAGCTGGACATGGCGAGCAGCGGGGGCGCTCAAGCCCCGAGGCGTGCTCGACGGCAAGCTCCTCACCGCGGGCGCCAAGGCGGGCGACGTGTTGCGGGTCGACGCCGACTTCGAGATGGAAGGCATCACGATCATCAACGTGCTGCCGCCGAAGGAAAAGCGGTCCGAGCCCGAGCGCCTGCAGATCGTGGGGCCGCCACGGGACGCGGCCCCGGGCGTCACCACCAGCCTTACCCACCCGCCCCGCGACTCCGACGACGGGCCCCGGCGGCCGAGGAGGGGTGACCGCGAGGGCGGCCGGGGTGGGCGGTTTGAGGGCGGCAGCGACGAACGGAGCGGCGCCGGCGGACCCCGGCCGCCGCGAGAGCGCTCTGGCGGAGCCGGCGGATTCGGGGGGCCCGGCAGGCCGGGCGGCGGCGGGTTTGGTGGACCCGGAGGGCCCGGTGGGCCCCGGTCCGGACGGGGGGATCGGCCCCAATTCGACCGCGGTTCGAGGCCGGGCGGGCCACTCGGCGGCGATCGGCGCGACGTTTCCCGGCCGGGTGGCCGCGGGGCTCGGGACCAGGGCGACACGTCCGCTTCGAGTGGGCGCTCGGGCGCCGGTTCGGGCTCCGGCGCGGGTTCGGGCTCCGGCTCCGGCGCGGGCTCCGGTTCCGGCTCCGGCGCCGGTTCGGGCTCCGGCGAGGTCGGGTCCCTGGCGGGCGTCGACGGCGCCGGGTCCAGCGGAGCTGAGGGGGTCTCCCTAGGTTCGGCGACTGGCGAGGGCATTGGCGGAGGTTCGGCGGGTGGCGGCTCGTCGGGCGGCGGCTTGGCGGCCGGCGGCTCGGGAGGACGAAGCGGATCGAGGACCGGTGGCGGCCCCGGGCGCGGAGGGACGGGCGGCAGTGGAGGCGGTGGCTTTGGGAGCGGTGCCGGCGGCCCTGGAGGCCCAGGTGGCGGCCGAGGCACCCGCGGGCGTCGGCCCAGCGGCGTGGCGGGAGAGGAACATCGCCCGGGTGGTCCGCCCCGTGGCCCTCGACCAGGCCGGCCAGTGCATTCCTCGGAGGGCGGCGAGTCCTATCGCGACCCGGCGGGCGGTGGGCCCTCGCGGGGCAGCGGCCCGCGAGGTGGCGTGGGTGGGGGCGGCGATCGGCCCAAGCCGAAGCGCCTGACTCCGGGCAACGCGCATCGCCACGCATTGCTCGAGACGCTTCCGCCCGAGCATCGGCCGATTGCAGAACAGGTGATCCGCGGCGGGATTCCCGCGGTTCGCACAGCCATCCACCTCGAGGGGGAAAAGGCGGCCGCCGAAGGCCGACCGGCGCCCAACGCCCAGGCGCTCCTGGCCATCGCCGAGGAGCTCCTCCCCCGCGTCAAGGCGGCCGAGTGGCGAGACCGAGCCGAGGCGGCCGCCAAGATGGCCGACGAGTTGCCCCTGCGGGAGTTGCGCTCGCTGCTGGAGGGCGCCAGTGCCGCTCGGGACGACCAATCCCGGGCGATGGCCGCCAGCCTGCGGGAAACGCTCGATCGCCGTGGGGAAGAGATGCGGGTGGTCTGGGTCGAGGAGATCCAGGCCGACCTGGCCGACAGCCGCCTGGTCCGGGCCCTGCGCCTGTCGGCTCGCCCCCCGGAGGCCGCCACCAAGCTGCCCGCGGAACTGGCGGCCCAGCTGACCGACGCGGCCGGCAAAGCCATGAGCCCGGACACGCCCGCCGAACGGTGGGCCGCCATGCTCGAGGCGGTCGCCGCCTCGCCGGTCCGACGCCAGGTCAAACCGCTGGGCCTCCCCAACGACGCCAAAGAACCGCTCCTCCAGGCGGCCCGCCAGCAGTCAGCTCGGGTCCCGGCCCTGGCACCCATGCTCGGCATCACCATTCCCCCGCCTCCGGGCCCCATCCGGCCACCGCCGCCCTCGACGACCTAGGCCATTCCCGGCCGCAGGCAGGTCACTCCCCTGCCCCTCCGCGCGCGGGGAGAGAGCCCAAAGTACTCTCAGGCGGGTGGTCGACTACGTGGTCAGCAACCGGGTGGCGATCATCACTATTGGCCGCCCCGAGGCTCGCAACGCCATCGACGGAGCGGTTGCCACCGGCATTGAGAACGCCATCGACCGCCTGGAAGCCGACCCCGAGTGCTGGGCCGGGATCCTCACCGGCGAAGGCCCGGTGTTCTGCGCCGGGGCGGACCTGCGGGCCATCGCGTCCGGCCAGGCGGCGTCGCTGCGGACGGCCAAAGGAGGCTTCGCGGGGTTCGTCGGCCGGGAGCGGACCAAGCCGATCGTTGCCGCCGTCGACGGCCCGGCCCTGGCGGGCGGCTTCGAGATCGTGCTGGCATGCGACCTGGTCGTGGCGTCCCGGCTCGCCAGCTTCGGCCTCCCAGAAGTGAAGCGGTCCCTGGTGGCCTCGGGCGGGGGCCTGTTCCGGCTCCCCCGCACGGTCGGCCCCAAAGTTGCGATGGAGCTGATCCTGACCGGGGACCCCATCACCGCCGAACTGGCCTACGAGCTCGGCCTGGTCAACATCCTGGTCGACCCCGGCGAGGCGCTCGCCGCCGCGCAGTCGCTGGCGTCACGCATCGTCGCCAACGCTCCCCAGGCCGTGTGGGCCAGCCGTTCGGTGGCCTCCCGAGCCTTGAGCGAGGACGACGCCGCCCTTTGGCACTTCACGGCCGACGCGGTGGCCAGGGTCGGCAAGACGGAGGACTTCGCCGAGGGTCCACGGGCCTTCATCGAACGGCGGCCTCCGGTCTGGACGGGCCGCTAGACCGACCACCTCGCAAACCCTCGAAAGCCTTTAGGTGATGGTCGGCAGGATCCCGTTCTCGTGCAGGAACTCCGCCAGCCCGTCGACCAGAGCCATTGACGCCACATCCTCGAGCGGCACCCACCGGGCCTCGGCCGCATCGTCGCCTGCGACAGGGTCGTCCGTGGAGATCACCGTCACCGCGAAGTCCAGGATCAGAAAGTGGTAGGCGTCGCTGATGCGCTCGACCCACCCGACGAACTGGTCACACATGCCTTCCAGGCCCGTCTCCTCCGCCAACTCTCGGACCACCGCTTCGGCCAGGGTCTCGCCCAACTCCACCCGCCCGCCCGGGATCGACCAGCGACCGCCCGCCGGCCCCCTCCCTCGGCGGATAAGCAGCAGTTGGTCTGCAGCCACGGCGATAGCGCCCACGCAAACCTCGGGATGCTCACTCATCGCCGGCCTGACCCCGCTCTGGGGTTCCGGCGCCGTCCAGGCGCCTGTGCATCACCAACAGCCGGGCGGTGAACCCGGACTCCTCAAAGAAGTTCTTGGTCGCCCGGGCGCCGGGGAGCGCAAGGGCGTCGACGCCGCAGCAGCCCTGATCCGCGAACCATTCGAGCAGGGCACCGGTCACGGCTTCACCGACGCCAACTGAACGAGCGTCCGGTTCGACGTAGAGGTCCTCGATGACGCCAAGTCGGTCCCCGGCGGCCAACCGGTCGACCCGGCCGACGCCATAGCCGACCACGACACCATCGATGGTGCCAGCCCACAGGGCTCGGTCAGGGGAGGCGAGGGCGTCGGACAGCGACCTTTCGGTCGGCTGTCGCCGGGCCTCCCGCTCGAAGAGCAGCCCTGACCCCCGGAAGACCGACAGCTCCTCCTTCCCCTGCCGGTAGAGCTCAGTCAGCCGACCGACGTCGTCCGCCGTTGCCGGGCGGGCACCTTCCATGAAGCCTCAGGGCCGTCCTGTTTGAAGTTGGGATATCCGGGTCAGGATCGTGCGGCGGCCTCGGCCGGTCGTCTCGTACCGGCGCACCGACTCCAGTTCGGCGGGTTCCAAGCCGGCCAGGCGCTGCACCACCTGGAACGCCGACAGCGAGTCGTAACCAGGAATGGCCAAATCGGCGCCCTCAGGGCTGTGCTCACCGTCGGAGCCTTCGGAGGGGGCCGAGTGGGCGGTGGCCTCGAGCTCGGCGTCCTTCAGCCGTACTCCCTCTTGGGGGCCCGTCTCCTGGGGAGTGGCCTCCTGGGGGCTGGCCTCCTGCCGAGTGCGATGCCGAGTCGCTCGCTCCGATGCGGCACCACTCGCCGATGCGCTCCGGCGCTCGTCGCCCGGCCGCATGGCGCTCCCCGGCTCGGCACTCTCCGGCTCGGCGCTCGGCCGCAGGGCGCTCCCCGGCTCGTCGCCCGACCGCCCGGCTCCCGACCGCCCGGCGCCTTCGTCTCTGTGGCCCCCGGGCGCCGCCCGTCCTGCCGCAGTGGCGGCCGGTCCCCCCGTCTCGGCGGCGCGTGGCGCCGATGGCGGCAGCGGCCCGGGCAGGATGCCCATGCCAACCAGAGCTGACTTCAGCCGCTTCTGGCCGTGGCGGCTGGCGTGCTCGCCGACGACTCTGGCTACGTCGAGCTGGTGGAATACCTCGTCGCGACCCTTTTCCACCCACTCCGGGAGGTGGCTCACGACGTTCGCCGCCAGCCCAACCGGCCCGAACACGGCGACGTCGAGCGCGTGGGCCAGAGCCGACTTCGGGGAGCCGCCGGTGGAGCTTGGAGAGCTCACAGGCAGTCCCGGCACAACATCGCCTCGCGGTCGGCCAGCTGGCTCGGGTGCTTCACCAGGAAACAGGACTGGCAGACGAACTCCCCGGGCTGCTTGGGCAGCACCTTGAGGAGGCTATCGGGCCGATCTTCGTTGTCGGGCGAGTCGTCATCATCCTCATCATCATCGTCGATAACGACGAGCCGCTCTTTCAGGATCACGTCCAGCGACGCTTCGACATCGTCCGAATCGGCCTCGTCGTCGTCGTCCTCGTCCTCTTCCTCGTCCCGGGTGACCACCGGGGCGTGGGTCTTATTGTCGTCCGTGGCAACGCTGTCAGCATCGGTGTCGTCGTCGAGGGCGTCGTCGTCTGCATCGGCGTCGTCGATACCGTCGTCGTCGTCCTCATCGAGATCCTCGTCCAGCTCCTCGAGCTCCTCCTCGTCGGGGTCGTCGGGAGCCTCGGCGTCGTCAGCGAGGTCGTCGTCCAGGTCGTTGTTTTCCTTCGGCATGCGAACCCCTCGCCACGGTCGGTGCCGGATGATAGGCCCGACCCGGCGGCAGTTTCGACGCCTACAGCCAACCAAGCCCGATGCGGACCGCAATCGGCGGCGGCTCCCCCAGTGGGCCGGCCGCGAGTTCAGGAAAGGTGGCTCGGAAAACCGTTGGTACCGTCACTCGCGACATCCCCAGGCCTACGCCCAGCGGATCCCAACAAGAGACGTTGTCTACTTGGAGTTCCGAGCCACCGCCCTGATCGCCCGCCTGCTCGAGGAAGGCGGGCGAGGTCTCACCTGTTGTCGCACACCAGCATGGTGCCCGTCAAGCGGCCCGCCGGGACCATGACCAGGGTGTTTCCGCGTCCTCGCTGGTCAGCGGGTCGCAGAAATTATCTGCCAATTGTGCCAAACCCGAGCGATTTCGCCCGGACGTTACGCCCCTAGGAAGCGAGGCCGCAGGCTAAGCACGTCTCGCACATAGATCTGGCTCACCGGTAGCACCCCCAGGTTGACCGTTGCGGTCAGCCCCTGGTAGTAGGACGCCACCGCGTCGCAGATCTGACCCCCCGTGGCCCGCAGCAGATAGCCGAGGAAGACCGCCATCATTCGTATGTTGTCCGAGGCCACGGTGAGTTGGAGTCTGGTCCCGAGCGACTGGTTCACGAAGGCCGCGGTGGCCGGCAACAACTGGCCGATCCCGACCGCGCCGGCCGGCGAGACGACGTTGTTCTGCCATCCGGACTCCTCCCACGCCTCGCCCTCCATCAGTGAGAGCGGCACGTTGTAGACAGCCGCCCAGTGGGCGAAGGTCGACCGCAGGGCCAACTTCCCGTGATCGCCCGCGAGGGCCGCAGGGAGCTGGCCCTGGGGTGTGGTCGGTGGCTGATAGGTCGCACAGAACGACCCTGGTGGGTTCACCACCTGCGGGGTGGTGGTGGGAATGACCGCCTTGGCGTAGGGCCAACTGGTGAAACTCGACGGCGGGGCGGTGCTGGACGGCAGGTCGATCGTCCGTCCGGCGTAGAGCACGTCGGTGACCCGCATGTGGTTGGCTGCCGCCAGCGCTTGCATGCTCACCCCATAGCGCTGAGACAGCGACCACAGGGTGTCCCCCCACGACACGGTCACGGACGTGGGGGTGCTGGTTTGGAAGGCCGCCTGGCCAGCGACAAGGAGTGTGCCGACGGCGGCCAGGGCGGCGAAGGTTCGGAGGAGAGTTTTTCGAGGCATGGTTGTTCCCTCTCTCCGTCCGCCGAAGACCATACATGTTCACTTCAGCACCAGCAACCCCACTCTCCACATTTACCTCAGGAACATCATCAGCCTCAGAATCAACTAGAGCCCCATAGTTCTCGCAGCTCTCAACTTCAACAGCAGCCTCAGGCTTTTAGGTGAAGCCCGAGACGATCCAATCGCCAATCGCGAGGCGGGGTGCCTCGGCACCCGCGACAGCTACAGGTCTGCTCAGGAAGCACGGTCGGCGCCGAACTGGTGGCGCCTGAACGCGTGATAGCGCGTTCTGGTGGCGCCAGTTTCGGTGGTCTGGTCCTGGAAACGGTGCAGACCCAGGAAGCGGTCCTCGACCCGGCCCTGGCCCCGACCAGGAGGCGGTCGACGATTCCCAGCTACCTCAAAGCGGGCGACCCGCTTAGGAGATGGCGCCTCCCGAGTCGCCGTCTCGGCGGAGGCGGCGCCCCTCGGCCCGGCGCTCGCTGGCCAGGCGCTCGAGGGTGTCGCCCTCGTAGCTCTCCTGATCGACGAAGCTCATCAGGCTCGCAAGGGCGTGGTGGCCTGCCTGCTGGTCGATCAGCCGGTACATCTCCTGGCACACTTTGCGGTACTCCGGGTGGCCCTGGGGCGTGGTGCGCAGCTCGATGATGTGCATCGCCTCCCGGACGTTGAACTGCATGACGTAGCGCACGCGGAACGCCAGGGCCACCGCGTAGGCCGCCTGGACGGGGCCAAAGCGCTCCGCCAAGGCGTCGTGCAGTCGGGCCGAACGGACCATGACCTCGTGGAAGGCCGGTGCCGCGCCGGCTAGCTCGACCGCCGCCGGCAGGGTGTAGCCGTGCTCGGGGGTGAGGTGCTGCCACTCAATGGAGAGCATCCGGTGGCGCTGCAGGTCCCGGAAGGCGCCATAGTCCGAGAGGATGTCGAAGCGGTATGAGGTGCGCTCCAGCGCCCGGCCCGGCCGATGGCGGCGGTTGGTCCGCTCCCCCGCGTACGTGCGGACGACGTCCAGCCGCTCCTCGTGCGACATGGCCTCGACCCGGGCCCGCAGGGTGGACTCGGCGGCGTCGGTGAAGGGGTACAGCATGGCGGCGATGGTCTTCACCTCGGCCTCGGGATCCCAGTCGACGAGGGTGACCGTCGGGGTACCGGCGGGCCCGGGCTCGTCGCCCGCGCCGCCCCTGCCGCCAGCGGCTCGGCTGAAGTCCAGCGGGCCGGCGCCCTCCTCGCCTGGAGCCTTCCGCTCGCCCCCGAAAAGGGCGTCGGCCAGATCCTGCATTGCCTGGTGGTTCTTCTCGAGGTAGGCCGACCACGCCCCACCCCGGTCGGGCACGTCGACGCGGCGCAGGAACGAAGGGATGACCTTGCGCAGCTCGGTCAGCATCATCTCGGCGTACGCCCGAGCCTCGGGAAGGGGATGGGCCCGCATCCGCAACAACAGGGCCTCGTAGGCCTGGCCGGTCCCGTAGATGCCGACGTTGGACGTGGCGGCGGCGGGAAGCAGCCCCCGGAGGGTGTCGAGCGCCTTGGCCTTGATGGACCGCCGGTAGCTCAGGTCCGAGTCACCCTCGGCCTTGGGGATCTGCTCGGCGAACCACGCCTGCATGGTCGGAATCAGCTCGCCGTAGGTGTCGAACACACGGTCCATCTCGCCCACGTAGCGTGCCCCGAGGGACGACGAAAGGATCTCCGGGTCCCGGTAGTAGCGGTAGCGGCCGTGGCTGAGTCGCAAGTCGTAAGCGATGTAGCGGGTCGACTGCTCCATGTAGGCCATCAGCCGGCCCCATTCGAGGACCTTGGTCAGGAGGTTCGACGTCTGTTCGCAGGCCAGATGGACGCCGCCCAGCTGCGCCACCGAGTCGTCGCCGTACTCGAAGAACACCCGGTCATAGAGCTGCTCGGCCCGGGCCAGGCCCACGGTGGCGTCGATGCTGTGGTCGCCGCTGACGTCCAACTCGCCCACGAACTCGTCCAGGAACAGCCGCCGGAGGCTTTTCGGCGACCGTGAGTAGCGGGCGAACAGGGCCCCCTTGACGATCTCCGGCAGGTTGACCAGGGCGAAGACGGGCTGGTCGAGGTTGGTGAAGTACCGGCGGAGGATCTCGGCCTCGTCGTCAGTCCACTCCTCGGTCGCGTAGACGTACATCGCGATCCTGAGATTACGGTCCCTCAGCGGCGCAGAGGGTGGATGGAGCCGTTGGCTAGTCGCTCTTCGCCCCCTGCAGGACCGTCAGCAACGCGGTCGCGTTGGGGGACCCCAGACCGGTGCAGGCGTCCCAGCCGCGCCCGGCGCTGTAGGCGCCGTTGTTGCCCTGGGTGATGTCGTGGAACGTGCCCCGGGCGAAGGCGGCGTACAGCAGCGGGTGGACGAAACCAAGCGGCTTGCCGAGCGCCTGGTTGAACACCGCGATCAATCCCGCCCACAGGGGGGCCACGGCGCTGGTGCCGCCGATCGGAATCGTCTGGCCGTCGACCCGTATGGTCCAACCGGTCTGGGGGTCGGCGTCGCCGGCCACGTCGGGTACCCCGCGGCGGGTGCCGCCATCGTTGACCGACGGCGGCAGGGTGACCGACGACTGGTAGCTCGGCACCGGCCAGGTGTCGCTGATCCCCCCGCCGGTGGCCCCGCCGCCGGCACCGCTGTTCCAGACGACCTCGCTCTGGATGGTGGCGCCCGACGCTTGGAGGCTGGTGCCCCCGCAGCCCAGGGCGTGGGGCGCCGAGGCCGGGAAATCGGTGTGCTGCTTGCCGTCGGTGGCCCCGTCAGTCGAACCGCTGTCACCCGATGCCGCGGTGACCGTCACCCCCATGGCGGTGGCGGCGGTGCAGGCGCTCTCGATCTGGGTCGTCGCCTGTGAAGTCCAGGTGTTCTCCGGGCCACCCCAACTGATCGAGATGACGGAGGGGGCATTGGTGTTGTCGTTGGCGGCGGTGGTGATGGCGTCCACGAACCCCTGCTCGGTGTTGGGGGCGAAGTAGACGACGATCTTCACGCCCGGCGCCACCCCGCCGATCACCTCGATATCGAGCATCACCTCAGCGTCGGCGCTATTGGGCGTGCTCGGCGAGTTGGAGCCGCCGTCAACCGACACCGCCGAGACCACTGGTTGGACGACGCCGATCGACTGGAAGTAGGCGGCGATGTCGCTCTCCTGATAGCCGCCCCCGAACTCCAAGATGGCGACGCACTCCCCCGCGCCGCTGGCGGAGGCGGGAAAACCGTACGCCTGGGCCACCTGGGGCGGGCTGTACTGGACCGCCCCGGCCGCCGCCGGCCGGAACAACGCCCGTCCTGCCATCCGGTTGTCCAGCCCGAAGACGCCTGAGATGACCCCAGACAGGTGGGAGGGGACAGTGAGTGGGCCACTGCGGCCCCGGAAGACACCGCCCTCATTGCGGTAGTGGCTGAGGGTGGTCCCGAAGGCAGTCGACAGGTTTGCCAGGCTCCCGGTGAGCTGGACGCTGCGCCGGATCGGATCGACCTCGCCGACCGCCAACCCGTTGGCCTCCGCGAAGTCGAGCACGGCCTGGATGTCGGCGTCGTCGGCCCGGTGCCGCGCTTGGTAGTCGGCCCGCGACAGCTCCGAATCGTCGACGCCTTCCTGGGGGGCCGGGTCCCGGACATAGACGGTGACCGTCGTGGGGGCGCTGGCATCGGCCGGCCCGACCTGCTCCCACGTCGGATCCAGGTCACGAGCGCTGCCCGAGATCTCGGCGCGCGACAAACCTTGTTCACTCACGGGGTACCGCCTTTCTGGCTCTAGTCAAGTGTGATCAGGCCCCATCCTAAGGAGGCGGTGGGACAGCGCCGTACGGGCCTCCTACGGGCCTCGGAGTCGGCCCCGGCCGGTCGCCGGGTCGCTGACCCCTAGATGCTGAGAAGGCCCCGACCAACCCACCCTTCGAACAGGCCGGTCGCTACACTTCGCCAAGCACATGTCTCTCGGTTTTTGGGGGAGGAGACCATGAAGCACTTCCGCACCTGGGCTGTGACCGGCCTGGCGTTGGCACTCCTGCTGGCGGCCTGCGGGTCGAGCAGCAGCAGTTCCGCCAGCGGCAAGGGCAAGACTCTGAAGCTCGGAGGGCTGTTCTCGCTGACCGGCGCCGGCGCCGTCTACGGGCCGCAACAGAAAAACGCGGTCGAGCTGGCCCAGGACACCATCAACGCCGCTGGGGGTGTCAACGGCGCCCAACTCCAGATCACCGTCGTTGACGACGGCTCCGCCCAAACCCAAGCCGCCCAGCAGATGCAGACCCTGATCCAAGAGGACGGGGTGCTCGGGGTGCTCGGGCCCACCCTGTCCAACTCCGCGGTGTCCGCCGACCCGGTGGCGGACAACCTGAAGACCCCTGTGGTGGCTGTCTCCAACACCGGCTTCGACATCGTCGGCAGCTGCCCCTACCCGTGCACCTATATCTTCCGTGACAGCCTGGGCGAGGCCAGCGCCGTTCCCGCCAACATCCACACCTACGTTGATCGGGTCACCCCCAAGCCGACGACCGGCGTGCTGCTGTACCCCAACGACGACAAGTTCTCCATCGACGGAGCCACCGTCGTCAAGCAGACGGTGGGCAGCGTCGGCATCAATCTGGTCGACACCATCCAGTTCTCCAAGAACGACACCGACCTCTCGCCCTTCGTGAGCCAGGCCGTCTCCCACCACCCCGACGTCATCTTCATCACCTCCCTCGGCGCCATCCCGTCCAAGGTCATGACCCTGGCTCGCCAGGACGGGTTCACCGGCCAGTTCCTCGGCGGCAACGGGTTCAACTCGGCCGCCGTGTCGGCGCAGGCGGGCGCCGCCGGTAAAGGGGCGCAAAGCGCCAGCGCCTGGTACCTCAACAACACCTTCCCGTCCAACGCCAGCTTCGTGAGCGCCTACAAGGCGAAGTTCGGGACCGACCCCGACCAGTTCGCGGCCCAGGCCTACGCCGGAGTGCTGATCTTCGCCGACGCCGCCAAGCGGGCCCACCTCACCTACACGAACACCGCCGCCGACCGCCAGGCGATCGACAACGCCCTGCCCGCCACCAATATCCAGACCCCGCTCGGCCCTTTCCAGTTCACCGCGCAGCATGACGTCCGCCAGACCATTTGGGTCATCTCGATGGACGGCAAGGGCGGCTTCAACCTGGTGAAGTCGGTCAGCCCGTAGCGGGCCCGGGGTCGGCTCGCTTTGCGCGACACCATCCAGCAGCTGGTGAACGGCCTGTTCACGGGCGCCATCTACGCCCTATTCGGGCTCGGCTACACGCTGGTGTTCGGCCTCCTCGACATCCTCAACCTGGCCCACTCCGAGGTTTTCATGCTCGGTGCGGTGATCGCCTACTCACTCGTCGCCCTGCATCACGTGCCCTTCGTGCTAGCCGTCCCGCTTGGCGTCGGCGCCGGCGGCCTCCTCGGGGCCGTCATCGAGCTGGTGGCGCTGCGCCCGCTGCGCCGCCGGGGGGCGCCGCCCATCGCCGCCCTCATCACCACCATCGGCCTGGCCCTGGTGCTGGTGTCGCTCGTGGAGCAGGCAGGGCCGGGCGGTAGCCTTTCGTGGCTGTGGCGGGACGGCGCCAACGACGTGCAGTTCCCCCCGGGCAAAGTCCCCGACCAGATCTGGCACCTCGGGGGAATCACGCTGCCGGTGGACAAGGTGGCCATCGTCGTCGTGACCCTGCTCGTCATGGGGGCGCTGGCCTTCGTGGTCCTGCGAACCCCCGCTGGTCGTGCCGTACGGGCCGTGGCGGAGAACCCGCGAGCCGCGCAGCTGCTCGGGGTAAATGTCGACCGCGTCGTGCTCTGGACCCTCGTGGCCAGTTCCGCCCTCGCCGCCTTGGCCGGGATCCTCTATGCCCTGGCACTCAATGACAT
>JBOGGN010000186.1:0-7720 GCA_050744165.1 Acidimicrobiales bacterium | reverse complement strand
CTATTCGGGTCACCCGCCCTCGGCCGCCCTGAGGGTGGCCCGAAATCCTGTCGTATATGGGTAGCTATTCGGGTCACCCGCTCTCGCCACCCGCTCTCGCCACCCGCTCTCGTCACCCGCCCCGGCTTTGGCAGGATTGGGAACCGCCCCGTGCAGCGGCGCTGTGATAGAGACCAGCGGTGGCCACTAGACGCCGTCCACCACCGGTGCCCGGAGTGGGCTTCCCCTATCTCGAAGCGACCATCGCCGGGTTGCAGGCGGACATGGCCGCCGGCCGGCTGACCGCCCGAGACTTGACGGTCGCCTATGTCGACCGCATTCGGGAACTCGACCAGGACGGACCCGCCCTCCGTTCGGTCATCGAGGTGAACCCTGACGCCGTCGAGATCGCGGCGATGCTCGACGAGGAGCGCCACCGGTCCGGTCCGCGAGGTCCGATGCACGGAATCCCGGTGCTACTGAAGGACAACATCGCCACCGCCGACCGGCTGCAGACCACCGCCGGATCGCTCGCCCTGGTCGGTATCCGGCCGACGGCGGAGGCCCATCTGGCGACCCGGCTGCGAAACGCGGGCGCCGTCATCCTGGGCAAGACCAACCTGAGCGAGTGGGCCAACATCCGCTCGAGCGGGTCCACCAGCGGGTGGAGCGCCCGGGGTGGCCAGACCCGCAACCCCTACGCCCTCGACCGCAACCCCAGCGGGTCGAGCTCCGGCTCAGCTGTCGCCATCACCGCCAACCTGGCGGTCGTCGCCGTGGGGACGGAAACAGACGGCTCCATCGTCTCCCCCGCCTCCATCAACGGCCTGGTGGGATTGAAACCCACCGTTGGCTCCGTCAGCCGCCACGGCATCATCCCCATCTCGCACACCCAGGACACGGCCGGGCCGATGGCCCGCACCCTCGCCGACGCGGCGGCGCTGCTGACCGCCATGGCCGGCGCCGACAACGCTGACCCGGCCACCGTCACCGCCGGCCCGGCCACCGACACCGCCGGCCCGGCCACCGCCAAAGCCACCGCCAAAGCCGATCCGCGGGACTATTCCGAGTGCCTCGATGCCGGCGCACTTCGCGGCGCCCGCCTTGGCGTAGTACGCCACGCGTTCGGGGACAACCCGTCAGTCGCCGCAGTCGTCGATTGGGCCTTGGAGGCCCTTGCCGCGGCCGGCGCCGTGCTCGTCGACCCGGTGACCCTGAAACACTCAAACCGTCTGGCCGCACCGGAGTTCGAGGTGCTGCTGTACGAGCTCAACGACGGCCTCGGGACCTGGTTGCGGCAGTTCGCACCGGACGCACCGGTGCAATCCCTTCGAGAGCTGATCGCCTGGAACGAGGCTCACGCCGGCGAGGAGCTGGCCCTCTTCGGGCAGGACCAGTTTGAGGCCGCCGTCCGGCGACGGTCGCTCACCGACCGGCGCTACCAGAACGCGCTGGCCCGCTGCCGGCGCTACAGCCGGGACGAGGGCATCGACGCCACCTTGGCCCGCCACCAGTTGGACGCCCTGGTGGCGCCCACCGGCTCCCCGGCGTGGTTGACCGACGAGGTTAATGGGGACCCGGACTCGGGGAGTTTTTCCAGCCCGGCGGCGGTGGCCGGGTACCCCCATCTGACGGTGCCCGCCGGCCTCGTGCGGGGCCTCCCGGTCGGTCTCTCGTTTGTCGGTCCCGCGTGGAGCGAGGCCCGGCTGCTGGGGCTGGGCTACGCCTTCGAACAGGCCACAAAGGCTCGGCGGCCACCGACCTTCGCTCCGACGCTGCCCGCCCCACCAGACCGCGTGCCGTAACGCTCATGGCGTCTCGATCCGGCTCCGGCGCCTACCGGGCGGCGCCTACCGGGCGGCGCCTACCAGGCGGCGCCCAGGAGGTCGTCGTAGCGAAACGCCGGGTCATCCCGGCAGATCAGGCACTCCTGCCCCCAGAGGGCACTGAATTCGCCGGCCGGCATATCCAAGAAGAAAGAGGTCTCCGAGATCTGGGTGGCATGGGCCGCCATCGCTCGCCGCTTCTGGTCGAGAAAGGCGCTCACGTCCACGAAATCGGTGATCTCGTCGTCGGGTGTCCCAAACTGGTCCAAGGGCACGTCGAGCCTGGCCACCTGTCCGCCGCCCTCAGCCGGCGCCCGCGCCTCACCTGGCTCCCGTCCCTCACCCGGCGCCCGCCCCTCACCCTGCTCCGGAGCCGCCTCGGCCATCTTGGCCAAGGCGTGACGGATGAGCCCCGCTCCCTGGGTCCGGCTCAGGGTCCCCTCGACCACCAGCAGCCCATCGCCGACGATGGCCGCCGCCCGCCGCCCGACCTGGTGGACCTTGATGTGGTCGGGGTGCCCGGTGACCCCGGTTTCGTCGTAGATGGCCAGGAGGTCGGCGGCCTCCGCCAGGACGAGGGCGGCCAGCCGCGCCGCCGCCTCCTCGATGTCGGCAGCCCAGAACGAGGCGGGGTCGTCATTGGCCTCTGCACCCGCCATTCCCGAGTCCCGGTAGCCGAGGAACTCCACTCGGGCGACGCCGAGGACGTGTGCCGCGTCGAGCGTTTCTGCCCGCCGCCGCTCGGCCAGGTCCTCGCCGGGGCCGACCACACCGGGAGGCCTGTTGCCCTCCTCTCCCGCGGTGGCCACGACCAGCACCACTCGGTGACCGCGCGCCGCCGCCTTGGCGATGCTGCCGCCGGTCCCGATCGACTCGTCATCGGGGTGGGCGTGGAAGAACACCAACGTCGCCACGCGCCTACCTGCTCAGGGGTTGGAAAAAAACGACTTGAACTTGAAGGCCATCCATGGCTTTGTCCCGAACGTGAACAACTGCCCCTTGGAGATCGCTGTCCACTGGCTCACCCGCCCGTAGGCCACGAGGACGAACCCGACCGGGTCGGCCAGGATGTGGCACTGCACCTTTTGTCCTGCAGGCGGCTCGACGGTGACGCGCCCGTTGGCCAGGCGGACGACCCATTTGCCCCCGTCGCCCAAGTGGAGCATGTAGTTCGCCTGGGTGGTGCCGATGACGGCAGGGTCGGCGACCTTCGGCATCATGGTCCGTCCCACCTCGCAGATCAGCAGGGCGTCCTGCTTGGTGATGGGCCACTTGTGCCCGACGGTCTTGGCGACGTCGTAGCCGTGGATCACCTGCTCGCCGAGCAGCAGCCTGGTGGCCTCCGCGATCGACAGGCTCTCGGTCTCCCCGTACCACGGGGTAGGCATCCGCTGGTCCGGCGCCAAGGTTGCGGTGACGTCGAGCCATCGCCGGACCCCGTCGGAGATGGCCTGGGCCGCCTGTATGGCGCTGCGATGGGGCTCGGCCGGGATCAGGACCCTGTTCATGGCGGCGACGCGTTCGGTAGTTCGCAGCTTGGGGATCTGCGGCGCCCACTGCTCCCACTCCTCGTAGTGACCGGCGGCGGAGTCGGTAAAACCCCGGAGAGCGTAGATCAGGTGGGCAGCGGTGTCGGCCACCGTCCATTCCGAGTTCTGCACCGCCCGGTTCATGTCGAGGGACCGGAACATCTCGGCGCTTTGCCGGCCGAGGGCCGCCAACCGGTCGCGGACCAGCGCCATCTCCAGGCTCGGGGTAGGTAGCATTACCGAGCAGTGTAACCTAACAAAGTGGCATGTCAATGGGTACAAGCGATCTAGGGGGCTACCTGGAGCGGCTGAACGCCACCGCGGCCTCGCTGCTGGGTCTACTGCACCGCGGACCGATGACCGGTTGGGATCTGGCCCGCCAGGCCGAAACGATGCTGGGCGACTTCTGGAATGTCAGCCCCAGCCAGATCTACCGGGAGCTTCGCACCCTGGAACAGTCCGGCCTGGTGGCGGCGGGCCCAGCCGGCACCCGGGACAAAAAGCCGTTCACCATCACTGACCGCGGCCGCGAGGCGTTCTCGGTCTGGATGCGCCGCGAACCGGGCCCCGACCTCGTGCGCTCCCCGCTCCTGCTCATGGTGTTCTTCGCCAGCCACCTGGACGAGACCCGCCGGCGACGGTTCCTCGCCATCCAGCGGCTCCGGCACGAGCAGAACCTGGAGGAGTACCGCCGGGTGGCGGGGCTGCTCGGGGACGACCCGGACGAAAGCGGACTGGCCAACGTCCTGCGCTTCGCCATCCTCCATGAGGAGGCCTTCCAGCAGTGGTTCGAGTGGCTGGAGGCCCCCGACCGGCGGGTCGACGAAGGCAGTGCCGGCGCCAGGACCGACTGACGGCCTCGTACCCGAGGTCCAAAACGGCCGGCAATAAAAACCAGGTAGGAAAAGGCCTCGTCCCTCTTATCGGTCTGGGGAGAACGCCTGGACTGGCCCGTCACCATGCTGTCGACTCGCCTACTGGCGACTCGCTAACTGGTGACTCGCTAACTGGTGTATAACGGGTAACTTGTTGGCGTGGCCCAGAACCCGTTCCATTACGGCACCCCGGTCCAAGGGGAACAGTTCACTGGCAGGGAGCGGGAGTTGGCGGCAGTGACCGCCCGGATGCGCGACGGCATCAACGTCGTGCTCCTATCCCCGCGTCGCTATGGCAAGACGTCGCTACTGCTCCGAGCAGAAGCGAAACTCGCCCAATCGCGCCCCCCCGGGGCGTTGGTGAAGGCCAACGTCCTTCGGTCCAGGGACCTTGTCGCCCTGATCGGCCAGCTCGCCTCGGGTGTCTATCAACTGCCAGGCGGCCGTTGGCACCGAACCCGCCAGGCGCTCCCCGAGTTTGTTCGCCGGCTACGGATGCGACCAACAGTGACGATCAACGACCATGGCCAACCAGTCTTCGCCTTCGAACCGGCAGTGGCTGGCCTTGAGGCCGACACCGTTCTCGCCGACCTCTATGCCCTCTTGGACGAACAGAGCGCCCACCGACCGGCGGTCCTTGTCCTCGACGAATTCCAGGCGATCGTCGACTTGGGTGCCCACCTGCCGAACCTCCTGAAATCGCTCGCCGACGACCATCCTGCGGTGTCACTGGTATTGGCCGGTTCGAAGCGTCACCTGATGGAACGACTGGTCGACGCGGAAAACGCCCCGCTCTATGGGATGGCGCAGAAGATCGAGCTCGGCCCCATCCCCGACGACATCATGACGCACTTCCTGTGTGCACGTGCGGCGGCGGGTGGCAAGCAGATGGACGAGACCGCCGCCGCGGCGGCGATCGACCGAGCTGGCCCGGTCCCCAATGACATCCAACGCCTGGCCTACGAGGGCTACGGGCTGGCCGACAGGGTCGTCGACGACACAGCGCTGGCCTTGGGACTCGATCAGGCGGTCGCCCACGAGGCAGCCATCTACAGCGAGGTTTTCGCAGCCCGTTCGCCCGGGCAGCGCCGCGTCCTGGTCCGCCTGGCCACCGAAGATCACCAACATGTGTACTCTTCGAGCTTTGCCAGGACCGTGGGGCTGGCCGGCAGCAACTCGGTCAAAAAGGTGATCGACTCCTTGGTAGAGGACGAACTGGTCGCCCGCCGTAACGAAAGCTGGCAAATCACCGACGCGTTCTTCGCGGCGTGGCTTCGACTCGACCCCGCATGAAATTGGTCTCGTCGAGATCAGGTGCGGACCTCGCCGTTGGGTGCGCGTCCCCTCCGCCATATATCGGAAGGCGAGTCGGCGGACCCCGGGTGCTCTGCCAGCCGCGGGATCCAACTCCGAAGGTCAGCTTCGGATCTGGCCGTCCCCGAAAATTACATATTTGTACGTTGTCAGCTCCCGTAACCCCATCGGCCCGCGGGCGTGCAGCTTCTGGGTCGAGATCCCGATTTCGGCCCCGAACCCGAACTGCTCCCCATCGGTGAAGCGAGTCGACGCGTTGACCACCACGGCGGCCGCATCCACCCCCGCAACGAACCGGGTGGCCGCCTCCAGTGAACCCGTCACGATGGCCTCGGTGTGCCCCGACCCGTGCCGTGCGATGTGGGCAATGGCGCCGTCCAGCGCATCGACGACGGCGACGCTCATCTTCAGCCCCAGGAACTCCTGAGAGAAGTCCGCCTCCGACGCCGGCCCCATCCGCTCCGGCCCTACGATGGCCACCGCCCGGTCGTCGCCCACCAGCTCCACCCCGTCCAGCGCCGCCGCCACCCGGGGCAGGAACGACGAGGCCACCGCCGCATGCACCACCAACGACTCGGCCGCATTGCACACCGACGGCCGCTGCGTCTTGGCGCTTACGACGATGGACAGGGCCATGTCCAGATCGGCGGCCTCGTCCACGTACACGTGGCAGTTCCCGTCCCCGTCAATGACATAGGGAACGGTGGCGTTTTCCAATATCGCTCTGATCAACGACGGCCCTCCCCGAGGGATGAGGCAGTCGATCGACCCCCGCAGCCGCATGAACTCCACCGCCGACTCTCGGCTCGTGTCCTCCACCAACACCAAGGAGTCGGCCGGCAACCCGGACTTGGCGAAGGCGTCGCGCAGCACACGGGCGATCTCCGTATTCGACGAAATAGCCCCGCTGCTCCCCCGCAAAAAGGCGGAATTCCCCGACTTGAGGCACAGCCCGGCGGCGTCGCTGGTGACGTTGGGCCGGTTCTCATAGATGATCCCAACCACACCGAGGGGCACCCGGACCCGCTGGATGCGCAGGCCGTTGGGCCGGACCCATCCGTCGAGCACCTCCCCCACCGGGTCGGCGAGCGCCGCCACCTGCCGCAACCCTGACGCCATGCCCTCGATTCGGCCTGCGTTCAGTCGAAGCCGGTCCACCACGGTCGCCGAGACGCCACCGGCGACAGCGCGCGCCACATCGTCAGCGTTGGCCGCCAGGATCGACGGCACCGACTGCTCCAGGGCATCGGCACCGGCCAGCAGCGCAGTGTCGCGCTCGGCCGAGCTGGTCCCCGCCAGAACCCGGGCCGCGGCTCGAGCCCGGTGGCCCAACGACACCAAAGAGGGCGGGGGCGATTCCACGAATACCGCTAATTCGCCTGAGAGATGCGAGCCAGCACCCAGTCGTATTTTCCCGCCGTAATAACCACGTGGCAATACTTGCACACCCCTTCGAGGTCGAGATCGAGAGGAGCTCCGCAGTTCGGGCAATGGGCGTTCATGGTCCCCGCGCCCACCTTGGTGGTGGCGTCCGAGGAGCGCTGGAAGGTCCAGTTCTCCTTCCACGGCCCGACATGGCGATCGCCGCGCACCACATGGCCCTTGTCGTCGACGTCGAAATCGGCGCACGCGGCCAGCACCTGCACGGTGACGGTGTCGAAGTTCTGGTCGGAATGGGCGGACACGATCGTCAGGTCAGTCACCGTCAGCTGGTCGAGCACATTGCGGTGGCCCTGGTCCAAATACTGCTGGATCTTGATCTGGTGCTGCTGCCAGATGCCGTCAGCCATGACCTGGCGGCTCATGAGGGCCTTGCGCTCCGTCCACGCCTCCTCGACCACAAAGAACACCTTTTGCACGTCCTCAAGAAATGCCGTTTCGTCAAAAAGCGGGTCGTGGCCCTTGATCTCGGCCAGCCCCTGCTCGGCTGGCGAGGTGGCGGCATGGGCGGTGGCGTGGGTGCCCGGGAACACGGTGCCCCGTACCGAGGCGATCGCCGGCTCTGTCGTCCCGGTGTAGTCCAGGTGGGCCCAGCCACCCGGGCCGGTGCCCACCCCGCCCGTGTTGGCCTGCACGGTGCGGTTCATGCTCCGACCTGCCACCAGCGCCACCACGCCCGCGATCACGAGGACCCCGACCAGGATCACGATCAGCATTCGATGTACCCGCCTGAGCCCGCCAGCGCCCGGAGCCGCCC
>JBOGGN010000185.1:0-11402 GCA_050744165.1 Acidimicrobiales bacterium | reverse complement strand
CCACCGGGCCGCCTTCCTCCTCTACAACCACCCCGATCTCGAGCGCAGCGGCGTGCTGGTCATCGGTCCGAGCCGCGCCTTTCTCCGCTACATAGCCCAGGTCCTGCCCTCCCTCGGCGAATCGTCGGTGGTTCAGACCACCATTTTTGATCTGGTGGCGCGCTCGCGTATCGGGGCAGAGGATCGCCCGTCGGCGGCGCTGGTCAAAGGCGATATCCGCATGGCTGCCGTTATCGAGCGTGCCCTGGCGGCGCAGCGCCAGCCCCTGGTCGATCCGGTCATGCTCCGAGCCCGCCACCTGGCCGCCACCATGGATCCGGACGAGGTGAACGGGATCGCGGGCTCGATCGCTTCGGGGCCGGCGCCCTACAAGGCCGGGCGGGCCGCCCTGCGCTCACGGCTGGTCGCCGCCTGCCGCGGCCAACTGCGAGCCAGTGGTCGCTTCGAGGCCGACGCCGATTGGTTCGCGAAGGAGCTCGGCGGTTCGCGGGGATTCACTGACCTGCTCGACCGGCTGTGGCCGTCGATCTCGCCGAACCAGTTGGTGAATACGTTGCTGACCAGCGAACCTTTGTTGCGATCGGCCGCGGGGGACATCCTCGGCGATGAAGAGATCGACGACCTCCTCCGCCCGAAGGCGACGTCGCTCGGGCAGGTCCGCTGGAGTAGGGACGATCTCGCCTTGTTGGACGAAGCCAACTTCCTTATCAACGGGCGCACCCGCTGTTACGGCCACATCATTTGCGACGAGGTGCAGGACCTGAGCCCCATGCAGTTGCGAATGCTGGCTCGCCGGGCCACCAACGGATCGATGACCGTTCTCGGAGACATCGCCCAAGCGACGGGAGCCCAGACCTACGCCTCCTGGGACGAGGTGATCCCCTACCTGCCACGTTCACCGCAGGTCCGCTCCGAGGAACTGACCCTCGGGTACCGGGCGCCGGCGCAGATCCTGGACTTTGCCTCCCAGCTTCTGCCCTCGTCTGCGCCGTCAGTCCGGCCAACCTCCTCGGTTCGCCGCGGCCGCTTTTCCCCGGAACTTCGCCGGGTTGACGACAACCTGCTGGAGGCCGAGTCGCTGGCGGTCGCGCATCGGCTCGCGTCGGAAGGTTTCCTGGTCGGCGTCATTCTGCCCGAGGGTCCGCTGAACCGCCGCGTCGAGGCGTTCACCCGACACGACAGCCGCGTCGGGCGCATCGAGCGCCACGGGATCACCCGGCGGGTGACGCTGGTACCGGCACCGGCGGCCAAGGGGCTGGAGTTTGACGCCGTCGTGGTCGTCGAACCGGCAAAGATCGCCGGCTCCGACCGCCGCGGCCTCCGGCTCTTGTACGTCGCCCTGACCCGGCCGATCCACCACCTGGTCGTCGTTCACTCATCGCCGCTTCCCGACCTCCTCGCGACGAGCGGCGGCGCCGGACCACGCCGATGACCGACGGTCGGCGCCGACGGTCGGCGCCAGCATGACGAGACCGACGGTCGGCGCCGAGGGCCGGCCGGCGTGGGGGCCGTTCAGTCGATGCGACGCCGGCTGCCCTGGGGCTGCACGGGGACCGACTGGCCCGACACGGGAAACGGAGGCAACGGCTTGGTGGTGGTGATGACCTGCTGCGCCTGCAACTCCCGCGCCGCGGAGGCATTGCTCGGAAGCGTGGGCGCCCCGGTCGAGGCGGTGGGCTGGAACGCCGACAGCAGGTTGCCGAAGGTTGCCGCCCGCCACGGCGACAGGTTGGGCACCGCGACACCGGTCACCGCCTCGAGGAACCGCAACGTCGAGGTGTGGTCGAAAGCATCGGAGCACACGTAACCCCCGACGGTCCACGGTGACACGACGATGCAGGGCACCCGAAAGCCGGCGCCCACCGGGAGTCCCCCGCCGCGCGTCGACGGGGAGTCACGAAAGACAAACTCGCCTGGCGTGCCCGGAGGCGCCACGATCGGGGGGACGTGGTCGAACAGCCCGTCGTTCTCGTCGTAGTTCAAGATGAACACCGTCGACGCCCACAACTCGGGGTTGCCGGCGATGGCATTGAGCTTGGAGGCCACGAAGTCGGCACCCGAAGCCGGGAGGTAGTGGGGGTGCTCGGACTGCGCGGTGGTGGGGATGATCCAGCTGACCGTGGGCAGGGTGCCCGCGGCCGCATCTTCCTCGAAGGCCATCGTGGGGTCCCCCGCTGGTGTGCCGTCGTAGCGCGTGCTGAAGCCGAGGCCGTAGGTCGCCAGCGGCGAGCTCGGCGCCGCGGTGAGGTACTGGCGGAAGTACTGCAGGGCGTTGCAGCCGAAGTTGTCGAACTGCTGGTAGATCTTCCAGCTGACGCCGGCAGCCTGGAGCGCCTCGGGGTAGGTCGGCCAGGTGTAGCCGCCCCCGCTCGGCCCCTCATCGTCGAGCGCCGGCCCGCCACCCGCCCCCGTTGGGTCGATGGTGGCCGTCATCAGCATGAACCGGTTGGGCAGGGTCGGCCCGAGGACCGAGCAGAAATAGTTGTCGCAGACCGTGAAGCTGTTGGCCAGGGCCCACTGGAAGGGCAGATCGGCGCCGGTGTAGTAGCCCATCGTGTAGGGCCCGATGCCGGCACCGTCGGCCGCCACGTGGGCCTGCAGCCAGCCATCCATCTGGCCGTTGTTCCAGCATTGGTGCTGTACCGCCCAGGCGTGGCTGGTCGAGGGGATGGCCTGGGCGGCGGTGGTGGCGCTGTCCAGGTGGAACGGCAGCAGGTAGCCCGCGGGAGTGCCAGCACGGGGTTGGAAAAACACCGGCCTCCCCGACGCCAGCGTCATGGCGTGAGGATCGCTGAAGCCGCGGACGCCGGGCAGAGCGCCGAAATAGTGGTCGAAGCTGCGGTTCTCCTGCATGAGGATGACCACGTGTTTGACGTGGCGGACATCGAAGAGCTTCGGAGTCGGAGGCGGGCTTTACAGGACCTTCTGCAGGTTGTGGGGCGCTGCCCCGGCCCCGCCGAAGGCCCCACCGAGCGCCGCTCCGCCCAGGGCGGCGGCACCCGCGACGACGGCGGCGCCGCCGAGAAACCGGCGACGGGTGAAGACCCGAGCGGCATCGTGGGGTTGGACCGGAGAGGATTCTTCGTTCACCACTGCGAAACCGCCGGCCGCTGGCCTAGGCGACGCCCTGGATGCGGGCGGCTGCCAACCGATGCCGCGCCAGGATGTCCTCGAGGCCGGGGCGGGCCAGCTGGCCGTCCTCGACGACGGGCCGGCCGGCGACGACGGTGTGGCGGGCGGCGAGCGGCCCGCACCGCAGCCACGCCTCGACGGGATCGGTGAGGGCGCCGGCGAAGGCGATGCCGGTGAGCGGCCAGCACACCAAGTCGCCCACCGCCCCGACCGTGAGGGCGCCCAGCTCGCCCCGGCGCCCGAGGCAGTCGGCGCCGCCCAACGTGGCGATCTCCAATGCGTCTCGCGCCGACATTGACGGCGGCCCGTGGCGGACCCGGCCCTGCAGCAGCGCCATGCGGGCCTCCAACCACAACGAGGCGTGGTCGGTCGAGGCCGACCCGTCACAGCCAAGCCCCACCGGGGCGCCGGCCGCCCGCAGCTCGGCGACGGGGGAAAATCCTCCACCCCCGATCATCATGTTGGACGACGGGCAGTGGGCCACGCCGACGCCGGCGGCGCCGAGGCGGCCGATCTCGGCCGGGTTGGGGTAGATGCAGTGGGCCACCCACGACCGGCTGGTAAGCCAGCCGACGTCCTCGAAGTGTTCGACGGTCCGCTTGTGGAAGTTCTCTTCGGCGAAGCGGTCCTCGTCGGCGTCCTCGGCCAGGTGGGTATGGAGGCGCACGTCGAGGCGGTCCGCCAGCTCCGCCGTGGCCCGCATGAGTTCGGGGGTGACCGAGAACGGCGAGCACGGCGCCAGGGCGATGCGGACCATGGCGCCCCAGCTGCGGTCGTGATGGCGGGCCACTTGGCGCTCTGAGTCGGCCAGGATGTCGTCGTCCTCCTGGACGACCGAGTCGGGCGGCAGGCCGCCGTCCTTTTGCGACAGGCTCATCGACCCCCTAGTGGGATGGAAGCGCATTCCCAGTTCCAAAGCGGCGGTGATCTCCGCCGACAGCAGGTCGCCGGCCCCCCGGGGATGGACATACAGGTGGTCGGTCGAAGTGGTGCACCCGCCGAGGGCCAACTCGGCCAGGCCGACCCAGGCCGACAGGTAGGCCGCCTCCTCGTCGAGCAACGCCCAGCGGGGGTACAGGATGGACAGCCACTCGAAAAGGGAGCCGCTGACGGCGGGCCGGTAGCTGCGGGTCAGGTTCTGGTAGATGTGGTGGTGGGTGTTGATGAGCCCGGGTGTGACCAGGCAACCTTCTGCCCGCAGCACTCGGGTGGCCGGGGGCGGGGCATCGGCGGCGCCACCGACGGCCGAGACCAAGCCATCCGTGATGGCGACCCATCCGCCTGTCAGCTCCCGCCGCGACGCGTCCATGGTGGCCACCATGTCGGCGCCGGTGACGACGACGTCGGCGGGAGTCGAGGGCGGGGAGGTGGTCATCGGAGCTACGGTAGGCCCCGGGAAGGCCGTTGCCGCCGGCGGCGGTAGCGTCCGGCGATGCGCGACCTGCGAGCCCTGCCCAAGGCCCACCTGCACCTGCACCTCGAAGGGGCAATGCGGCCCGCCACCTTGGCCGAGTTGTGTGGTCGCTACCAGCTGGCGGTGCCCAGCATCGAAAGCTACGGCAGCTTCGCCGCCTTCGTGGCCACCTACCTGGCGGCCTGCGACACCCTGCGAACCGAGGCCGACCTCCGGCGCCTGGTCGCCGAGGTGGCCGACGACGCCGCCGACGCGGGCGCAGTGTGGCTGGAACCGTCCAGCTACCTGCCCCACCACCGCCTCTACCTGGGGAGCGACCAGGCCGCCCTCGAGATCATCCTCGACGAGCTGGCGGCGTCCGCTGCCCGGCGGGGGATCGGGGCCGGCTTCATGGTCGCCGCCGACCGCACCGAGCCGCCCGAGGCCGCCACCAACCAGGCGCGGCTGGCGCAGGTCTACCGCGAGCGGGGCGTGGTGTCCTTCGGCCTGGCCAATGACGAGGCGGGCCACCCGCCGGGCCAGTTCGCGGCTGCCTTCCGCATCGCACGCGACGCCGGCCTGCTCTCCACCCCGCACGCGGGCGAGCTGGCCGGCCCCGAGAGCATCGTCGAGGCGCTGGACGTGCTCGGCGCCGACCGCATCCAGCACGGCGTGCTGGCCATCAGCGATCCCGATTTGGTCGCCCGGCTGGCGGGCTCGCCGGTCTGCCTCGACGTGTGCCCGTCGTCGAACATCAAGCTCGCGGTGTTTCCGTCGGTCGCTGAGCACTCGTTGCCGGCGCTCCTCGCGGCCGGGGTCCGCTGCAGCGTCAACGCCGACGACCCGCTGCTGTTCGGCCCCAACCTGCTGGAGGAATACGAGCTTTGCCGGACCACCTTCGGTTTCGGCGACGAGCTGATGGCCCACATCGCGCGCTGCTCCATCGAAGCCAGCGGGGCCCCGGACTCGCTCAAGAACGACGCGCTGGCGGGCATTGACGCCTGGCTGGCCGACCCGGCCGCCGAGTAGGCCTCCTTGCGCGCTCGACAAGGGCAGCGCCTGGCCGCCAGGCCTGGCCGAGGTCGTAAACGACGTCGAATCTGCCGACGCCGACCTAACGCACCTGGACCGTTGGCTGGTCACGGTAAGTTAACGGTGTTACTAGTCAAATCACCGCGGCCGGCCGCGGTGATTTGGCATCGAGCTCGGCGGTCGCCCCCGTCACGCCATCATGTCGTCGCGCCGTGCCGCCGGGTTGGGCTCAGGTGGAGTACACCAACGGGGAGCAGGGCCAGGCCCCCGTTGTTTACAATGACCGAAGCATATCATACAACGATCGTTCTGAGGTGCTCCATGTCGACGAGCTATGTGATGAGGGTCTCGTCCAACGGCCAGGTATCGATCCCAGCCGAGGCTCGAACGCGATGGAACGCCAAACAAGTTGTGGTCGTCGATCTCGGCGATCACGTGGTTGTGCGTCCCCTTCCGGCGGACCCGGTGGCGCCCCTCCGTGGCAAGTATCACGGACGCGGGCCCAGCAGCGACACCGCTCGACTGCAGGCCCGGATCGCTGACGTCGCCGACGAGCGACAGACGTGATCGTTCTCGACTCCTACGCTGTGCTGGCTTTCCTGAAGGGCGAAACGGCGTCCGACCATGTCGAGCGGCTCATCGCCGGCGGAGACGACACGGCCCTGACCGCACTCGGGTTGGCAGAGGTCCTCGACCATCTCGTCCGGCTGGCCGGCGTCGATCAGGACGACGCGGTACTCGATGTAGCTCAACTCGGCCTGCTTGCGCCACCATCGGTCGACGCAGAACTCGCGGCGCGCGCTGGGTTGCTTCGTGCACGTCATTACCACCGAACTGTCCGAGCGGTCAGCCTCGCTGACTGCGTCGCGGCTGAAGCTGCTCGGGCGGCCGGTTCATCACTTGCCTCGGCCGACCCGCACCTACTTGACGTCTGCCGTGATGAGGGCATCGAGACCATCCCCCTTCCCGACAGCAATGGCAACACCTGGTCGCCCTGATCGCAGTCACCGGAAGGCGGAAGGCGGAAGGCGGAAGGCGGAAGGCGGAAGGCGGAAGGCGCATTCAAGGCTGCCCGGCATGGCGGACTTCATCGGGCGCCAACCCGACCCTTAGCCCAGTGAGGTCGCCCGGCCACCGCCTCCGACGGCCCTGCCGGCTCGCAAGAGGCCGAATGCCCCGCCTCCCGCCAGCAGCGCGCCTCCGGCGGCAACCACGACCGGCACTGCATACCCCGCCCCCGCCGCAAGGGTGCTCCCGAGGACGGCGACACCCACGGCACCACCCGCCTCTACCAGGGTCTCGTTGACCCCGGCCGCCGATCCCGCCTGCGCCGGCGGTACTGAGGTCATCATCAGCTCCACCCCCAACGGCACCGCCGCCCCCTGCCCGGCGCCGAGCACGACCAGCGCCCCGAGCAACCAGCCGAGCCCCGCCCCGGCGGCCACCGCCCACGCCGCCAGCAGCAGGCCGAGCGCCATCACGGCCATCCCGATCACCACAACCAGGCGCGGCCCGTACCGCCGGGCCAGCGCCGGGTTGCGGGTGGCGGTGACGACGGTGGCCAACGCCATCGGCATGAAACACAGGCCCGCCGCCAGGGCACTGCGACCCCGCACCCCCTGGATCCACTGCGTCAGGATGAACTGCATCCCGAAGGCGGCGAAGAACATCCCCCCGATCGTCGCCGCCCCCGCCCGCAACCGAGGATCCCGGGCCATCGACGGAGGCAGCATCGGCGCCGGGGCACTCAGCTCTCGGCGGGCGAAGCCCGCCATAAGCACGCAGGCCGCGAACCCGGCGCCCCACACCGGCGGCGAGCTCCACCCCCGCACCGGCCCCTCGATGACGGCGAACAGCACCAGGCCCAGCGACCCGGCCCATAGGAGCGACCCCCGCCCGTCGACCGCCCGGGCCACGACTGCCCGCGACGGCGGCAGCAGCCGGACTGCGCCCAACAACGTCAACGCCACCACCGGCACGTTGACCAGGAAGATCGAGCCCCACCAGAACCGGCTGAGCAGCACCCCGCCAGCCACCGGCCCGGCTGCGCCCGCGATGCCGGCGATCCCGGCCCAGATGGCGATCGCCCGGCCCCGCTCGGACTCGCTGAAGATGTTCCCGAGCAACGACAGCGTCGAGGGGGTGGTGGCCGCCCCCCCGATCCCCATGGCACCCCGGGCCAGCGCCAACTGGATCGGCGACGTCGTGAAGGCGGCCACCGCCGAGGCCGTCCCGAACAACGTGAGGCCGGCCAGCAGCATGCGCCGGCGCCCGAAACGGTCGCCCAGTACCGCCAGCGGCAGCAAGAGCCCCGACAGCGTGAGGGCGTAGGCGGTGGTGATCCACTGCAGGTCGCTCTCGGAGGCCCGCAGCGCCCGGCGCAGCGTCGGCAGGGCGACGTTGAGAATGGTGTTGTCGAGGACGATGGCGCACAGCGCCACCGACAGGACCGCCAGCCCCCACCACCGCCGCGGGTCGTCATGAGCGCCGTCGGTGGCGCCAGACGGGCGCGCCCGGCGCACGAGGCGCTCAGCCGCCGAAGAGGGCCGCGGCCTGCTCGCGGAAGCGCCCCACGTCCGCCCGGAGGCCGATGCGCCAGGGCCCGAAGCCTTCCGGCCGGTCCTGCTCCGCCCCTCGCTGCGCCACCATCGCCGCCGCCCGGAAGTCGACCACGGTGGAACCCCACGCGGGGCCACCGGCGGCGTCGACCGCCATGGGCAGGACCGGAGCGTCGGGGATCAGCGTCGGGTCGCTGAGCGCCATGGTCGCCACCAGATCGTGGCACGGGCAGTCCGGAGCGGTCATCGCACCCCCGAAGCGGCGGTAGAAGCGCAGCGGGGCGTCCAGGAACGCGGCTGCTGCGGACCGGTGCTCGGCCAGCAGACCGAAATGGGCTTCGGTCAGCGTCGCCGCCCGGGTCACGTCCAGGCCGACCAGAAGGGGCGGGACGGCCCAGCCGGCGGCGGCCACCCGGGCCGCGGCCACGGGGTCGTGGGCGATGTTTGCCTCCCCGTTTGGCAAGGCGTTGCCGCCCGCCCGGGCCGATCCGCCCATCACGACCAGCTCCCGGACGGTTGCCGCGAATCCCGGATTCTCGGCCAGGGCAAGTCCCAGGTTGGAAAGGGGGCCAATGGTGAGCAGAGAGACCTCGCCGGGGCGCTCGGCGCACAGGTTGCGCAAGAGGACCGGGGCGGGGACACCAGACAAGGCGAACACCGGCATCGGGAGGCCGTCGGTGGTGTTGCCCAACCCGTCGTCGCCGTGGATGAACGTGGCCGGTCGCAACTCCGGCGCCGCCCCCACCGGCCCCGACGCGCCGACTGCGACGGGGATGTCGGGGCGGCCGGCAGCGCACAGCACCCGGCCGACGCTGCTCACCGCCGTGGCGAGGGGCACGTTGCCCCACACCACGGTCACTGCCAGCACCTCGAGGGCGGGGTCCTGCAACGCCCACCACAAGGCGGCGGCGTCATCGACGCCCCCGTCGGTGTCGACGATTATCGGCCGAGCCATGGGAACCCTGGGAAAATGCCTCGGCCGTCGCTTCCCCGGCGGCGTGGAAGGGTGCGGGCGCTCATCGGAAGGCCAACCCTACCGGTGTCCCCGGTTCGCAGAGGAGACCAACGGCGGGTAGAGCGGCGAACCGGGCGGCTCGGGGCGAACGGTCGCGCCGTCGTCGGGTCCCACGCACGGCGAGCTGCTTAGGCGAGCTCCTCGATGTCGCTGAGGTAGGGCATGCCGGTACCCGCCCCGGGGCGCTGCACGGCCAGGGAGGCGGCCAAGTTGGCGAAGTGAATGGCCTCCTCGACCTCGGCCCACGAGCACAAGGCAGCGGCCAGGGCGCCGACGAAACAGTCGCCGGCCCCGGTCGTGTCCACGACCGGGACCTGGTGGCCGGGAACCCGGAGGAGGTCGTCGTCGATGAGGGCGACGACACCGTCGGCGCCGAGGGTGGCCACCACCATCTGTTCGGACCGCCGGCGCAGGGCGCGCAGCCCCGCCTCGACGTCGGTCGTGCCCGCAAAGAAGCTCAGCTCGCCGCGATTGACGACGAGCACGTCGGGCAGGGTGAGCAGCAGCTCGTTGGAGACGGCCTGCGGTGGCGCTGGGTTGAGGATGGTCCAAGCGCCGGCCGCGGCCCCCCGCGCCAGGGCCGCGTGGACGACCTCCAGTCGTAGCTCGAACTGGGCCAGCATCACATCGCCGTCACCGACGGCCACGTCCGCGACGTCGGCTTCGGTCAAGGCGTGGTTGGCCCCCGGTACGACCACGACCGTGTTGTCCCCGTCCCCGTCGACCACCACCACGGCGGTGCCGGTCGCCGCGTTGGGGTGCCGGGCCACGCCGGCCGTGCCGACCCGTTCGTTGGCGAGGAACTGCAGCAGCCAGTCGGCGAAGGTGTCGCTTCCGACCCGGGCCACCAGCTCCACCGGGGCCCCGAGGCGGGAGGCGGCCACCGCCTGGTTGGCGCCCTTTCCCCCGGGCACGAAGCTGAGCGCGGTGCCGAGCACCGTCTCCCCGGTGGCAGGGTGGTGGGGCGCCCGGGCCACGATGTCGACGTTGGCCGAGCCCACCACCACGGTCCGGGGCGTGCTCAACGCTCGCCGCGCGTAATCGCGTTCAGGTAGTTGTAAACGGTAATGCGGCTCACCCCGAGGGCCTCGGCCACGTCCTCGACCGACCGCCGGAGGCTGAAGGCACCTCGCTCGTTGAGCAGCTTCACCGCCCGCTGCTTGTCCTCCCGGCTGAGCGAGGACAGCTTGGCGCCAAGCTCGCGTTCCACTTCGGCGAGCAGGCGGTCGAGCATGCCCTGGGCCCGTGGCAGGCGTAGGCCCGCCAGCACCGTGCCGTCGTAGGCGAGCGGGATGTCCCCCGGGCCCAGGTCGTCCTTGGGGACTACCTGGGCTTCGAGGGCCAGGGCGACGGGCTCGATGGCATCGAGGAACGGGTGGGCGGGCAGCGGCTGGCGCCGGGACACCGCCATCGCCACCCGGGTCGCGCCCTGGTCCACGGCGGCAGCCACGATGGCGCTGAGGGCGGGGAGGACGTGGTCGGTGTCGCCGTCCACCGTCGTCCCGAACGGCCCCATCTCGGGCTCCAGGCCTAAGCGGCGCGCCTCGGCAAGCGCCGCGTGGACGTGGGGGCCCGGGGAACCTTCGACGAAGGGTTCCACCGTGAACTCCAATCGGATCTCCATGAGCCAAGCCCCCTTGACAAGACGTCGATCGATTTACACTCTGTAAACAACTGTGCCACGACCTGCTGCCGCAATCCGAGTCAACGCAGCCCGCCTACTTTCGCGCCTGGAGGCGCTGGCCGAACTCGGGGACACCGGTGACGGGGGGTGCTGCCGGCTGGCGCTTACCGACGAGGACCGGGCCGGGCGCGATCTGGTGGTCACCTGGATGACGGACCTGGGCCTCGACGTCGGGGTCGACGCGGTCGGCAACGTGGTCGCTCAGTGGGGTGATCCCGCCGAGGCGCCGGTGATGATGGGCTCCCACATCGACACCGTGGGTAGCGGGGGCCGCTATGACGGCAATCTCGGCGTCCTCGCGGGCCTCGAGGTCATCGAGTCGCTGATCGAGGCCGGGGTGACGCCCGCCCGGCCGATGGCGGTGGCGTTCTTCACCGACGAGGAGGGGTCGCGCTTCGCCCCCGACATGCTTGGTTCGCTGACCTATGCCGGCGGCATGCCCGTTGAGACGGCCCACGACCTGGTGGCAGTCGACGGCGCCCGCCTCGGTGACGAGCTGGCCCGCATCGGGTACCTCGGGCCCCACCCCTGCCCCGGACGGGCGCCGCACGCCTACGTGGAGCTGCACATCGAGCAGGGGCCGGTGCT
>JBOGGN010000184.1:0-2568 GCA_050744165.1 Acidimicrobiales bacterium | reverse complement strand
GCGCGGCCGAGACGGCCGGCGATCGACTGGAAGGCCATCCCGCCGCCTCGCGTGGCCAGCGCCGCCATCAGCGTTGGGGTCATCCTGCTGTTTCTCGCCAACCTTCTCGTCGCCCTCGGCGAGGTGTCCGGTACGGCAGGCAACGTGCGCCTGCTTCAGTTCCTCTCACCCGCCGACCTGGCGGTGGCCGCGGTCATGGTGGTCGCCGTTTTCCTGGCCGGGCGCCCCCCGCACGGTGAGGGCGCCCCCAGCCCGCTGCGGTTCCTCGGAGCCGAGGACGTGCGCCTGATCGCCGGATTCGTCTCTGTTGCGGTCGCCGCGGCGGCGGTGGTCCGAGCGATCGTCGTGCTGACCATCTCGCGCGAGCACGTGGTGCTCAAGTTGGGCAACATGGTGGACGCTCTCGCCGCCGCCCTGGTGGCCGCGGCCGCTGCCTACTGGGCCCTGGCGACCAAGTAGCGCTTAGGAGGCCACGTCTACAGCTTGGGCCAGCGCGGCTCGGGGCGGCGCCGCCGGCGAGCGCGGCCTTCGCGGTCGGCGAGTGCCCAGGATCGGCGCCAGGCGCCGACGGGGGGACCGGTCAGCGCGGGCGTCGCCCCGGCGGCGGCCCGGCGGCGGGCAGTCCACCAGTCGGTGGTCTGCTCGTCGGCCAACACCGCCAGCGCCTTCTCAACCTTGGCGGCCAGCTCCCGGGTCTCCATCCCCGCGGCCTGGATGGCGCTGCCGAAGGTGATCCGGGTCGATGCCGGGCGCAGACGGCTGCCGTGGCGGGGCAGCATCTTGCGGGTGCCCGACAGGTAGATGGGCACGACCGGGCGGCCGCTGCGCACCGCCACCCGGGCCCAGCCGGGGTGGTGCACCTGTCCCCAGCCGTCGGGGGTGCGACCGCCCTCGGGAAAGATCAGCAGGCTCCAGTCCTCGGCCAGGAGCGCCTCGGCCAGCTCCGCTGAGCGGCGGTTGACCCGCAGGCGCTCGATGGGGATGGCGTTGATGACGAAGGCGAAGAACACCGCCTTCCAGTGGCGGTCGAAGAAGTAGTCGGCGCCCGCGGCCACCACGGTGCGGTGGCGCCAGCGGTCGGGGAGGATGCTCAGCAGCAGTGGCGTGTCGACGTGGCTTTGGTGGTTGGCCACGAAGATGACCGGCTCGTCCAGCGCCTCGATACGATCGAGGCCGTCGATCTGGGGATCGGCCAGCAGGTAGGCGACCGGGCGGGTCATGGTCTCGGTCACCACCACCCGGGCCAGGCGGGCGGCATAGCTGCGGGCCCACTCAGTGTCGTAGTCGACGCCGAGGGTGCGCTTGGCCGGCGATCGGTCCACCGAGGTGGGCCAGGTCGGGGCGGCCCAGGGGAAGGCGCTCGGCAGTCGAGGCAGGCGGGCCAACCGCCGGCGATTGATTCGGTCGAGGACGGGCTTGGCCTTCTCCCGGATCTTTACTTCAGTGGACATCGGCGGTCAGTGGACGTCGGCGATCATGAGGGGCGGGCAGTGGAACTGGGTGATGCTCGGGCTCCGACCGACCATGTCCTCGGCCATCTCGAGGGCGTCGCGCAGGGTGGAAGCCCGCTTGAAGCCCAAGCGGTGCACCGCCTTGGTGTCGCCGCCAACGATGATCACGCCGGACACATGCTCGAGGGCGTGGGCGCACCAGTACCACATGTAGAACGGGTGGACCCCGTGGTAGGCGTAGCTGGTGCGATACAGGTGGCGGTACCACTCGTCAGTGGCGAAGCGCTCCTCGTAGGTCTTCTCGATCTCAACGGGATCGGTGGTGTCGGCCAGCACCTCCTCGAAGAAGTCGATGTAGGAGGGGTGGTGGATGGGGTTGAAGGCCCACGGGGTGGGGTGGCTGAGGATCACCACGCCGCCGGGGCGCACCAGCGGCCGGCCCCGGTACAGGTTGAAGAAATACCCGAGGCCGAGGCAGGCCACCAGGATCGGGTTCATGATCGAGTTGACGTTGTAGGGCGAGATGTAGGGGAGGCCCATCAGCAGCACGTCGCTCTGGCCTTCCACCTCCACCAACTGCTGGCGGTAGACGTGGTCGGTGGTGGCCCGGTGCACCGCCTCCACCTCGCCGGCGTGGACGCTCGACATCTTGTGCGGCGACTTGATCGACATGAAGATCGAGCGCGCCAGGCGGTCCGGGGTGCGTTCCAGGCTCTTGCTGGTGGCGAGGAAGCTGGCCCGCTCCTTGATGCCCCACTCCCACTCGCGCTTTTGGAGGAATGAGAACACCGAAGGAAACGTGTCGGTGTTGAGCGTCGTCTCGATCTGGAAGATCTTGACCCCGCTGTCGGCGATGAGGCGCCCCATACGCCAATTCGACGAGTGGAGCTCGGAGGCGGGGGCGTCCATGAACGACCGGCTCTGCTGCATGGTGCGGGGGTTGTGGTGATGGCGCAGGCTCCGGTAGCTGGCCAGGCCGGTGGCCACCGACTTGTGGCCGCCGTCCATGGCCACCAGGTTGATGTTGACGTACACCACCAGGTCGCTGGTGGCCGCCCGCTTGTTGAGCTCGACGTCCTCGCCCTTGTCGGTGGTGCCCAGGTGGACGAGGTTGGAC
>JBOGGN010000183.1:0-1985 GCA_050744165.1 Acidimicrobiales bacterium | reverse complement strand
CCTTCATGCGCGGCTATGCCACCCAGGTCGAGCTGGAAGCCGACGAACGAAGACGGGCAGCAGACGTCTTGATGATCCGGCCGCTGGTCGACATCGCTTTTCGCGTCTGCCGGGAGCCGGCAAAGGTTCGCCAGCAGGTGAAACGACTCCCGCGGTCCGCAGGGAGACCCACAAGCTCGGTCGGCCAGCACCTTGGCGTCTCCAGCGTCGGACTTTGCCCCAGCCACGTTGTCGCGGTCCCGGTAGCGGGCCACCGCCAGCGCGTTGATGGAGTACACCTGATAGCCCGACGCCGCCACTGCGCCAACCCACAAGCCCCGGTCAGTCTCAATGCCGACTACCACATCGGCGTCGTCGGCCAGCCCGGCCAGCGGCTCATGCAGCCGGGCGATGCCCTCGAGTCCCTCAGGTAGCCGCCGCGACACCAGCCGCCGGCCCGTGTCGTCCATCACGTGAATGTCCTGGTGATCCTCCGCCCAGTCATCGCCTACGAAGATCATCTCTGTTAGGTCCTCCTCTTGTCGTCCCGGCACCATCCACGAGCCCGAGCAGGGCCAAAGATCCGCGAAGGAGCGGACAAGGATCGGTTAAGGCGGCCGGGACGACGATCAGCGTTATCGCGACAGTGGCACCATGGCCGCCGTGGCCGACAATGTGACGTGCAAACGACCTGTTGTTGCCTGGTCGGTTGTGGTCGCGCTCGCCGCCGCGGCCTGTTCATCACACGTTGCCAGCCTCAAACCTGGAACCGTCCCCTCATCCCCGGCGGCCGCCGCAGGGTCTCCCCTCGCCACGACCACGACTGTCCCGTCCACGACGACGACAGCCGCGACCACCGCCCCTGCCGCCGCTGTCAGCGCGGGCCGTTGGAGCGATGTCGGGCTCATCGTCAACGGCCAGCCAACGCTTCTGGCGACGCTCATTCAAGGTCGGCCCGGCGGCCCGTCGACGGGAGTCGTTCGGATCAACGGCGCGGTCACTCGGATGGTCCTGTATGCCGGAACCGCGGAGCCGGGCGGAACCTGGCCCAACCAAGGTGCCATCCCAGCCTCCGCGGACGGTCTCGTAGCGGCGTTCAACTCCGGATTCCACACGAACTCCTCGGGTGGAGGCTGGTATGACCATGCGCGGGTGGCGGTGGCGTTGCGCAGCGGTGCGGCTTCGCTGGTGATCCGAGCCGACGGCACGGCGACAGTCGGAATGTGGGATCGCGACGTGTCGTTGACCGCCGACGTTGTTTCCGTCCGCCAGAATCTTGTCCTGCTTGTCGACAACGGCGCCGACGTTTCGGCCACGGGGTCGTGGGGTGCGGTCCTCGGCGGTGGAATCGAAACGTGGCGCTCCGGGCTCGGCGTCGATGCCGCCGGGAATCTCCTGTACGCCGCGGGCGCGGGACTGGATCCGTCAACCCTGGCCCGGGTACTGATCGACTGCGGGGCGGTGCGGGCGATGGAACTTGACATCAACCCCGAATGGGTCGCCTTCGCCTATTACACCGGCGCCTCCTCCGGTACCGACCTTCTCCCCGCAATGCATTTCGGCCCCGACCACTGGCTCGCCGGTAGCGCACGCGACTTCTTCTCCGTGGTAGCACGCTGACCGACGGCCTTTCGCCTGCGATGTGCCGGGACCGCGCGAACCAATCCGCTCTCCTGGCGGCGCGTGTGGCGTCGAGTTGCTCAAACGGTCAGCGCGAACGGCACGCCGAGGGTGGCCCGCTTACCGGCCAAGGAAATGTGACCGCGGTGGCCGGACCGCGTGAACCGGGACGGGGCGGTGGGCAGCGCGACGCGTTGGGCGACTACCTCGCCCAACTTGGCGCCCATCGGCTCTTGAGCCGGGCCGAGGAATCCGAGTTGGCCGAGAGGATCAGTAGATGGGCAGGACGCGGCTCGTCGCCTAGCCGACGCCGACCAGCCCACCGCCCGGGAGACCAAGACGTTGCGAATGGCCGCCAGCGGCCGCGCGTTTCGTGCCGGCCAATC
>JBOGGN010000182.1:0-13390 GCA_050744165.1 Acidimicrobiales bacterium | reverse complement strand
GTCGCGGGGGTGGCGGGGGTGGCGCGAGTCGCGGGGGTCGCGGGCGGCCCGGAGCCGCTCGGAGGGGTCACCGTGGTCGACCTGTCCCGGGTTTTGGCGGGACCGTTCTGCACGCTCGTGCTCGCTGATCTCGGCGCCCGGGTGATCAAGGTCGAACGCCCCGGTACCGGCGACGACGCCCGGCAGATGGGCCCCTTCATCGACGGGCAGTCGGCGTACTTTGCCTCCGTGAACCGGGGCAAGGAGTCGATCGCCCTCGACCTTGCCGTCGCCGAAGACCGGGTCGTGTTCGAGGCGCTCCTCGGGCGGGCCGACGTCCTGGTCGAAAACTTCCGGCCCGGCGTGCTCGACCGCCTCGGCTACGGCTGGAAAATCCTCGCCGCTCGTTGGCCCCGCTTGATCCTGGCCTCGGTGTCGGGGTTCGGCCAGACCGGGCCGTACGCCGAGCGGCCGGCCTACGACATGGTCGCCCAGGCGATGGGCGGCATCATGAGCATCACCGGTCATCCGGGCGGGGAACCAGTTCGGGTTGGCAGTTCGATCGGCGATTTGGCAGCGGCATTATTCTGCGCAGTTGGAATCACCAGCGCCCTTTTCGCCAGGGAATCGACGGGTCGCGGCTGCCAGGTCGACGTCTCCATGCTCGACAGCCAGGTCGCGCTGCTCGAAAACGCCATCGTCCGGTACCAGGCGAGCGCCGTGACGCCCGGGCCGCTCGGCGCCCGGCACCCCTCGATCACGCCGTTCGGGGTCTACCGGGCCGGAAATGGCACCCGTCTGGTCATCGCCGCCGGCAACGATGAGCTGTTTGACCGGCTCTGCGAGGCTGTGGGCCGGCCGGAGTTAGCTACGTCCGGCGATCCTCGCTTCGCCACCAACGAGCTGCGCTGCCGGCACTGGGTGGCGCTGGAGTCGGAAATTGAGGCGACCTTGTCGGAACGCCCGGCAACCGAGTGGCTGGGGCTCCTGGGCGCTGCGGGCATCCCGTGTGCTCCCGTGAACGACGTGGCGGCCGTGGTCGAGGACGCCCAGGTGTTGTTTCGGCGAATGGTCGTCACGCTTGCCGGCGGTGCCATCCCCGGGCTCAAGACGGCCGGCAACCCGATCAAGTTGAGCGGCGTCGACGACCCAGCCGTCCGGGCCGGGGCACCTGAGCTCGACAGAGACCGGGCGACCATCCTGGGCCAGTTCGACGGCGATCACTTATCCCGACGTCGATAGTGGGAGCATGGACCCTAGGGATCGTCAGCCCTAGGGATCGTCAGAGGATCCCGAAGGCTTCCCGGATCTCCTCGATGGACCGCCCCACCCACTCAACATGGTTGGTGTTCGTCATGAAGGAACGGCTGTACATCCGGTCGACATACAGCACGCCGTTCAGGTGGTCGATTTCGTGCTGGAGGATGCGGGCGTGCCAGCCACTGCGCACCGCCTCATGGGCCTTGCCGTCGGGGTCCAGCCACTGGCAGCGAACCGTGCGAGCCCGGGTCACCAGGGCGCAGTAGCCGTCCACGCTCAGGCAGCCCTCGAAAAATGTCCGTCGCTCCGAACCGACCGCCTCAATCTCGGGGTTGATGAGCACGTACGGCTCGATGACCTCCCGCTCCAGCTCGTCCCGGCGAGTGTCGGTGATCCGGGTGTGAAACTCGGGCGGGTCCTGGACCAGCACCACCCGCAGCGGCACCCCAATCTGTGGCGCCGCCAGACCGACCCCGGGCACTGACGCAAGGCCCGCGTGGAGGGCGTCGATCAGTTCGGCGAGCTCGGGCGAGCCGATGGCGTCGAGGTCGACCGTATACGACGGCCGGCGCAGCCCGAGGCTGCCGGCCTGCACCACCACCGGCGCGGACGCTGGCTGGGCGGACGCTGGCTGGGCGGCGCCGGCTCCGTCCGTTGGGTCAGCCAGCGTTGCCTCCGCCTGTACCGCCTTCTTCCGAGCCCGAGCCAGCACCGGTACCCGACCCACCACTCGAGCCCGACCCACTCGGGTCCGACCCAGCACCGGCACCCGACCCACTCGGGTCCGATCCAGTACCGGTGCCCGACCCACTCGAGCGCTTCCCGCCGGAGCTCGCCCGACCGCCTCCGGAGCCCGACTTCGACGACTTCGACGCCGGATGGGGCACGTCGGCCAGCTCCCCACCCGGCTCGGGCAGCTCGGCCAGCTCCCCGCCCGCGCCCGGTCCGACCGCCGCCAGCTCCTCCTCCACCGCCTCGGACACCTCCAGCAACTCGGCCGTCTCGGAATCCTCCAGCCGCCGGAACGCCCGCCGGCTCTGGGTGCGGGCGAGGACCGCGACCTCCAAATCGGGCACCGCGATCGCTTTGTCCGGGCCCCCGAGGGCCGCCACGGACGCCTTCAGGGCGTCGCTCAGCGTCCACCCGGCCTGGTAGGTCCGGGCCATGCGACCGGTGATCGCCTCCGCCTCGCCACCGAGCACCGAGAACCGATCCTCGTCGACCACCGACCCGTCGTACAGGATATGGAACAGCTGATCGCCGCCCCCGTCGGTGTCCACCTCGGCCACCAGGATCTCTACCTCTAGCGGCTTCTGCTCGTGGGTGAACACATTTCCGATGTGCTGGGCGTAGAGGTTGGCCAGCGACCGGGCGTCGACGTCCTCCCGGCTGAACTGGTAGCCCTTGACGTCGGCGTACTGCACCCCGCTGCGACGCAGCAGGTCGAACTCGTTGTACCGGCCCACTCCCGCGAAGGCGATGCGGTCGTATATCTCGCTCACCTTGTGCAGGGTTTTGGAGGCGTTCTCGGCGCAGATCAACACCCCGTCGGCGTAGGTCGTTGCCACGAGCGGCCGGCCCCGGGCAATGTTCTTTCGGGCGAAGTCGGCCTTGTCCTTCATGAACTGCTCGGGGGCGACGTAGAACGGCATGCTCATGGCAGGATCCCCCGGCGACTCTTGGACTGGATCACGGCCGCAAAACGCTCCGCTACCTCGGTGTCGGGAAGGCTCTCGAAGCCGCTGGAGGTGATGGTGGCCACGGTCGGGTAGATGCCTCGCACCATGTCCGGACCGCCGGTCGCGGAGTCCTCGTCCGCAGCCTCGTAGAGTGCCTGGACGGCCAACTCGACGGTGGCGTCCCTCGCCATCCCCTCGCGCCAGCCCAGCTTGATCGTGGTCCGAGCGTCGCGCCCGCCCGACCCGTCGGCGTGAAACTCCGGTTCCTCGTAGCAGCCCCCAGTGGGGTCGAAACTGAAGATCCGGCCCCGCTTCTGGCGCTTGTCGTAGCCCGCGAACAGGGGAACGACGACGAACCCTTGCATGGCCATCGCCAGGTTGGCCTTGAGCAGCTGGGAAAGCTGATTGGCCTTTCCAAGCAGGCTGACCGCCGAGCCCTCGACCTTCTCGTAGTGCTCCAGCTGTAGCTGGAAGACCCGCACCATTTCCATGCCGATCCCCGCCGCCCCCGCGAAGGCGACACCGCTGTGCCGGTCGGCCGGCTGCACCTTCTCCATCCCACGGTGCGCGATTGACGACCCCGCCGTGGCCCGCCGGTCGCCCGCCATTACCACCCCGTCGGCGTAGCGGATGGCAGTGATGGTCGTGGCGTGGAGGAGCTCTAAAGCCCGGTTTTCGCCTCGCGGCGAGAAGGGGTCGTGGCCCAGCTTCCGGAGCAACTGGAGGAAGTCAGGCCCTGGGTCGTCCTCCACGGGAAACAAGGGCAACGGCATACAAGAGGGGAACCCTACTGCGATGCCCTGGCCACCAGGCGCTGGTAGGTCGTGCGGATCTCACCGATGACCCAGTCCGGCTGCTTGGTGAGCTGCCACCAGTCGAAGACCAGCACCGTCCAGCCCGCTTCTCGTAGCCGCTGGCGGCGCAGCTCGTCCCGGCGCTTCTGTTCAGGGCTGTGATGCCACGCGTAGCCGTCGAGTTCGATCGCGAACATGATGTCGAGCCAGGCCAGGTCCAGCCGGTACTGACCATCGTCGCCAGCCTCGACCTGCGGAACCGGAAGTGGGATTCCGATCCTCCGCACGAGGCGCCAGGCGCGCGCCTCCAACACGCTTTGCGATGGTGCGTCCAGGTAGCCGTGATCGGCCAAGTGCTCGCGGAGGCGCCCGACGCCGTTGCGGCCTCGCTTGGAGAGTCGATCGATCTCGGCCTCAATCCCAGCCACGCTGACCAGGCGGGTCACCAACGCCCGGTCGACGGCTTCGACGAGCTGTCCGTCGGTGCCCGTGCCGGCCAGGTCGACCAGGGTCCGCATCGGCTTGGTCACCAACATGCCGTACCGGGACGACCCTGTTGACATGTCGAGATCGCTCGACTCATGGACGATGAAGGGCACCGTCGACGACTTGCGCATCCTGCCGGTGGTGCGCACGAATGGGCGATCCGGCGCCGTGTTTAGGAGGTCCCAAAGCCAGGCGCCCGACGCGTCGGACACCAGGCCGCCACTCGCCAGATACGCCACACGCGTGTTCTGGTGAGGGGTGTGGGGGGCCGACGTGCTGCGGAACACGCCCACGCACGGCATGTCCAGCTCGCCTCGCATCACCTTCCATCGCATGACCGAGTAGGTGGCGCCGACTGCACGGCTTTCGCCCAGGGAGATCACGCTGTAGTGGGCGCCCATCCATTCGTGAAGCGCCTTCTCTACCTTCCGGCGGTCTGGTCTGTCGGCCATATTTGAGTCCCATGCCAGCGGCGGCGGGCCGTGGCGGAACTGACGTCGCTGGAACGCGTGATCACGCGTTCTAGCGCCGTCAGTTCCCACCGTCAGTTCCGGCCGCCAGTTCCTTCCGGCCGTCAGTTCGGGCCGACGCGTGGCTCGGTTGCTCGCACGCGCTGACGCCCCGCCGAAACCCGCGGTCGGGATCGCTGAGGCCCGTCAGCCGCGCCGTCAGCGGTGCCCAGGCCGAGCGGAACCCAGGGTCAGCGGTGCCCAAGCCGAGCGGAACCCAGGGTCAGCGGTGCCCAGGGTGGACGGTGCCAAAAAGGCCGCCGCTCGGCCCAGTTCAGCGCCCTCTGGAGGCTCGCCGCAGCCGCAGCCGCGGCCCAGTACCCTCGCCCGAGCGGGGGCTACTCGCCGCCCTTCTGGACGTAAGCCCGAACGAACTCCTCGGCGTTCTCGTCCAGTACCTCGTCGATCTCGTCGAGCAGATCGTCGAGCTCCGCCTTCAGCTTCTCGCCCTTCTCGCTCGACGCGGGGGCGACCTCCTCGGTCTCAGTGTCCGTCCGGCTGGTCGAGGTTTTCCTGATCTGTTCGCGTTCAGCCATCACCACGCTCCGTCCTCAAAGCTACCTAGCCGCCGAGCCGTGCGAGCAACTCGGCGGGGCTGTGGCACTCCCGTAAAAGAGCATCGACATGAGCGGCGGTACCTCTTAGGGGTTCCATCATCGGCACCCGCCGAAGCGGGTCGGCGCCGAGATCAAAGACCAACGAGTCCCAGTTTGCCGCCGCCACCTGACTACCCCAACGTTCCAGACACTTTCCTCGAAAGTACGCCCGGGTCGTCGTCGGCGGCTCGGTGATGGCGGCAGTCACCGACTCCTCGCTGAGCATCCGCTCGATGCCCAAACGCGAGTAGAGCGACCGCTCGGGCCGAACATCGTGGTACTGGAGGTCCATGGCGGCCAGCTTGGGGTCCCGCCAGGAGAGGCTGTGGCGCTCCCGGTAGCCGTTGATGACCCGGTACTTGGCCACCCAGTCGAGGGTCGTGGCCAGCGACATGGGGTCGGATTCCAGCGCGCCCAGCACCTCTTCCCAGCGACGCAGGATGTCCCGGCCGATCTCTTCGCCGCCCACCGAGTCGAGGCCCCGGTCCTCGGCATACTTGCGGGCCAGGTCGAGGTGTTCCCACTGCATGTCCAACGCCGTCATGGTCCGCCCGTCGGACAGCTCGAGCGCCCGGCCCAAAGACAGGTCGTAGGACACACGGCGCATCGAGATGACGGGGTCGGCCAGCATCAGGTCCCGGTCGCCGGCACGGGCAAACCAGTCGTCCTCGATCATCGACAGCACCAGGGCGGTCGTCCCCACCTTGAGGAAGGTCGAGATCTCCGACAAGTTGGCGTCGCCCACGATGACGTGCAGACGGCGGTACTTCTGGGCGTCGCAGTGCGGCTCATCACGGGTGTTGACGATGGGCCGCTTGAGAGTGGTCTCGAGGCCGACCTCCTCCTCGAAGAAGTCGGCCCGCTGGGTGAGCTGGAAGGTGACGTCCATGCCAAGCGTCGACGACGCCTCGGTGCCCACCTTGCCGGCCCCGGTGAAGATCTGCCGGGACACGAAGTGAGGTATGACCCGCTGCACGATGCGGGCGAAGGGCACACCCCGGTCCATGAGGTAGTTCTCATGGGTGCCGTAGGAGTTGCCCTTGCCGTCGGAGTTGTTCTTCAACACCACCAAGGATTGGCCCGGGGGCAGAAACCGCCCCGCAGCCACCACCGAGCGGGCCAGGATTCGCTCCCCCGCCTTGTCGAAGCGCACCACGTCGAGGGCGTTGGCGCACTCCGGGGTGGAGTACTCGGGGTGGGCATGGTCGACGTAGTAACGGGCGCCATTGGTCAGCACGGCGTTGACCAGGTGGGTCTCGACTTCAGGGGGCATAGCGCCCTCCCGGGCGAAGCCCCGGGCGTCGCGCCCCGGCGTCTCGTCCTCGAAGTCCCAACCCACCTTGCGGGCCAACTCGGCCACGTAGGCGTTGATGAGGGCGGACGACGCGGCAATCGGGTTCGGGTCCGAGGAGCCTCGGATTGTGATGCCGTACTCGGTTTCCAGCCCGAGCACCTTGACGATGGCCACGGAGCCGACCCTAACCGCTTCTCACAACCATGGAGTGGGCACCGAGGGCGCGGGCGCGAGGCGACCGCCTTGGTCGCCCTTGCCCTTACAGGTACTGGCCGGTCGCCACTCGTTCGATCGCTCGCCCACCGGTTGTTTCCTTGCCCTCGGAGACCAGGGTGCGCACGTACACGATCCGCTCGCCCTTCTTGCCCGAGATCTTGGCCCAGTCGTCCGGGTTGGTCGTGTTGGGCAGGTCCTCGTGCTCCTTGTACTCCTGCTTGATCGAGGCCAGCATGTCGTCGGTACGGATGCCCTTGCCGGCGCCGCCGATGACCCGCTTGATCGACAGCTTCTTGGCCCGCCGGACGATGTTCTCGATCATCGCCCCCGAGGAGAAGTCCTTGTAGTACATGGTTTCCTTGTCACCGTTCTGGTAGGTGACCTCAAGGAAGCGGTTGTCGTCGTCGGCGCGGTACATCTCCGCCACGGTGCGCTCGATCATCGCCCGGACGCATTTCTCCTTGTCGCCACCACCGAGGGAAAAGACCTCGTCCTCATCCAGCGGGAGGTCCGCCGTCAGGTAACGGGCGAAGATCTGAGCGGCCGCGTCCTCGTCGGGGCGTTCGATCTTGATCTTCACGTCGAGGCGGCCGGGGCGCAGGATGGCGGGGTCGATCAGGTCCTCCCGGTTGGAGGCGCCGATCACGATCACGTTCTTCAGGGTCTCGACGCCGTCGATCTCGGCCAGCAACTGGGGCACGATGGTCGACTCCATGTCCGAGCTGATGCCCGTGCCCCGGGTACGGAACAGGGAATCCATCTCGTCGAAGAACACGATGACCGGGAAGCCCTCCTCGCTCTTCTCCCGGGCCCGCTGAAACACCAGCCGAATCTGGCGCTCGGTCTCCCCCACATACTTGTTCAGGAGCTCGGGGCCTTTGATGTTCAAGACGTAGGACCGGGCGTTGGTGTCCCCGGTGACCTCGGCGACCTTCTTGGCCAGGGAGTTGGCCACCGCCTTGGCGATCAGCGTCTTGCCGCAACCCGGTGGTCCGTACAGGAGGATGCCCTTCGGAGCGGGCAGCTTGTGCTCCAGAAACAGCTCGCGGTGCAAGAAGGGCAACTCCACGGCATCGGTGATGGCCTCGATCTGGGAGTCCAGGCCACCCACGTCGGCGTAGGAGATGTCCGGCACCTCCTCGAGGACCAGCTCCTCCACCTCGGGGCGGGGCAACTTCTCCAAGAGCAGGCCGGTGCGGGGGTCCATCAGCATGGAGTCGCCCGCCCGCAGCCTCTGGTCCAGCAGGCAGTGGGCCAACTCCACCACACGTTCTTCGTCGGCCCGGCCGACCACGATGGCCCGCGTGCCGTCCTCAAGCAGTTCCTTCATGGTGACGACCTCGCCGGAGGTCTCGCCGCCCCGGGCCAGGACCACGTTGAGTGACTCGTTGAGAACGACTTCCTGGCCCCGCGTCAGCTTGGCCTCGGCCAGCTCGGGGTGGAGGGCGACGCGCATCTTGCGGCCTCCGGCGAAGACATCGATGCTGCCGTCGTCGTTGGCCGCCAGGTAGGTGCCGTAGGCGCTGGGAGGTTGGGTGAGCTTGTCGACCTCCTCCCGCAGGGAAGCGATGTGCTCGCGGGCCTCGCGCAGGGTGTAGGTCAGCTTCTCGTTCTGCGAGATGGCCTGCTGGAGCTGGCCCTTGGTCTCCAGCAACTTTTCCTCCAGGGTGCGGACCCGCTTGGGACCGTCCTGCAGGCGCTTGCGCAGCGTCAGGACCTCGTCTTCGAGGGCCCGGACCTGCTCGCGGAGCTCGGCTGCCTCGCGCTGGTAGGCAGTGAGGCGTGATGCCACGTCCTCAGAATCAGGCACCCGGACCACCTCCTTCTTCTTCGGCACTCCTCCAGGTCTACTGCTGCGCATTTCCGACTTCAGCGCCCTTTCAAGGGCTCCGCGGCGACCATACCCCCTCCTTCTACCCTGGCGGCGGACACCTACTGGGACGTTTTCCCGGCGATGGCCGTGAATATTGACAGCCGCCGGGTATGCTGGGTACGTTCGAGTCTGGAACCCCCTACACGAGAGGCGCTGCACGGATGAAGGTCTGGATCGATCAGGATCTCTGCACTGGCGACGGGCTGTGCGAGGAGATCGCGCCCGCGGTCTTCACCCTGCTCGACGACGGCTTGGCCTATGTCAAACAGGGCGGCAAGGTGTTGTCCGACCCGGGTGGGGCTGAGGGCTTAGCCAACTTTCCCGACAACCTCACTGACGCGGTGATCGAGTCCGCTGAGGAGTGCCCCGGGGAGTGCATCTTCATCGAAGTCGAGTAGCACTGCTTCCCCGAGCCTGAGCCCCCGGGCGTGCGGGGCCGCGGGCGCCCATTCAGACGGCCGCCGCGAAGACGGTCGACTAGGGTCGCCGAAAGCTGAATCCACCTTGGGGCCTACTGCCGTAATTGCAGTCGTAGTTCAGGTGGCCTTCGACGATTCGACACTTGGAGGGTGGCATGCGAGTTCCTCGCTACGGCGCTGTGGCGATGGCGTTGGTGTTGACGCTCGGCGCGGGAGCGTGCAGCAGTTCCAAGAAGGCGTCTTCGACGACCAGTTCGGCCTCGTCGTGCACCTCTTCGTCGGCCACCGTCGACATCTCCAACTACAGCTATAAGCCCAGCCCCTGCCAGGTCAAGGTCGGCGAGAAGATCACGGTGACCAACGTGGACAACACAGATCACTCGTTGACGGCGAACGATGGGGCCTTTGACACCGGAGTGTTCTCCAGCGGGTCCAAGACGATCACGATCACCAAGGCGGGCACCTACTCGATCCACTGCCGGATCCACAGCTTCATGCAGGGGACGATCGTCGTCAGCTGAGGACCCGACCTCGAAGACGACCGGGCGCCGGTCAGGCGAACGGAAGACGACCGGGGAAGGTCAGGCGAAGCTCAGGCGAGGTCGGACGTCGCCCGATCCGCGGCGCAGCGCGAGCCCGAGGCACAACACGACCGCCACCCCCTCGGCGATCAGAACGATCAACGCCGCCGGCTGGCCGAGGAACTGCACCTCGTGCGGCGTCAGGCCGGTCTCCTTGAACGAGCCGTGCAAGGTCGGCAGTCCCGGCCCCCGGCTGAGGGCGAAGGCCACCAGGCTGCCTGCCGAGAGCAGGAGCCCGGCGACGGCCACCAGCCGGGCAGGCGAGATGATGAGGGCGAGGAGGACGAGGACCGAGAGCCCCGCGTTGACCAGGAAGAGTTGTTTGACCAGGGCGTAGCGGCCTGGAAGGTGCCGGTAGCTGCTGTGCCAGACGTCGTAGTGCAAGTACCCACCGATTCCGATGGCAATTGCGGCGATCACGCCAACCAGACGGTGTCCCATGACTGTTATTAGTCCCCCGATCAGGTTTTGGATCTCGGCGGACGCTACATGAAGTCCACGATGGTCCCGAGGTTGGGGATCACCGTCAACGAGAAGTTGTTGATCAACCGGTCGAGCGCCTGCTTGGTGTCGCCGCCGTCGTGCATCAGCAGTCGGGCAAGGTTGCCGACGACGACGGGACCAGCGAAGGAGGTGCCGCTCCAGACAGCCCAGCCGTCGAAGTCGTCGGGATCCTCGCCATAGGGACCGACCGGCGCAGGCCCGTTGAAGTTCCGGAAGAACGTGCTCAGCAGGTCGTAGCCCGGGGCGCAGGCCTCGACCCACGGTCCGTAGTTGGTGAAATACGCGGGACCGGTCGGGCTCAGTGCACCGACGGCCAGGACCCCCGGCAGGGCGGCGGGGTAGGACGGCGTCGATGTCGCGTCGTTGCCCGCCGAGGCGACTACCTGCACGCCGCTGCGCTGGATGTGGCGGATGGTCGTCGTCATCAAGAGCGGTGCGTCGAGGACATAACCTCCAAAAGAGCAGTTGAGGATCGCCCGGCCCGGGTCCACCGGGTTGAGGTGGTTGATCCGGTCGGCGAGCACCCACTCGTCGCCGTCGCCGAAGGTGCTGAGCACGGCGTGAACGGTGACCCGGCATCCCGGAGCAATCTGGGTGATGACCCCGGCGATGAAGGTGCCATGCCCCGCCGCAGGCTCGAGATACCCCTGGTTGGAAACGTGGGCCGATGGCTGGTCGACGTCTTGGGGGGTCGCGGGACGGATCCCCGTGCCTTGGATCGCATCCGGGCAAAAAAAGTCAGCGGCAAGGCCGGTATCGAGCACGAAAACCTCGGGGCTGTCGGGTCGCTCCGGTGTGTGGATCCGGTCATGCAGATGGTCGGGCTGCGTCCGTGGCGGCTTTGGTAGGGCGCTGCTGCGGTTGGGTTCGGGGTGCACGCTGTTGTCCGACTTGCGGCCGAACACCTCCGTCCCATAGGGGATGTTGGGCTGCGGAGGGATGCCGAAGCCGACCACTTGGGGTGCCGCCGCCCCACCGCCTTGAGCCGCCGATCCGTAGACCGGACTCCCGTAGACGGGGCTGCCGTACACCGGGCTGCCATACACAGGAGACCCATACACCGGACTGCCATAGACCGGCGACCCGTAGACCGGGTTCCCCTGAAGCGAGTGGGTGAAATACACGTGGTTGACCTGCGCCTGTATGCCGCGTCCTTTCAGGGCATCGATGAGCAGGAAGGGGTCGGGCACGCCCGTGAGCCGGAAGAATTCCATTTCGGGTGGCCCAACCGTTGCGTCGTCCAGAGTGAGTTCGGCATCGGGAAAGACACGCCGGGCGATCTCCAACGCCGCCCTGCCCTCGGTTGTGAGCACGTCATGGGGACGGTACGGGTAGGGCAGCCCATCGACCGTGGGAGCCAATCCCATGCGGTGCGTCCATGGGCCGGTCGGGCCCGGAAGGGGGACGCGGAGGGTGCGGTCATAGGTGCCGCCGTTGGTGGGCTCGTCGCCTTCGCCCCTGCCGTTGCCGTCATCGCCGGCGTCGCCGCCCTCGGGCGGTTCGCCGTCGCCGCCCTTGCTTCCATCGCCACCCTCGAGGCCCCGGTCGCCCTCTTCAACGTCGTCCATTTCGAACCCCTTTCCACCTATAGGAGACAAGTGGCGGCATATAGATACACGACTGGGTACGATCCGCCCGCGTGCGGGAGCCCGACGCGTTGGAGATGTTGTCCGGCCTGGCCGAGGACCGGCTTCGCGATCCGGCAGCGAGCCTTCGAGGAGCACAGGCGATCCTGGCCGAAGCCAGTGCCAGGGGCGCCGCTGACACCGCTGAAGCCCCTGGCGATGGGGAGCACCCGGTCCACCCTTTCGGGGTCGAGGCCAAAGCATGGACGGTCGTGGGGCTGGCCCAACACGCGCTTGGTGATCTGGTCAGCGCCGTGGCCGCCTTCCGCCGAGCCATCGACATCAGCGTCACGGCGGGCCTGAAGGGCGCCGAGGCCCTGGCTCGGGCGTGCCTGGCGCCTTCGCTCGTCTCCTCCGGTGACGCCGCCAGCGCCGACCGAGAGATCAAGCAAGCCCTGGCTCTGGCCACCCCGGCCAACCGCGGTCTCCTCACCTTCTACCGGGCGCTCGTGCTCCAGCGCACCGGGCGCCTGCGCGAGGCCATGGCGGTCTCCGACTGTGCCATCCGGTGGCTGGATGAGGTCGGCGACTGGACGACGCTGGCGATCGCTCACTCCAACCGTGGGGTGATGCTCGCCTATCACGGCGACTTAGCCGAAGCGCTGGAAAGCCTGGCTCACGCCGAGCGGATCGAGCGGCAGCGGGATCTTCGAGTCCTGCTCGCCATGGATACGCATAACACCGGTTTCATCCTCGAGCGTCTCGGGCGGCTACCCGACGCCCTGGCCGCCTTCGACCGGGCCGAGGAGGCATATACCGCGCTCGGCAACCCTGACCGGCTCGTCGCCGTTCTCCAAGCCGATCGGTGCGAGGCGTTCCTGCTGGCCGGGATGGTGACCGAAGCCCAAGAGGCCGCCACCCGGGCGGTGCAGGTCCTGGAGAGGATCGGGGACCTGGCCCACCTGATGGAATGCCGGATCTTGCTGGCGCAAGCACTCCTCGCCGGTGGGGACTACCGGGGTGCATCGACGGAGGCGGCGACGGCGGCGAAGGGCTTCACCGATGCCTCGCGGCCGCCCTGGGCGGCGCTTGCCCATTACGTCCAGATCCAAGCCGAGATCTTGGAAGCACAGGACGAGGCGGCACCGCCCCCGGAGAGCCTGCTCGACCGCAGCCGCCGGATCGCCGCCGAGTTGCTGACCGAGGGGTGGCCGGTGGAGTCGGTGCACGTCCGCACCTTCGCCGGTCGAGTGGCGCTGGCCCTCGGTCGACCAGACATCGCCCGGGAAGAGTTGGCCCTGGCGGCGTCGGCCAGATCACGGGGAACCGCCGACCTGAGGGCTCGGGCGTGGCTCGCCATGGCGCTCCTCAGGCTCGCCGACGGCGACCGGGGCGGGGCCAAGCGGGCCCTTGGCCGAGGCCTCTCGGTGGTCGACAACCATCTCGCGTCCCTCGGCGCCACCGAGTTACGAGTCAATGCGGCCGGCCTTGGCGCCGACCTGGCCCGCGTCGGGACACGGCTGGCTCTCGAAGATGCCCGAGCCGCCGAGGTGCTCCGCTGGGCCGAGCGGTGGCGATCACGGGCGATGGCCCGCCCACCCGTTCGCCCGCCTGACGATGATCGTCTGGCCGCTG
>JBOGGN010000181.1:0-4481 GCA_050744165.1 Acidimicrobiales bacterium | reverse complement strand
ACGAGAGACTGCCCTCGGCCCGCCGGCCGAGCGACGAGACCGTTCCCGAGCAGGGACGATCACCATCTGCTGCCGCGCGCCCGCAATCAAGGGCGCGACCAGACCAGGTTCCGCGCTAGCCAAGGCGCGGCACCCCTCCTGGCGGGCTGAGAACGGCCATGAAGAGGTCGGACCCTTGACCTTGGTCCGATACTGGCCAGGAGCAGCCGCCGACGGTGGCGACACGCCGTGCCCGCGGGCGCGGCCGCTTATGGTGGCGACACGGCGCCCGACAAGGGCTCGCGGTAGCGCAGGGCCGAGCGGCCATAGAGAACTGTCTATGGCCCGGGAACGGACTTGCAATAGCGGACGCTCCTTTCATACATTCGCCTAGCTACCGGCTGGTTCACCACATCGAGCCGCCCGCCAGACCCGATGCCCTCCGACCCCCCGCGCAATCTGTTTCTGCAGGAAGAAGACGGCTGGAGCCGCGCCATCGAACTGGCCCTGACGCCCGTCGTGGCGGCAGGACTCGGGTGGCTTGTGGATCGTGTCACCGGGTTGTTCCCGGCGTTCACCATCGTCTTCTTCCTCTTCGCCGTCGTGGCCACCTTCGTCAAGATGTACATGGCGTACGACAAGAAGATGAAGGAGCACGACGCCGAGGCGCCGTGGGGCCGGGCGAAGGCCCGCGCCGCCGCCCATGTCACAGCCGGGGCCGACGAACCGGGCGTCGGGTGACCGAGGAGAGCGTCCTCACGACCCGCTTCGACGGGCCGGCGGTCGAACAGCAGATCGCGTGGGACATGATCCGCCGGGCGCTGCCCGTGGCACCAGTCCTGATGCTGCTGGCGGGGTTGATCTGGGGTGTCGACGGGGCCCTGTCCAGTGGCTATGCCATCGCCATCGTGCTGGCCAACTTCGCCCTATCGGCCGCCATCTTGACCGTCACGGTTCGGATATCGCTGGCGGTGATGATGGCAGGTGTGCTCGGTGGCTACCTGTTCCGCCTCATGCTCGTCACCGTGGCGGTGCTGGCGGTCATCCACCAGTCATGGGTGGTGGTGGTCCCGCTGGCGTTCACGTTGATGGTGACGCACCTCGGCCTGTTGATCTGGGAATCGCGTTACGTGTCGGCGACTCTTGGCCATCCTGGCCTCAAGCCCCGAGGCGCACGCCCTGGGAGAAAGGTGGCTGATCCCTCGTGAATTTGGTGGCCGGACTCAACTTTCCGCCCATCGGGCAGCTGGTCAAATGGCCCAACTTCCTGCTCCCGGGGTTCAACAAGTTCGCCCTGATTTGCATCTTGGCGACCGCCTTAACGCTGCTGCTGTTCTTTCTGGCCGCCAGCAACAAGTCCCTCGTCCCCAACGCCGTCGGCAACATCGTGGAGTCGGTGGTCGAGTTCGTCACCGACGGCATCATCATGCAGACGATGGGCGAGGAGGGGATGAAGTACCTCTGGTACCTGACCTCGCTGTTCTTCTTCATCTTCTTCTGCAACATCTTCGAGATCATCCCGGTGATCCAGTTCCCGGCATCGGCCCGGATGGCCCTGCCGATGGTGCTGGCCCTGATCACCTGGGTGATGTACATCGTCGTGGGACTGAAGAAGCACGGCCTCAAGTACATCAGTGCCAGCGTGAAGCCCTCGGGCGTGCCCTTCGCCCTGCTGTTCCTGATCGTGCCCATCGAGTTCCTCTCGACGTTCATCGTCCGGCCGTTCTCGCTGGCGGTGCGGCTGTTCGCCAACATGCTGGCCGGCCACCTGCTGTTGGTGACCTTCGCCATCCTCACCGGGACGCTGATCGGAGGAATCGTCTACCTGAAGCCGGTCTCTGTGCTGCCGTTCGCGATGGACATCGGCATCACCGGATTCGAGGCCTTCGTGGCAATCCTGCAGGCCTTCATTTTCACCATCTTGACTGCGGTCTATATCGGCAGTTCCATTCACATCGAACACTAGGAGGACAACCGTGATCGACGCCGCGCTGGTTGCGGCCAGCAACGTCAACATCAACAGCAGCGAGGTCCTGAAGGGCCTTGGTGCTGTCGGTGCCGGCATCGGCTACGGGGCAGCGGCCATCGGCCCCGGTATCGGCATCGGCATCGTCGTCGGCCAGGCCATCACCGCCATGTCCCGCCAGCCGGAGTCGGCGGGCGTGGCCAGGACCACCATGTTCCTCGGCATCGCGTTCACCGAGGCCTTGGCGCTGATCGGCTTCGTCGTCTTCATCCTGCTCAAGTACACCTAGGAGGGCCGCATGCTCGCCATGGTCCACCGGGCGGTCCTGTTTGCCGCCGACACCAGTCAGCAGGCGCCCAACCCCATTGCCCCGTCGGTGACGGAGATCTTCTGGGGTTCCCTGTCGTTCCTGATCCTGGTCGTGCTGATGTGGAAGTTCGCCTTCCCGGCCGTCCAGAAGGGGATGCAGGCCCGCACCGACAAGATCCGCGGCGATCTGAGCGAAGCGGAAAAGGTGCGCACCGACGCCCAGATGATCCTCGAGGAGTACCAGAAACAGCTGGCCGACGCCCGCAGCGAGGCCAACCGCATCATCGAGGAGGCCCGCCAGGCGGCCGACCAGCTTCGACAGGACATGGTCCGCCGGGCCGACGAGGAAGTGGCCGAAATGCGCCGCCGCAACATCGAAGACCTGAAGGCGGCCCAGGATCGAATCATGGGCCAGCTACAGCTCCAGGTCCGCGACCTGGCCATCCAGCTGGCCGAGAAGGTGGTCGGGGCCAGCCTCGATCGCACTCGTAACCTGGCCCTGGTGGACCAGCTGATCGCCGAGCTCCAGGCTCGCCCGGCCGGAGGCTGACGGGTGCGCGACCTGCACCACGGTCCCTCGGCCGCCGCGCCTGGCGTCGGTCCGATCTGGACGACGGCTACCGCCGAGCTGGCCGGCGCCCGGTCCGACCTGGATCACGGCTCCCCCGCGGGCGCGCCTGGCACCCGAAAGGGAGGCTGAGCGTGGCCGATTTGAGCGACGCCTATGCCGGCGCCCTGTTCCAGATCGCCAGGGCGGAGGGTGGGCTCGAGCGGGTCGAGAACGAGTTGTTCCGCTTCGCCCGTACCCTGGAGGGCAACGACGACCTGCGAATGACGTTGACCGACGCCACCATCCCTGGCGAGCGGCGCCAGCAGGTGGTCGAGCAACTGCTCGGCGGTCGGGCGTCGCACGTGACGGTGGCCTTGATCGACCTCGTGGTCGGCGCCGGGCGGGCCAGCAATCTGCCGGAGATCATCGACCGGATGGTCGCCAAGGCGGCCGAGGAGCGCCACGAGGCGGTGGCGGAGATCCGCACCGCGTACCCCCTCGACGAGGATCATCGGGCCCGCTTGGCGGCGGCGCTCGGGGTCGCCACCGGCAAGCAGGTGTCCATCAAGGAGGTCATCGACCCGTCGGTGTTGGGCGGCGTGGTAGCCACCATCGGCGACACCGTCATCGACGGGTCCATCCGCCACCGGCTAGACCAGCTCCGCGAGGCCCTCTAGTCCCGCCGGAGTGCTTGACCCGGCACCAGCGAGGCCTTTTCCCACCCCCGACATGGCAGACCAAGACCCCGAAGAACCCGACGAACCTGAGCACCAGGAGACACCCGGCATGAGTGACCTCACCATCACCCCCGACGACATCGCGGCGGCGCTGCGCAAGGCCCTGGCCGACTACACCCCGACGGCCAAGGCGCAGCAGGTGGGCCGCATCGTCGAGGTAGGCGACGGCATCGCCCGGGTCTCGGGGCTGCCCCAGGCGTCGGTCAACGAGTTGCTGGAGTTCCACGGCGGGGTCCAGGGCCTGGCCCTCAACCTCGACGAGGACACCATCGGGGCGGTCATCCTGGGCGACGCCAGCCACATCGAGGAGGGCCAGACGGTCAGCGCCACCGGGCACATCCTGTCGATCCCGGTGGGCGACGGGCTGCTCGGGCGGGTCGTGGATCCGCTGGGCCACGCCCTCGACGGCAAGGGGCCGATCGCCCAGACCACGATCCGGCGCATCGAGATCCAGGCGCCGGGCATCGTCGACCGCCAGCCGGTGAAGCAGCCCATGCAGACCGGCATCAAGGTCATCGACGCCATGACCCCGATCGGCCGGGGCCAGCGGGAACTCATCATCGGCGACCGCAAGACCGGCAAGACCTCGGTGGCAGTGGACACCATCATCAACCAGAAGGGCCTCGGCGTGAAGTGCATCTACGTCGGGATCGGCCAGAAGGCCTCGACCATCGCCGAGGTGGTCCGGGTGCTGGAGGCGGCCGGGGCCATGGAGTACTCGGTCGTGGTGGCGGCGCCCGCGTCGGAGCCGAGCCCTTTCAAGTACCTGGCGCCCTACTCCGGCTGCGCTATGGGCCAGCACTGGATGGACAACGGCGAGAGCGCCCTGATCGTCTACGACGACCTGTCCAAGCAGGCCGAGGCCTACCGCCAGATGTCGCTCCTGCTGCGCCGGCCGCCGGGGCGCGAGGCGTACCCGGGCGACGTGTTCTACTTGCAC
>JBOGGN010000180.1:0-16457 GCA_050744165.1 Acidimicrobiales bacterium | reverse complement strand
AGACCGAGCTCACCCCCGAGGAGCGGCTGCTGCGAGCCATCTTCGGTGAGAAGGCGCGCGAGGTCCGGGACACCTCGCTCAAGGTGCCCCACGGCGAGTCGGGCAAGGTCATCGACGTCCGGGTGTTCTCACGGGAGGACGCCCACGAGCTGCCCCCCGGGGTCAACCAGCTGGTCCGGGTCTACGTGGCTCAGCGGCGCAAGATCTCCGAGGGCGACAAGCTGGCCGGCCGCCACGGCAACAAGGGCGTCATCTCCAAGATCCTCGCGGTCGAGGACATGCCCTACCTGGCCGACGGCACGCCCGTCGACATCATCCTGAATCCCCTCGGTGTCCCCTCCCGTATGAACGTGGGCCAGGTGCTGGAGAGCCATCTCGGGTACTGCGCCCGATGGGGCTGGGACGGCAATACGCTGGCCACGGTTCCCCTGCAGGGCACGGAGCGCAAGACCCGACCGAAGACCATCCCTTCGACCTGGATCGCAACGCCGGTGTTCGACGGGGCCCACTGGGATGAGGAGCTGGACGCGGGCCGCCACCCGACGATGCGCCAGATCTTCGACCTCCTGCAAGCGGAGGCTCCGGGGACCGAGTACGGCAAGGAGGGGCGCCTGATCGCCAACGACGGCAAGGCGGCCTTGTACAACGGCCGCACCGGCGAGCCCTACGACAACCCCATATCGGTGGGCTACGTGTACATCCTGAAGCTGGCCCACCTGGTCGACGACAAGATCCACGCCCGTTCCACCGGCCCCTACTCGATGATCACCCAGCAGCCGCTCGGCGGTAAGGCGCAGTTCGGTGGTCAGCGTTTCGGGGAGATGGAGGTCTGGGCCCTGGAGGCCTACGGGGCGGCCTACGCCCTGCAGGAACTGCTGACCATCAAATCCGACGACGTCCTCGGCCGGGTCAAGGTCTACGAGGCCATCGTCAAGGGGGAGAACATCCCCGAGCCGGGCATCCCCGAGAGCTTCAAGGTGCTCATCAAGGAGATGCAGAGCCTGTGCCTCAATGTCGAGGTGCTGTCCATTTCCGGTGAAGAAATCGAAATGCGGGAGCTCGACGAGGACGTGTTCCGCACGGCCGAGGAGCTTGGGATCGATATCAGCCGGCCCGAGCGGGGCTCCGACGAAGAGGACGCCCGGCGGGCCAGCGAGAGAGGGTTTTAGCCAATGCTGGATGTCAACAACTTCGATCAGCTGCGCATCGGCCTGGCCACCGCGGACTCCATCCGCGCATGGTCCAACGGCGAGGTCAAGAAGCCTGAGACGATCAACTACCGGACCCTGCGCCCGGAAAAGGATGGGCTGTTCTGCGAGAAGATCTTCGGTCCCACCAAGGACTGGGAGTGCTACTGCGGCAAGTACAAGCGCGTCCGCTTCCGCGGCATCATCTGTGAGCGCTGCGGCGTCGAGGTCACCCGGTCCAAGGTCCGCCGGGAGCGCATGGGCCACATTGAGTTGGCCGCACCGGTGGTCCACATCTGGTACCTGCGGGGCACTCGCTCGTGGCTGGCCTACCTGCTCATGGGCACCGAAGCCCGGGAGGAGCTGAAGGCCAAGCAGTTGGAGAAGGTCATCTACTTCGCCGCCAACCTGGTCACCTTCGTGGACGAAGAGAAGCGCCACCAGGACCTGCCGTCGCTGGAGGCGGAGCTGGTCGAGGAGCTGGCCGAGGTCGAACGCCAGCGCGACCTCGATGTCGACCGGCGGTTCAAAGTCCTTGAGGACGACATCGCCCGCCTCGAGACCGAGGGAGCCAAGGACTCCGAGATCAAGGCCCGCCAGAAGTCCGGCGAGAAGGAAGTAGCCGGCATCCGGGAGCGGGCCGACGCCGACCTGGACCTGGTGCGGCGCTCCTTCGACGAGTTCAAGGAGCTGCACTCCCGGCGCATCATCGAGGACGAACTGCTGTGGCGGGAACTGAAGGACCGCTATAGCGACTACTTCCGCGGCGGTATGGGGGCCGAGGCCATCGCCCAGCTGATCCATGAGATCGACTTGGACGAGGAGGAAATCAAGCTCCGCAACAACATCGACCCGACCGACGGCCGCCGGCCACTGTCGGTACAGCGCAAGCAGAAGGCCATCAAGCGCCTGAAGATTGTCTCTGCCTTCAACCGCCGCGACGAGCACGGCCGGCGGATCAACGACCCCCGCGCCATGATCCTCGACGCGGTGCCGGTCATCCCGCCCGAGTTGCGCCCCATGGTGCAGCTCGACGGCGGGCGCTTCGCCACCAGCGACCTGAACGACCTGTACCGCCGGGTCATCAACCGCAACAACCGGCTGAAGCGCCTCCTGGATCTCGGTGCCCCCGAGATCATCGTCAACAACGAGAAGCGCATGCTCCAGGAGGCAGTCGACGCCCTCTTCGACAACGGTCGCCGCGGCCGCCCGGTTACCGGGCCGGGCAACCGCCCGCTCAAGTCGCTCTCCGACATGTTGAAGGGCAAGCAGGGCCGGTTCCGCCAGAACCTGCTCGGCAAGCGGGTCGACTACTCCTGCCGCTCGGTCATCGTGGTTGGCCCCATGCTCAAGCTGCACCAGTGTGGCCTGCCCAAGCAGATGGCGCTGGAGCTGTTTAAGCCCTTCGTCATGAAGCGCCTGGTCGACCTGGAGCTGGCCCAGAACATCAAGTCGGCCAAGCGGATGGTTGAGCGCCGCCGGGCCCAGGTCTGGGATGTGCTGGAGGAGGTCATCAAGGAGCACCCGGTGTTCTTGAACCGGGCTCCCACCCTGCACCGCCTCGGCATCCAGGCCTTCGAGCCGGTATTGGTCGAGTGCAAGGCCATTCAGATCCACCCGCTGGTTTGCACCGCCTTCAACGCCGATTTCGACGGCGACCAGATGGCCGTCCACCTCCCCCTGTCGGCGGAGGCCCAGGCCGAGGCCCGAGTGCTCATGCTGTCGGCCAACAACATCCTCTCCCCGGCCACCGGCCGGCCCATCGTCACGCCGACCCAGGACATGGTCTTCGGGGCCTACTACTTGACGGTGATGCGCCCGGGGGCCAAGGGCGAGGGGAGGGTGTTCCGCAACCTGTACGAGATCGAGCAGGCCTACGAGGCCGGCGACATCGCCCTCCAGGCCAAGGTCCACTGGCGCCTGCCGGCTACCAAGGCATCGGCGCAGATGCTGGCCGGCACCTCCGGCACCTCCGGTACCTCCGGCAACGGGGCGTCGGCGAAGGGTGACTCGGCCGAAGCCGTCGACGGCGAGGCCGATTTTCAGCCGGCAGAGTCTCACCCGACTTTCGTCGATATCGAGACCTCGCCTGGGCGCGTCATCTTCAACACCGCGCTGCCGGACGATTTTCCCTACGTCAATGACATCGTGGGCAAGCGCAACCACAGCCTGGGCCAGATCGTCGAGGTGCTGGCCGACTGCTATTCCCGGACCGTGGTGGCTGCCAGCCTGGACAAGATCAAGGACCTCTGCTTCCGGTATGCGGCTCAGTCGGGTTTGACCATTTCCATCGACGATGTCAAGACGCCGCCGCGCAAGTCGGACATCATCGCCCGTTTCGAGGCGGAGGCCCAGAAGGCAGAAAGCCAGTTCAAACGGGGCATCATTACCGACGACGAGCGGCGCCAGAAGGAGATCGAGATCTGGACCTCGGCCAACTCCGAGGTCGGCAAGGCCATGGAGGAGACCCTCCACGCGATCGCCTTCAACCCCCTCGACATGATGGTCGACTCGGGCGCCCGGGGTAACCCGCAGCAGGTCCGTCAGATCGCGGGCATGAAGGGCCTGGTGTCCAATCCTCGGGGTGAGATGATCCCCCGGCCCATCCTGTCGTCGTTCCGGGAGGGCCTATCGGTCCTGGAGTACTTCATCTCCACCCACGGCGCCCGCAAGGGCCTGGCCGACACCGCCCTACGGACCGCCGACTCCGGCTACCTGACCCGGCGCCTCGTCGACGTCGCCCAGGAGCTGATCATCCGGTCGGAGGACTGCGGCAGCACCCGGGGCCTGCGCATCCCCGGCATCAGGCCCGACGACGAGAAGGCCCGCTCCTACCTCGAGACCCGCCTCGACGGGAGGGTGCTCTCCCGGGATGTGACGCTGTCGGACGGCTCGGTCATGGAGGCGGGGACGATGATCTACCCCGCCGAGATGGCCCAGCTGCGCGACGACCCGGCGGTGACCGACGTCCAGGTGCGCAGCGTCCTCACCTGCGAGGCCGAGCACGGCATCTGCGCCGCCTGCTACGGGCGGTCGCTGGCCACCAACCGGGAGATCGAACTGGGCGAGGCGGTCGGCGTGATCGCGGCCCAATCCATCGGGGAGCCTGGAACGCAGCTGACGATGCGGACCTTCCACACCGGAGGCATCGCAGGCGAGGACATCACCCACGGCCTGCCCCGGGTGGTGGAGCTGTTCGAAGCCCGGACCCCGAAGGGCGCGGCCGTGCTCGCCCGCACCTCGGGCGTGGTTCGTATCTCCGACGAGGAGAACGTCCGCAAAATCACCATCGTCTCTGACGACGGGACCGAGGACATCTACAACGTGTCCACCCGGGCCAAGCTGGTCGAAGGCCTCCGCGAGGGCGTGGACGTCCAAGCAGGCGATGCCCTGGTGGACGGGCCCAAGGATCCCAAGCAGCTGCTGGAGATCAAGGGCATCCGGGAGACCCAGCTGTACCTGGTGGCGGAGGTCCAGCAGGTGTACCGGGACCAGGGCGTGTCCATCCACGACAAGCACATCGAGCTGATCGTGCGCCAGATGCTGCGCCGAGTGCTGGTGGCCGAGCAGGGCGAGTCGCCGTTCCTGCCCGGTGAGCGGGTGGACTCACGCATCTACGCCGAGATCAACCGCAGCATCTTGCAGGAGGGCAAGCGCCCCGCCGAAGGTCGCCCGGAGCTGATGGGGATCACCAAGGCGTCGCTGGCCACCGACTCGTGGCTGTCGGCGGCGTCGTTCCAGGAGACCACCCGCGTGCTGACCGAAGCGGCCATCGAAGGCAAGTCCGATCAGCTGTACGGGCTCAAAGAGAACATCATTATCGGCAAGCTGATCCCGGCGGGCACCGGCATGCCCCGCTACCGGGAGATGGAGATGGACGCCCCCGACGCCGAACGCATGCCGTTCTGGTCTTCCGACGAGGACACCGGACCGGAGGAGCTGGCCGCCTGGCTGGCCTCCATCGGCAACGGGCCTGAGGCCGACGACGGATTCCTCGGCGGCGGAGTCGAGGTCTCTTAGCTGTCTTCTTATGTGTCATAAGGGCCCGGCTATCTTTACGCCGGGCCCTTCTGCGCACCAGGAACATTCAGAATTCCCTTTGCAACTGCAAACGTCGCAAAGCGATCAAAAGACCTAACGCCCTTGCCGCCCAAGGGCCAATCCATCTTGGTCGGCCGCCGTCTTCGTGCTTAAATAAGGCCGACCGGGAATCGGAAAACGCCGAGCCCACAACGCAGTCCCGGGCAAATGATGAGGCTGTCAAAGGTTTCAAGAGTTCGAGGGGACGGACTGTGAGCCTAAATCTGAGGCTGGGGCCCCGTAACGGAAAGGACCCGGCCCGCGGGCTGCATGAGGGCGGCACGTGGGTACTGGATACAAGCGGGCTCAAGGAGCGATACGCCACGTTCAGCTCCGAAGACCAAGTCGTGCTCGTCGCCGAGTTGAGCGACAACGCTGATGTGGTCATCGAGACGGGCGGGGAGGTGAAGGTTGTCCTCCGAGGCCGGCTAATGGCGGCAGACGGCCCGGCCCGTCTCAAGCTCTGGGGCCTGGCGGCAAGTCGCGGTTCGAAGCCTGTCCCGGCCCTCGCCGACCCTCTTGCGGCCCGGCGAGTGTGCGCCTGCGGGTGTGGAGTTGGTATCCCCCGTAGCGCCCAGTTCGCAGCGGGGCACGACAAGAAGGCGATCCACGAGCGCATCAGCCGGCGGTGGGGCACCCTGGCCGAGTTCGTCCGCTGGTTCGACGCCAACGAGTCCACGGCGGCCGACCCCATCGCCGGCGGGGGCGGCTGAGCGAGCCCAACGCCGGCGGGGGCGGCTGAACGAGTTTCCGATCGCCGAGGGTGGCCGCCGGCGGCGCTATTCGGTCGCGATGGCCGCCAGCACGTCCAGTCGGGCGGCCCGCCGAGCCGGGCGAGTCGCCGCCACCGCTCCGGCCAGGCTGCCCGCCATCACGATGATGGCGAGTTGGAGGGGGGCCAGGCTGAAGGCGATGCCGCCGCCCTCGGCGGTGCTTGCCGCGCTCACCAGCGCCCAGCCCAGAAACAAACCGACCGCCACCCCACCCACGGTGCCCAGGCCGGCGATGGTGACCGCCTCCCAGCGCACCATGGACCGAAGCTGAGCCCGGGTCTGCCCGATGGCCCGCAGAAGGCCCAACTCCCGGGTCCGCTCGTGGATCGCCAGCGACAAGGTGTTGGCGATTCCCAACAGGGCGATCACGATGGCCAGGGCCAGCATCACATAGACCAAGCCAAGAAACAGCGCCGCCCGCTGCCCGGCCGCTGCCACATACCCGCCCTCGGTGTCCACCGTCGGCCGGCCGAGGCCCGCCGTGGCGGCGGCCACGGCGGCCTGGGCTGCCGCCACCGAGGTGCCCGGCCGAGCGTCGACCAGGATGAGGGAGTCGACGCTTTGAGCGGCGTGGGGTGTCCACGTGGCCTGGGGCAGCACGAAGTCGCCGGCCAACTCCCGGTACCGGTAGATGGCGCCGACCGTCATCGTCTGGCGGTAGCCGTCAGGGAAGGTGACCGGGACCGCCGAACCCAAGGTCCAGTGCTTCTTCTGGGCCGTGAGCTGGGAGACCGCCAGCTGGGTCGGCCCCAGCCGGTCCAGCGCCCCCGACACCGGGCCGAGCGTGGCCAGGCGGGCGAAGGCGGCGGGGTCGACGACGCTCACCGGCTCGCCGGTGGTGCCGACGACGGCGTTGCCGGTGCCGAGGCCCGATGCCAGGGCGACCTGCGGCAGGTTCGACAGCTGCCCGGCCAGGGCCGGAGTCAAGCCCGCGTTCTCGACCCCGCCCTCGGTGACGACCAGGTCGGCGCGCAGCTCGGCGGTCATGTCGGCGGTGGCCGAGTGCTGCAGCGACGCCGCGTACAGCGTGAAGATGGTGACCACGCCGACGCCCACGAGCAGGGCGGCAGCGGTGGCCGAGGTCCGCCGAGGGCTCCGGCGGGCGTTGTCCCGGGCCAGCGCCCCCGAGGCTCCCCGGAGCTTGGCCGCGGGGGCGCCGAGCACCGCAACGACGGGGCCGCTGACCGCCGGCCCCAGCGTGATCACCCCCCCGAGGACACCGAGCGCCCCGAGACCGGCCCAGGCCAGGGCGCCGGTGCTGTGAGCGGCCACTGCGGCCACCACCAGCGCCGCCCCGGCGGCGGCGACGATGGCGCCCGCGACCACGCGCACCTGCGGCACGGCGACCCGCTCGATTGCGGTCTCCCGCAACGCCGATAGCGGGGCCAGCCGAGAGGCTCGAAGGGCGGGAACAACGGCGGCGACCATCGTCACCACGATCCCCACGGCCACCGCCACCGCCAGGCTCGCGGGGCGCAGTACCAGGCCGCCTGCAGGCAGCGAGATGCCGAAACCGCTGAAGAGCGTCTTGAGCCCGGCCGCGATGCCGATACCGCCGACAAGGCCGGCCCCCGACGCCGCCACTCCCGTTGCCGCCGCCTCGGCCAGCACGGCCCGCAGCACCTGGGCCCGGGTGGCGCCCAGCGCCCGCAAGAGGGCCGATTCCCGGCTGCGCTGGGCCACCAGCACCGTGAAGGTGTTGTTAATCGTGAAGGTCGCCACGAGGAGAGCGATCAAAGCGAAGACGAGGAGGTACGTGCGCAGTTGGTTGAGCCACTCGGTGCCGATCTCAGCCAGGTCGGCGGCGCTGAGCCGGGTCCCCGTGATCGCCTCGACGCCAGCTGGCAGGACCGGCTGGATGCGAGCCGCCACCTGGTCCTGGCTCACGCCCGGGGCGGCCCGCACGGCGATCGACGACACCAGGTCCCGGCCCCCGACCAGGTGCTTCTGGGCGCCCGCGAGGGTGAAGGCGACAAAGGTTTCGCCGCCGAAACTGGGCTGCGACCCGTAGTCGGCGATGCCCACGATGCGGACCGGCACCGGTTGCGGTAGCCGCACCATGGCCGTGTCTCCGACGTGGAGCCCGCCGCTGCTGGCGGCGCCGGCGTCGATGACCACGTCATTGTCGGCGACCGGCGCTCGCCCCGCCACGAGGTGATAGGGGTTGAGAGCGGGGTCCTTTTCCCAGCTTCCGGCGGTGCGGGGCGGACCGAGGCCGCCGACTGGCTGACCGTCGGCGCCAAGGATCTCGCCGGCCGCAGTGAGCACCGGCTCGGCGCTGGCCACGGCGGGCACCGCCTGGACCAGGGCCAGCAGCGTGCCGGGGATGAAGGCCGGGGTGCGGGGCGCCAGGTCGGTGGTGCTCTGGACCACGGCCGCGGTTGTGGCGTTGGCGGTGGCGAAGCCGGCCGCGAAGTTGGCCTTCAGCGTGTCGGAAAGGGCCTCGGTGCCGCTCAGGAAGGCGACGCCGAGGAAGATGGCCAGCAGGGTGCCGATGAGGCGGCGCTTGTGAGCCCACAGGCTCCGGAGCGTGACGATGGTCATGGCCGCCGCTCGATCCCGGCCAGGCGCTCGAGGACGGCGACCGGGGTCGGGTGCTCGAGGCGGTCGACGACTTCGCCGTCAGCCAGGAACACGGCGCCGTCGGCGTAGCTCGCGGCCACCGGGTCGTGGGTCACCATGACGACCGTCTGGCCCAGTTGGCGCGCCGCCCGGGCCAGAAACTCCAGGATCTCCGCGCTGGCCCTCGAGTCCAGGTTGCCGGTCGGCTCGTCGGCGACGATGGCCTGCGGCCGGGTGACGAGCGCCCGGGCCACCGCCACCCGCTGCTGCTGTCCCCCGGAGAGCTCGGACGGCCGGTGCTCGAGGCGGTCGGCCAAGCCGACGGTCGACACCACCTGGTCGAACCAGGCGTGGTCCGGGTGGGCGCCCGCCAACCTCAGCGGGAGAAGGATGTTGTCCCGGGCGCTCAGCGCGGCCAGCAGGTTGAAGCTCTGGAAGACGAAGCCCACCGCCCGCCGGCGCAGCAGTGTGAGGGCGGTGTCGTTCAGGCTTCCGAGCTCGACCGAGCCGAGGAACACCTGGCCGGCGCTCAACCGGTCGAGCCCCGCCAGGCAGTGCAGCAGGGTCGACTTGCCCGATCCGGATGGTCCCATGATGGCCGTGAGCTGGCCTTCCGGGATCGACAGAGTGACGTCAACCAGGGCACGGACGGCCGTTCGGCCAGCGCCGTAGACCTTGGTGGCGCCCACCAGGCGGGCCGCCGGCGCGGGTGGCGGGGCGGCGGCGGTGGAAGTGTGGCTGGGGTGGAGTGCGTAGACCATGGCGAAATCGTGCGCCGGTCAAGGACGTGGGTCGTCCCCCCGACGCCGGTTTCGGGGCTGCGGCCCGGGGCGTAAATCGGTCGCTGGTGGCTACTGCGGGTGCCGTAGACGCGGTGGGGAAAAGGGGAGCGTCAGCCCCCCAACGCGGTGGGTCCCCTCTCGACGGAAGCGCTCAGGCGAGGCGTCGTGGCCAGGTGACGGCGGCGGCCACCTCGGCGACCGGCACGCCGACGACGGTGCTCGACGTGACCTCGTCGTAGTGGACGCCCCGGCGGGCCAGCCAGGTCAGGCGCTCTTGCTCGCCGTCGACCACCAGGATCTCGTCGACGTCGTGGGCGGCGTAGAAGCCCAGTTTTTTCCAGCTCTCATCGCCGGGGGACAGGACCTCGACGACCAGGGCGGCCGTCGGGACCCACATCTCGGTCGGTAGCGCCCGGTGAAAACCGTGGTCCGGCACCCGGTAGTTGGATGAGGTGCCGAGGTTGAACGGCCCGGTGCCGACCAGCCCGGACCGCTGGGCAAGGGGATGGAGGACACCTGCGACCTGGTCGTCCAGGTAGCCGTGGAAGGGGTGCGCTGCCGGCGCCATGTGGTACTCACCGTCCCAGATCTCGTCGTAGAGATCGGCGCCCGTGGCCCGGCGGCGCGCGATGAGGTCCTGCAAGTCCGTGGCCATGGATGCCATTGTGCCTCCCGGGTGGGACGCCTACCGGCCGGCCCGGGGTGGCACCGATTTCGGGGGTGGCACCGATTCCCAGGGGCGGCACCGATTCCAGGGGTGGCGTGGATTTCAGGGGTGGCGTGGATTTCCCGTCTATAGCGCGGGTAATCGATGCCACCCCGGAAAGTCGTGCCAGTCGAACACCGCGCTGGCGCTGGCGTCAGCGGGCCGAACGGGGAACCACCAGGCCGGACTCGTACGCCGCCACCACCGCCTGCGTTCGGTCCCGCAAACCGAGCTTGGAAAGCAGGCGGGAGACGTGGGTCTTGACTGTCTCGTCGGTGACGATCAGGCGGGCCGCGATCTCGGTGTTGGACAGACCCTCGGCGATGAGGCGCAAGACCTCGGTTTCCCGGGGCGTGAGCACGTCGAGCGAGCGCGGCGGCGGGGCCTCGGGGCGGGGTCGTTGGGCGGCGAACTCGGCGATCAGCCGGCGGGTCACCGCCGGGGCGAGCAGCGCCTCGCCCGCCGCCACCACCCGCACCGCTTCGAACAGGCGCTCGGCGGTCACGTCCTTCAACAAGAAGCCGCTGGCACCGGCTCGCAAGGCGTCGAAGACGTACTCGTCCAGGTCGAAGGTGGTCAGGATCAAGACCTTCGGCGCGGGGCCGGCGGAGGCGGGGTCGACCAGTTGCCGGGTCGCCTCGATGCCGTCGGTACCCGGCATGCGGACGTCCATGAGGACCACGTCGGGGCGGACCTCACGGCAGACCCGCACCGCCTCGGCCCCGTCGGCGGCCGTGCCGACCACGGTGAGGTCGACTTGGCTGTCGATGAGGGCGGCGAAACCCTGGCGCACCACCTCGTGGTCGTCGGCCACGACCACCCGGATCGCCGCCACCCGGATCGCCGCCACCGGGGTCACGAACCTCCCGCCTGGGTTACGGGCATGGTGTTCAGGGCGGGTACCGGCGTGCCCTCCAGGCCCGGGGCGGGCTCGGGCGCCGGGCCGGCCGGAAGGATGGCCTCGACCAGGAACCCACCACCGATGGCCGCGCCAATCCGCAGGTCGCCGCCGACCGCGGCGGCGCGCTCACGCATGCCCGGAAGGCCTTGACCGCCGAGGGTGGCGCCTTGGGTCTCGCGGGGCGCCTCGGCCGGGCCGGGCCCGTTGTCGCGGATGCAAAGGCAGAGTGTGCCGGGGCCGAAGGTCAGTTCGACGTCGACGGCGGCGCCGGGAGCGTGGCGGCGGGCGTTGGTCAGGGCTTCTTGCGTGATGCGATAGGCGGCCAGTTCGACGCCGGGATCCAAGTTGACGGGGGTGCCGGTGAGCACCAACCGCGTGGCGCTGCCCGATGCCTCCCGGGCTTGGTCCACCAGATCGGTGAGCTGGGCCAGGCCCGGTTGGGGGTGGCGGTCGGCCGGATAGCGCGCCTGCCCGTCGGTGCCCGGGTCCGTCCGCAGCACGCCCAGCAGGCGCCGCATCTCGGTCAGTGCGGCCCGGGCGGTGTCACCGATGGCCAGCAGGCGCTGCGCCCCCGCGGCCGGCATGCCCGGCGTGGCCACCCGGGCCGCCTCGGCTTGAACGGCGACCATAGAGATGTGGTGGGCCACCACGTCGTGCAGCTCCCGGGCGATGCGGGCCCGCTCGCCGCGGGCGGTGTGCTCCAGCAGGGTGCTGGCGATGACCTCGTGGGCCGCACTGTTCTCGGCCGCCAAGCGCAGGGCCTGCTCCGCGATCCCGCCCCACGCCGCAGCCGGGGCGAAGGCCGCCAGCGCAGCAGCCAGGAGCCCGGCCTCCGACGCCCCGGGGCGGCTGCCGAAGAGGACCAGGACCAAGAACGGCAACGGCAGCAGCACCGCCACCGCCTGCGTTTGGCGCCGGCTGGCGCCCCGGCCCAGCAGGTACAAGGCCAGGAGCAGCGCCAGCGACCCGGCCACGCTCCCGACCCGGAACGCGGTCAGGGCCACCACCACCGCGCCCGTCATGGCCAGGGCGGCGCCCGCCGGGCGCAGGAGGGCCAGCGGCAGGGTGGCGCAGAGGACCAAGAGGCAGAGGGCGATCAGTTCCTGCGGGCTGACGTTGCGGCCCGCCACCCAGACAATGGTCTCGATCAACGCCACGATCGCCAGCGCCGCGGCGACGGCTTCCAGCGTTCGCCGGGTAGCCACCAACGCCCGGAGCTGGCCTGGGCCACGGCGGCGGGGGGTCGATGGTGTCACGGCGACCATTGTCGTCCCTGGCCCCGCCGAGAGGCGTCCCCCCTGGCAGCGATCGTGGCTCCCCCCGAGGAGCTACGCCAAAGTGCGCTCTCGGGCGTGACGACAGATCGGGCCTGGTTCCGTACCGTCTTTCGCAATGGAAGCAACCATCGAAGTGGTCGGTGCCCACAAGCGGTTCGGGGCAACCGTCGCCCTCGACGGGCTGTCGTTCACGGTCGGCCCCGGGCAGGTCACCGGGTTCGTCGGGCCCAACGGTGCGGGCAAGTCCACCACCATGCGGGCCATCGTGGCGCTGGACTCGCTCGACGAGGGCCAGGCCCTGATCGGCGGCGTGCCCTACCGGCAGCTGCGCCACCCCATGCGCCAGGTCGGATCCCTGCTCGACGCCGGGGCCTTGCAGCCCAGCCGGAGCGCCCGTAACCACCTGCTGTGGGTCGCCCACTCGCAGGGTCTGATGGCGCGCCGAGTGGACGAGGTGATCGAGCAGGCGGGGCTGTCCGGGGTGGCCCGCCGCAAGGCGGGCGGGTTCTCCCTCGGCATGCGCCAGCGGCTCGGCATCGCGACCGCCCTGCTCGGCGATCCGCCCGTGGTCATGCTCGACGAGCCGTTCAACGGCATGGACCCCGAGGGCATCGTCTGGATGCGCCGGTTCCTGCAGGATCTGGCCGCGGAGGGGCGGGCGGTGCTGGTCTCCAGCCACTTGATGAGCGAGCTCCAGGACGCGGCCACCCACCTCGTCGTGATCGGCCGAGGCCGGGTGGTGGCCGACACCAGCGTGGCGGCACTTATCGCCGCCGCCTCCGGTGGCCGGGTCGCCCTGCGCACCTCGGCCCGCTCCGAAGCCATGTCCGTCCTGGCCGCGGCCGGCGCCACCGTCGTGGTGACGGGGCCGGACACCCTGACGGTGTCCTCGCTCTCGTCCGAACGGGTGGTGAGCGTGCTCACCAGTAACGGCGTCGGGTTCTCGGAGGTGTCCTCCCATCGGGCCACGCTGGAGGAGGCGTACATGGAGCTGACCCGCGACCAGGTGGAGTTCCGAGCCGCCGCCGCGCCCGTCGAGGTGTCCCGATGACCGCGCCCGTGCTGTCCTACCAATCGCAACAGCCCGACGGCCCATCCGGCTTCGGGGCGGTGGTTCGCTCGGAGTGGACCAAGTTCCGCTCCGTCCGGGGCTGGGTCATCGGCCTCGTCGTGGCGGCGCTGGTCACCCTGGCGCTCTCGGTGTTCGCGGCATCGGGCAGCTCGGCATCGACGTGCAACGGGGGGCCGGGCGGCCAGAACCAGGTCTGCGGCGGCCTGCCGCCCCTGCCCAAGGGCCCGGGCGGCGAGGTGGTTTCCGATACCTACTCCTTCCTGTCGGTGCCGTTGGCGGGCGACGGCAGCCTCACCGTCCGGGTCACCTCGCTGACCGGCATCGAGGCCGCGGGCAACCGGATCGCGGTGGCGGTCGGCGGCGGGCCGCGGGCCGACACCGAGGCGGCGCTGGCGCCGTGGGCCAAGGCCGGGATTCTGGTCACGACTGGCTCGGGGCCGGTGACCACCGGGTTCGCGACCCCTCACGTCGCCACCAGCCCGGCACCGGCGTACGGCGCCGTCATGCTCACCGGAAGCCACGGCGTGCGCATGCAGTACAACTACTCCCACGACGTCGCCGGTCCGTCGATGCCGGGCGCCCACTGGTTGCGCCTCACCCGCAACGGCGACGCCCTCACGGGCTTCGAGTCATCCGACGGGACCACGTGGACCGCCATTGCCAGTATCCGCCTCCCGCAACTGAACTCCTCGGCTTCGGCGGTGCGGATCGGAATGTTCGTGACCTCGCCGGTGGCGGTCGTCTCCGGCAACCAGGGCCGCCCGAGCATGGCCACCGCGACCTTCGACGACGTGAACCTTGGCGGCGCCTCGCCCGCGTTGGATGCTACGACGGTCGGGGACACCGCCATCTATCCCACCCTCCCGATCGCCTCCATTTTCAGCCAGTCGGGCGGGACGTTTACCTTGACGGGCTCGGGTGACCTCGCCCCGGCGGTCGGGGGCGGCATCTTCGGTGGCTTCGGGCTGGAGAGCATCCTTGTCGGCGCCTTCGCGGGCCTGATCGTGTTCATCGTCCTGGCCAGCGGGTTCATGACCTCCGAGTACCGGCGGGGGCTGATCGGCACCACCATCGCGGCCACCCCCAACCGGGACCGGGTGCTGGCGGCCAAGGCCATCGTCATTGCCGCGGTGACCTTCGTGGCCACCGTGCCCGCGGTGGCGATCGCCCTCGTCTTGGGCCGCCACCAGCTGCTGGCCCACGGCAACCAGGTGTTCCCGACCCGCCTCTTGACCGAGGTCCGAGTGGTGGCCGGCACCGGGGTCGTCTTCGCCCTGGCCGCCGTGTTGGCGCTGGCCCTGGGCACCCTGTTGCGGCGCAGCGCGGGCGCCGTGGTGGCCGGCATCGTGGTGATGGTCGTCCCCTTCATCATGGCGTCCGCCCTCCCGGCTGGCGCCAGCCAGTGGCTGATGCGCGTGACGCCCGCCGCGGGCTTCGCGATCCAGCAGACGCTGCCCCGGTACCCCCAGGTCAGCGCCTTGTACTCACCGACCAACGGGTACTACCCGCTCTCGCCGTGGGTCGGCTTGGCGGTGTTGGTCGCCTTCACCGCGGTGACCCTGGCGGCGGCCGGCGCGGTGCTGCGCCGCCGGGACGTCTAGGCGAGCCGTGGTCGAGGCCCTCCACGCCGAGTGGACCAAGCTGCGGACCCTGGCCAGTAGCTATTGGTTGCTGCTGGGCCTGCTGGCGCTGACCGTGGCCGTTGGTGCATTGGTGGTGGCGGCCGCGTCGGTCACCTCCACCGGGGCGCACCAGGACACGACGAAGCTGGCGTTGACTGGGATCGACGTCGGGCAGGTCATGGCCATTTTGCTCGGCGTGGCGGTCGGCGGCGGCGAGTACGGCAGCGGGATTGTCCTCGTCACCGTGGTCGCCCTTCCCCGCCGCGGCCGGGTCCTGGCGGCCAAGGGGGCGCTGGTGGCGGCCGTCGTTGTGGTCGCGGGGGCCCTCGCCGTGCTCGCCAGCATCCTCATCGGCCGCCTGGTGCTTCCGGGTGGCGGCTTCAACCCCGCCCACGGCTACCCGCTCTTGTCGGTGGCCCACGGGTCGACGCTGCGGGCGGCGGCCGGCTCGGTCCTCTACCTCGGTCTGGTCGCCCTTCTCGGTCTCGGCACCGCCTTCGTGGTGCGGGATTCGGGGACGGCCATCGGGGTCGTCCTCGGGCTGCTCCTCATCTTTCCGATCGTGGCGGCCAGCGTGAACGACGCCCACCTCCAGCGGCACATCCAGCATGTCGGTCCGATGACCGCGGGCCTGTCCATCCAGGCCACGACCGACCTTCACGGTCTGGCGATCAGCCCGTGGGCGGGACTCGGGGTGCTGGGACTGTGGGCTGCGGGAGCCCTGGTCGTCGGCGGTGTGGTGTTCCGCGGGCGCGACGCCTAGGCCCAGGATGCGCCCTCCGTCTGACGCGGTACACTGGCCCACGGCCGCACGGCTGGCTGCTTTGTGCGCGTGCGGACACCCAGAGAAGAGGTTCCTTGCCCACCATCGCGCAACTGGTCCGGACGGGCCGCGAGAACAAGTCAGATAAGTCAAAGACCCCTGCCCTGCGGGGCGCGCCCCAGCGCCGGGGGGTCTGCACCCGGGTGTACACCACCACCCCGAAGAAGCCCAACTCGGCGCTGCGCAAGGTGGCCCGGGTCCGATTGACCACCGGGACCGAAGTGACCGCCTACATCCCCGGCGTGGGTCACAACCTGCAGGAACACTCGATCGTCCTCGTCCGCGGCGGCCGAGTCAAGGACCTGCCGGGTGTCCGCTACAAGATCATCCGGGGCACCCTCGACACCTCCGGGGTCCGGGACCGCAAGCAGGCCCGTAGCCGTTACGGCGCCAAGAAGGGTTAGACCGATGCCGCGCAAAGGACCGGCCCCCCGCCGCGACCTGATGCCCGATCCGATCTACCGGACCGTGCTCGTCACCCAGTTGGTCAACAAGATCCTCTCCCGAGGCAAGCGCAGCCTGGCCGAGCGGATCGTCTACCAGGCACTCGACATCGTGAAGGACAAGTCGGGCGCCGAGCCCATCGCCACGTTGAAGCGGGCGGTGGAGAACACCAAGCCCCAACTGATGGTCAAGAGCCGCCGGGTGGGCGGCGCCACCTACCAGGTGCCC
>JBOGGN010000179.1:0-24098 GCA_050744165.1 Acidimicrobiales bacterium | reverse complement strand
GTGTCGACATGGCGGCGTTGCAGCGCGACGCAGAGTTGCGCGTCGGCGAAGATTTCGACGCCGAACCCGAACCACCGTCGCCGCCACTGCCGCCCCCCAACATGGCCGGCCCTCACTGCGCGCATTGTGGCACTGGCCTCGATGAGGTCCCGCTGGCCTTCAGCGTCGTCGAAGCCTTGGGTGACGACGACGAGCTCTGCGATTTCTCGGTGGCCTATTGCGCGGTGTGCGGTGCCATCTTCAGCGCCACACCGCACCCATAACGGGTCCTCAGCGCCCGAGCCGCTGCCGGATGAGGGAAACGACCTGATCGGAATCGTCGGGTGAGAACGCAGGCTTCAACTTGGCGCCCACGTCGAGGACGACCAGTGTGCTCTTGGTCGGCCGTTTGGTATCGAGCGGCAACCAACAACGGAAGGTTCCCGTCCCCCACAGCCTGCCCTTGCCGGTCAGCCAGTTCATCGGGCGGTCTTCGACGCCACGAATGTCCTGGTAGCGGATGTGTTTGCTGGTCGCCAGGGGGAAGTAGTACCGGCGCAGAGTGATGCCGTCGTCGTCCAGCTGCACCAGCCCATCGTCGTAGAGCGTGTCGTGCACCATAAAAACCCATGATGCCGTCACGGCCCCACTACCGGGCCTCGACGGCTTCACCGACGCCCCCGGGCGGCCCAAGGGAGGTGTCGAGATCGCGGATCCTCTGGTCGCTGGCGACGAGATTAGGAGAAATTGGCTTTCCCTTAAGCTGGCATTGGCCTAGCGGTCTCCGTGCGGTCACCTTCGCCCGTAACGCTCGTTCGACGAACCAGGAGAGGGGAAAAGATGCGGGCGTTGGGGACCTTTACGGGTTTATCGGCGGTTGTGGCGATGACGGTGTCGGCGGTCGGGCTGTCGATCACGGCCGCCGCCGGCTCAGTACCCATCACCGTCGCCGCGGCACCGGGATGCCAGCTCGGCAACGGGGTGCAGCACGTCGTGGAGATCACCTTCGACAACGTGCATTACAACCGGGACAACCCGAATGTCCCTTCTGACCTGGAGCTCATCCCGTCGCTGCTCAACTTCATCGAAGGGAACGGGACGATGCTGCCCAACAACCACACCCCGCTCATCGCCCACACCGCCGACGATTCCCTTACGAACTACAGCGGCCTCTACGGCGACCGCCAGGGCATGGGGGTCAGCAACGGCTACCAGACGTACAACCCGGACGGCACGACCGACCCGGCCGGTTCCTTCGCCTACTGGACCGATCCGGTCTTCGACGAGGCCAGTACTCCGGCGGCGGGCCACGACACCAACCCGTCGATGGTGTACTCGGCCACGCCGCCGGCCACGACCAAGCCGACCCCGGCGGACACCACCACAACGCCCGCCCCATGGGTCCCCTTCACCCGGTCCGGCTGCAACGTCGGTGACGTGTCCACCGCCAACACGGTCCTGGAGAACACGGCGGTCGACTTCCCCGAGGTCTTCGGCTCCAACTCGCCCGAGAACACCCAGCTGCAGGCGGACACCGATTCGTTCAAGGACGCCGAAACGGCCGACTACGTGGGCTTGGCCGTTCACTGCGCCCAAGGCGCCACGTTCTGCTCGTCGGCTTCGGGTGTGAAGTTCGCCCAGCCCACTGCCACGCCCACCGCGGTGACCGATTCGCTGCCCGACGAGCCCGGCGGCTACAGCGGCTTCCAAGCACTGTTCGGGCATCGGTACCTTGCCCCACAACTTGGGGCCGGCACCGACAGCGTGACCCGCGACGGGTACGCGGTGACCAACAGCGCCGGGAACCTGGTCGACCTGTCCGGCAAGCAGCTCAACGGAGCCTTCCTCACCAACCACCCGGGATTCCCCGGCTTTTCGACCATCAGCGCCTCCCAGTCGCTCGCGTATGTCGCCGACATGGAGGAATCGGGCGTGCCGGTCACCGAGGCCTACATTTCCGACATCCACGGCAACAACAGCCGGTCCACGATCCCCCAGTGCGCCCACGCCCCCGCCGCCCTCGGTTCGGGTGATCCCTGCTACCTCGCCCAGGCCCAGGCCTACAACACCGCCTTCGCCACCTTCTTCGCCCGCTTGGCGGCCGACGGCATCAACTCCAGCAACACCGAGTTCGTGTTCACCGCCGACGAGGGTGACCACGAGGCGGGCGCCAACGTGGGCCGCGCCATCCAGCCCACCCCAGCCAACTGCGATGGCGTGACCATCGCCTGCACCTACCCGCCGGGAAGCTTCGGTGAGCTGAGCACCAACGTGACCGGGCTATTGGCGACGGAAAAGAGCGACACCACGCCCTTCACCCTCGAAGCCGACACCGCCCCGGAATTTTACGTGAAAGGCCAGCCGGCCCCGGGCGCCCCGCAGGTCCGCCAACTCGAGCGTGACGTCGCCACCTTGACGGCCTCCAATCCCTACTCCGGCAACCCGTCGGAGGACATCACCAACTACGTTGCCGACCCAACCGAGGAGGCGATCCTTCACTTCGTTGACGCCGACCCCGCCCGCACGCCCACCTTCGCGATGTTCGCCAAACCGGACTACTTCGTGCAGACGGGGGTACCCAACTGCAACACCGCGTGCGTGTCGGTCAATAACGGCTTCGCCTGGGACCACGGCGACTATGCGGCCGAGATCAACAACACCTGGCTGGGCCTCGTCGGGCCAGGCGTCATCAACAAAGGAGTCGACGGGTTTCAGCCCAACCAGGGCCCCAGCTCTGCGGGTCCGACCAGCGGCCAGATCACATCGGTGGAATCCGCGACGACCGGAACTTGGGTCGACCACACCGACATCCGGGCAACCCTCCTGTACCTGTGTGGGCTGCGGGACGACTACATCGGCGACGGCCGGGTCATCACCCAGGATCTGACCGGCGTCCCGTCTACCCTCGGCAACTCGACGGTCACCGCGCTCGGAAACGCCTACAAGCAACTCAACTCCAGCGTCGGGCTGTTCGGGGCCTACACCCTCGTCGCCTCGACCACTGCTGTTGAAAGCAATACGCCCGGCGACACCCTGTTCAAGTCGGTCGACAACCAGCTGAAATCACTCGAAAAGCGTCGCGACGCGCTGGCCACCAAGATCAAGGCCGAGTTGTTCAACGACGAGTTCCACGGTCAAGCGATCAACGCGGGCGTGGCGATCGGCCAGACCGCGGAGGCCAACGCGCTCATCACCGTCGCCAAGCAGCTGGCGGCCATCCACGCCTGATTCGCGCGGCTCAGCCAGATAACGCAGGGCGCTGTCGCGAGCGTGAGGAACGTGTTTGACTGTTTCTGGGACGCCGGACACGGAAATCAGGACCATCGCTGAAAATCTCAGACAGGAGCAGCCATGGGAGCGCTGGACGCCATCGACCACATCGTGGTGGTCATGCTCGAGAACCGATCGTTCGACAACCTGCTCGGATTCCTGTACCCCGATCGGAAGACTCCACTCGGGCATGACTTCGACGGTCTGACTGGGAGCGAGTCGAACAACACCCCGGCCGGTGCCAAAGTGCCGGTGTTCAAGATCGCCCCGCAGGACCCCAACGCCTACTGGTACCCGCTGGTCGACCCGCAGGAAGGGTTCCTCGCCACCAACGAGCAGCTGTTCGGAACCGAGACCCCCGCGCCAGGCGCGGCCGCGAACTGCTCCGGGTTCGTGACCAGCTTCGCCAAGTCAATCGCCCACCCCCTCGACCCACCACTCAACGGCGCCAGCAGCAGCTCCATCATGGGCGTCTACTCCCCTGACATGGTCCCGGTGCTCTCCGGGCTGGCCACAGGGTTCGCGGTCTGCGACCGGTGGTTCTCCTCAGTGCCGACCGAAACCTTTCCCAACCGGGCCTTCGCTCTGGCAGCTACCTCCCTTGGCCGTGTCATGGACGAACGGAATCCCGTCTTCGCCACCCCCTCCATCTTCGGATCATTGACCGCCAAAGCGGTCCCGTGGCGCATCTACGGCTACGTGCTCAAACCGCTTACCATCGGCGACTTTCCCGACACCCTTAACGCCCCCCCGGCCAACTGGGGCCTTTTCTCCGACTTCGAACATGACGCCGCACACGGCCTCCCCGGCTTCTGCTTCCTCGAGCCCGCCTGGTCCAAGTCTGGCAAGACGATGGAAAACGACCAGCACCCGGTCGGCAACGTCGCCCTCGGCGAACAGTTCCTTCTGCAGATCTACCAAACGCTTCGCGCCTCGCCGGCGTGGAACAAGACGCTGCTCATCGTTACCTATGACGAGCACGGCGGCCACTACGACCACGTCGTCCCACCGAGCGACGCCACCCCGCCCAGCACCACGCCGGGCGAACAAGGCTTCGACTTCACCCGCTTCGGTGTCCGGGTGCCCGCCGTCCTGGTCTCGCCGCTGATTGCAGCGGGCACCGTCTTCCGCGCCCCCGAGAGCGGCCCTCCGCTAGACCACACCTCCATCCTGGCTACCGTCGAAAAGAAGTTCGGCCTCCACCCACTCACGCCACGCGACAGCGCGGCACCCGACCTTGAGGCCGTCTTGACGCTGGACCCCGCCAACCCCCGCCACGATGACCCCATGGCCGGCATCGTCGCTCCTGTTTTCGAGCCCAGTGTCCCCGCGGCTGCGGCTGCCACCCGGCGGGCAAGCAAGTTTCTCCTGGGCCACGCGGTCGCCGCCAGCAAGCTGCCGATCCAGGGTGAAGACAATGCCGCCGCGGCGAGAACCGCGGACGGCTTCACCAAGCAGGACTCACCCGACGGCGAGCAGACAGGACAGTTCATCGAAGACCGCCTGACCAAATGGACGACCCAAACCGCGGCCAGACACGCCGCCGCCACCCCGGCCCCGCCGGTACCACCTGCCCGATAAGCCACCACTGGGTCGCCGACAGCTCGGTCGACGCACCCACCACCGATCCTCCCGGACGCTGATCCGGCTCCCGGCTTCCCCTCAGGATTCTTGCCTCACGTCCGGCATCTTGTGTGGTGGTGTCTGCCCGGACCTCTCTGGCAGGCGCCGTATCCGGTGACTGAAGTCCCCAGACGGCGACGAACGGCTACCCGGTCATTCTTGGCCGCGTTCGGTGAACCTGGGTCACAAATCGGTCGTGATGCTGCATCTGCCGCGGCCAAGTTCGCCAAACGCGGTCAAGTTCGCCAAACGCGGCCAAGTTCGCCAAACGCGGCCAAGAACGAGATCGAACTTGGGGTCCATCGATCGTTCGGCGGAACCACGGTTGAGCGAAGGCACTGACACACCGACGGGTTGCAGGGCCCGAGCGTCGGCAAGCGTCGCCGACGATGCTCCGGGTGTGGCAGGGTACGGCGCCCGCCCGCCGGCGGCTCCCAGGACCGGTGCTCGGGGTAGAGCTGGTAGTACAACGCCGCCGAGCGTTCGCCCGACGACCGAGATGAACGTCCTCGCTCAGGGCGACCCATCCGTTGGTTGGCGGCGTCCTTTTCCCGTCTGATCGCCCGCGGGTCGAGGTTGTCTACTCCTCTTCGTCGCCTCCTGCGGCCATATCGGCGAGGAACTGATCCGCCTCCTCTGGCGTCCGCCCGTCGTCGATCAGCCGCTCGCGGAGAAATGCCAACAGCTGCTCCTGGGAGGGTTCGGTCGTCCCAAACCGTTCCTCAAGCTCAGCAAGGAGTTGGTCCGTCTCGGCACGGTCCGGGTCAGCCTCGCCCAGCAGCACCCCATCTGAGGTAGTGACGATGGCTTGGTTGTTGGCGCCGCCCTTAAGCGAGGCGACCGTCACGCTCGGCCGGATGGTGCTCGGTACCAGGCGCATCACGTCGACCACCATGTCGCTGTCCGAAGAGTGGGTCAGCACCTCGTAGTCGAGGGCACCGATCGCGAGCGCGCCGGGTCCGAGCACGATCGCCAACGGATGCCCTGACCTCGCCGTGCTGCCATGGTCGTGGTCGTGGCCTTCGTGGTCGTGGCCTTCGTGGTCGTGGCCTTCGTGGTCGTGGCCGTGTTCGGTGTGGTCCTGATCGTCATCGAGATGCTGAAGCTGGCCCCGCACCTGCCCAATGGTCCGATCCCAACGAACTGTGAGCATTTCGGAGACGACCTCGTTGATGAACGGGCCTTCCTCGCCTTCGACCGGAAGCCCGAACGACATCCAGTCGATCTTCCCGTCGGTGTAGTCGTAAACCTCGCGGAATCCGTACAGGTCGAGCAGGCACGCTGCCCGGGGGCTCAGGTCTCAGAGGTTGTCGTAGCAGTAGACGACCGCCGGCCGGTTGGGGTCGAGGGTTGCGGCGCGACTCCGGGACATTTCCCAGGCCGGAATGTGGATCGCCCCGGGCAGGTGCGCCAGGCGGTATTGCTCCGCTTCTAGGACCTCAACCACCTGGGCGCCGGCGGCCAACAGCTGTTGGACTTTGGCCCGGTCAGCGCTCTTGAACATGCCGTTCCCTACTCCGCCGACGCCGAGTCAGCCGTCGCCGAGGTATCGCCCGGCGACTCCGTCCCCCCACCTGACTCCGGGGCGGTGGCGGTTTCGCCTTCCAGGACGGCGACGCCATCGGCCTCGAGTGCTTGTAACTGCAACACGATCCTGGCGATCTCGGCGTCCGCCCCGGCGATCGGCCGTCCGGTCTTTTCGGCGTACAGGAACCGGCCCAGGTCATCGAGCAGGTCGTCGGCCTTGCGCTTGGACTGGACCTCGCCGACCTTGGCCCCAACCTTGTCCGTCAGGTCGTGGGCCTGCCCCACTGCCTTGCCGGCCTGCTCCTTCACCTTGTCGAAGAACCCCATCGAATCCTCCCTTTTGTTGGAATCCCACGCTAACCGGGCCGCTCTCGAAGCACCGGCGGTGGCGCGCCAACCGGCACCGCCGGCCGATGCCGGGCAATCCCGATGCCCGGACCGGCCGTAGCACTACCCAGACGGCGCCGTCTCATGACCTGTTCCCACCACTTTGAGAGGAAAAGAACCATCCGATGATCCGCCTTCTCCCGCAACCCCGTTCGCGCCGTTACCTCGCCGTCGCCGGCCTTGGTGTCGCGAGCCTGCTCCTGGCCGCCGGCTGCAGTTCGTCGGGCACCAAGTCCGCCACGTCGGGCTCCACGTCCGCCTCGTCGGGCACCACGTCCGCCTCGTCGTCGAGCTCGACGCCGAGCACCATGTTCAGCACCGCAACGGCATCAGGACTGGGCTCGGTGGTCGTCGACGGCCGCGGCCACACCGTGTACGTCTTGACCGCCGATGGACACACCAACGTGCCGTGCGACGACGCCAGCGGTTGCACCAAGGTTTGGCCTGACCTGGCATTGCCCGCCGGCGTGACCAGCGCCAAGGCGGGAGGTGGCGTCGACGCCTCCAAGTTGGGGTCCATGAAGCTCGCCGACGGGGAGACCTACCCCACCTACAACGGTTGGCTGATGTACGAGTTCGCCCATGACAGCGGCCCCGCCCAGAGCGCCGGAGAAGGACTCCGAAGCTTCGGGGGCACCTGGTACGCCCTCACCTCGTCGGGCACACTCGTGCAGGCGGCAGCGGCATCGAGTACTCCGGCCACAAGCGGCAACGGCTACTGATCGACGAGAGTCCGCTGACGACCCCGTCGTAGCGGACATCACCTCCCGCTCGCCGCCCTCATCGGCGAGTGGGAGGTGATGCACCTCGTCCCAGCACACCAGTACCCCCCCGGAGTAGGGATGGCGACCCGCACCCTCGCCGTGATCCCGAGCCAGGCAACGATTTTTGGCTGACCCGGGTGAGGGTGCGGACTGCTCTCCGAGGGGGCGGGCGCCGAGGGCTCTCCAGGGAGGGTCGGAAAGGCGGTCTCGACGCCCACCCCGTCAGATCAGGGTTACGGGGATTCGAGGAGAGCTAGCTCCCGTTCGATCGATTCCCGCAACGCCTGCAACTCGGCGACGCGTTGTTCCCGGGTGATGGCAGGCTGCGGGCCGCAGCAGCCGCAGTTGCACGGCTCGGCCGCAACCTGCGCGGACGAAGCGGCCGGGGTGCCGCATGCGCACGTGTTCGTCGTTGTCATGTCATTCCTCCTGGTGTCGCGAAGCCGAAGGGGATAGGACGCCGGGGTCGGCGCGATCTGCTCTGAGCCGGTGATACACAACGGCCCGCAGGTGTCCTCGCTATCCCCGTTGGTCGGGTCCTCGTCCAGCAGGCCACAGATTTCCTGGCGCAGCCGGGTGAGGGCGGTGAGATCGGCGTCGAGCTCGGACAGCCGGACCTCGAGCAGCCGACGGGTGCCGCCGCACGGGCACAGGCCCCGGTCCCACACGTCAGCCAAGCCGCCGATGTCCGCCAACCGGAGGCCGAGTCGCTGGGCCCGCTTGACAAACTTGGCCCGCTCTACGTCCTGTTGGCGATACAGCCGGTAGCCGGACGGGCTGCGCTCGGGCTCGGGCATCACCCCGATGCGCTCGTAGTAGCGCACCGTGTCGGCGGAGATGCCGACCTCCCCGGCAAGTTCCGAAACCGTCAAGCCGTTCACCTACACCAGGTTAAAGGTTGGAGTCAGCTCCAAGGTCAAGGGCCTGCGGAAATTTTCCTTCGGGATCGGCTCCCGACCTCTCGCGACCACATCGCTGCGGTTTGTGAATATAATCACAAGTGGTGCGGCCGACCTCCGCCCCTCCTCCCCCCGGGGGCGGGGTCGCCACCACTCTCACGGTCCATCGGCCGATCGACCGTGGCCAGCAGGCCGGGACACCGCCCGTTCATGGTCCAGATACGCCGCTTCCAGCGAGCCGCCGGCTGAAGGCACGCGCCCACTCCAGACGCCCCGGGCGGGCGGCCTCGGCTGGCGCCGTACCAGGGTCGGTTATCGTTCCCTCCGACTGAGTGGAGGGGTGCATGGCCATCGTTTCGGCGGTGAGGCGGGGCGCGGGGTCGCCGAGGAGCGCCGGGGTCCTTGTGGCCGCGGGGCTGGTGCTGGCGCTCACCGCCGGGTGCAAGGGCAGCGTCAGCATCGGCAGTCCTGGCTCGGTGCCCAAAAGCGACGTGGAATCCCAAGTCGCCACCCAGCTGGCGGCCCAGGTCCACCAACCCAAGCCCAAGGTCACCTGTCCCGGTTCGCTGCCGGCCAAGGTCGGGTCAACCCTGAACTGCACCCTGGTGGCCCAAGGGTCGACGAACGTCTACCCCGTCTCGGTGGTCGTTACCTCGGTCGACAAGGGCCACGTCAATTTCACTGCCACGGTCGCGCCGACGCCGGTCAACGTCACCACCAGCACCGCCTGAACTAGGCCATCGGCTGTCATTGGTCGGCGGTCATTGGGTGGCGCCCGCAGCCGCCGGCCCGCCCTCCCCCGCCCGGCGGAGGGCCGCCTGCCGGGCGACGACGCCCCAGCCGGACGCGGCCAGGCACACCACGCCGCCGATGAAGATCGGCACCCGGGCACCCCACGTGTCGGCCACCCACCCGAGGACGGGCCCGCCGACCGGGGTCGTCCCGATGAGCAGGAAGGTCTGCAACGCCAGGATGCGCCCGTGGAAGCGGGGGTCGGCTTCCACCTGGATAATGGCAGTCGTCGCCGTCATGTACAAGATCGCGGCCACTCCAACGACGAAGGCCAACGGGATGGCCGCCAGCGTGTCGGGCGCGGCACCCAAGGCCAGCATGGCGACACCGAAGGCGGCGGCGCCGATGACGATGTGGTGGATGCGCACCAGGTTGCGGTCGGCGATGACCAGCGCGCTCACGACCGCTCCGGCACTGAACGTGGCGTACAACACGGTGAAGGTGCCGTCGCCGCCGTGCAGTGAACGGATGGCAAAGAGTGGCAGGGTGATGCTGAAATAGTTGTAGCTGAGCAGCCCGATCATGCCGAGCATCACAAAGGAGATCCACAGGTTCGGCGTACTCAGGACGTAGCGGACGCCGGCTCGGATCTCGCCCTTCGCCCGGGTCGGCGCCGCCCCCCGGAAAAGCTCGGCCGGCCGCATCTTCCACAGGGCGGCGATGACGACCAGATAGGAAGCGGCGTCGACGGTGAAACACCAGCCGTAACCAACGGTGACCACCAGGAGGCCGGCCAGCGCCGGTCCGAAGATGCGGGCCACGTTCACCATGAGGCTGTACAACACGACCGCGTTTGCCCGGTCCTTCTCCGGGACCATCTCGGTTACGAAGGAGCGGCGCAACGGGTTGTCCAGCGCAAGCAAGCTCCCCCCGACCGCGGCGGTGGCGTACAACGCCCACAGGGGCGGGTGGGGGGTGAAGGCGAGGATTGCCAGGACCACCGATTCGGCCATCTCGGCGCTCTGGGTGAAGAAAAGGAGCTTGCGCTTGTCGTAGCGATCGGCGATCGCGCCCGCGTTGATCGAGAAGAGGAGGATGGGGCCAAATTGGGCGGCGGCTAGAAACCCGATGGCCAAGCCGCTGTTGGTCAAATGCAGGACCAAGAGCGTCAGCGCCAGGTTCGTCAGCCAGTTGCCGGTGTTCGAGACCGTCTGGCCGACGAAGAACAATCGGAAGTTCCTGGTCCTGAGCGAACGGAAGGTGCTGCGTAGTCGCTCACCGGCGCGGCCGATTCGCTGCGCCATCAGACGCCCTCCGCGAGCCGCTCGATCAGGGGCGCGGCGACGAGCAGATGGTGGCGCTCATCGGCCGACAACCCGGCCAGGGCCGAGGCCAGGATCTGGGAGCGGGCGCTCCGGCGATCCCGCAACGCGGCGCCGCCTGCCTCGGTCAGGGACAGCACCACCCGCCTCCCGTCGGCAGGATCGGGGCGGCGGTGGATCAAGCCTCGGGCCTCCAGCGCCGCCAGGGTCGTCCCCATCGACTGGGCGCTGATCTGCTCCCGCTTGGCCAGGGCGCCCGGCGTGGTCGGGCCGCAGCGGTCAAGCCGAGCCAGGGCCGAGGTCTCGGGGTCGGTAAGGTCGCAGTCGCGCTGACGCTGCCGCAGCCGCCGCACCAGCAGGCTGACGCTTACGCGCAGCGCGTCGGCGACCTCGAGGGGATCGGTTTCGTGGGACATATACTAAGTCTAGACTTATCAGTCTGGACTTAACAACGGCTCCGAGGCCGCCCTGCGCTAGCCCTCGACGGTCGCCGCGCTCACATACCAGTTCGATCCGTCGGGCATGAGATCGATTTCATACAGCGCTCCCGAGCCGCCACCGGGTGGCCCCCACGAGCACTTTCTGGGCAGGAAATCCTCCGAGCAACCCCGCGAGATCACAGACTGCGTGGTGTACGGCGTCGCGAAGATGGCGGCGATCGCGGCCGGGGTCGCCACTTGCGCGGCGGCGGCCCGGTCGTTGTTCTTCCAGTCGTTGATGAACATCGTCGATGCCTCTAGGGGCGTCGGTTGGGGGTTCGGCGGCAAGGCCACGGTGGTGGTGGTAGGCGCCGTGGTGGTCGTCGGCGCGGGAACAGTCGTCGTCGTGGGCAACACCTTCGGACTCCCGGATCCCGAGCCGCTGCAGGCGTCGAGCAGTGCGATGGAGGCGAGCAGGAAGGCGGGGACGAGGGCGGCAGCCGGTCGGCGGCGGCGGGGCGAGGTCATGGTGGCCCGATTGTGGCAAACCGCGGCTCGATCGGTGGCGACGCGGCCGATGACGCTCCGAGCGGCGGGGGCGGCAAGAGGCGGCGACTTTTCCCGGTGTGGTCATCGCGGCGCGATGAGTTCCCGGCCCCGCCTGCGTTGCACCCGGTAGACCATCGACACAAGACGAACCAAGGAGGCGGACATGTCGGGGCTATTAGCAGGCAAAACGGCGATCATCTACGGCGCGGGCGGCGGCATCGGATCGGGCGTGGCCACGACCTTCGCCCGGGAGGGGGCGCGGGTGTTCCTGGCCGGGCGGACCCGCGAGCCGCTGGCGGTGGCGGCCGGCATCGACGCGATCGGCGGGTCGGCGGAGGTGGCCTGTGTTGACGCCCTCGACGAGGCCTCGGTCGAGGACCATGCGTCTTCGGTGGTGGCGGCGGCGGGACGCATCGACGTGTCGTTCAACCTGATCCCCCGGGGCGACGTGCAGGGCCGGCCGCTGGTGGAGCTGTCGTCCGAGGAGCTGCTTCGGGCGGTGGACAACGGGCTGCGCAGCTCGTTTCTCACCGCCAGAGCCGCCGCCCGGCAGATGTCGGCGCAGGGGTCGGGCGTCATCCTCCACCTAAACAGCGCGTCGGGGGTTGGCTCCCAACCCGGCATGGGGAGCACCGGGCCGGCCGACGCCGCCGTGGAGGCGTTGATGCGCTACCTGGCCGCCGAGCTCGGTCCCGCCGGGATCCGGGTGTGCGGCATCTGGACGGCGGGCGTCATCGATACCCTGACCCGCGACAAGCTGGTGGCGGTGGGCGGCTCCGGTGTTCCCGACATTGCGACCGTCGAGCAGTTCATCGCTGGCGGGGCGGCGCTTCGGCGGGCGCCGCGGTTGGCCGACGTGGCCGAGGTGGCGGCGTTCCTCGCCTCAGACCGGGCTCGCGGGATGACGGGGTCGATGACCAACGTCACCTGCGGGCTGGTGTTGCGGTGACCACCTCGGGCGCTGCCGCCCGCATGCTTACTGGCTCAGCTCCCCGGTCGCCAGCAGTTGGGAGGACACCTCGCGCATCTTGTACTTCTGCACTTTGCCGGTGATCGTCATCGGGAACTCGGCGGTGACGTGGACGTAGCGGGGGATCTTGAAGTGGGCGATGCGCCCCCGGCAGAAGGCGGCGACGTTGTCACGGGTGAGCGTGGCGCCCTCCCTCACCCGGACCCACGCCACGAGTTCCTCGCCGTACAGCGGGTCGGGTATGCCCACCACCTGCACGTCGACGATGTCGGGGTGGCCGTACAGGAACTCCTCGACCTCCCGGGGGTAGACGTTCTCGCCGCCCCGGATGATCATGTCCTTGATCCGCCCCACGATGCTGACGTAGCCGTCGGGGTCCATGACGGCAAGGTCGCCGGTGTGCATCCAGCCCTCGTCGTCGACGGCCTCGGCGGTGGCCGCGGGATTGTTCCAGTAGCCGAGCATCACCGAGTAACCCTTGGTGCACAGCTCCCCCGGCTCGTCGTAGGCCATGGTGTCGCCGGACACGGTGTCCATCACCTTGACCTCGACGTGGGGGTGCACCCGGCCCACGGTGCTGACCCGCTTATCGAGGGGATCGTCGGGCGAGGTCTGGGTCGACACCGGCGAGGTCTCGGTCATGCCGTAGCCGATGGTGACCTCGTGCATGTGCATGTCGTGGACGCACTGTTTCATGACCTCGACCGGGCACGGCGAGCCGGCCATCATTCCGGTCCGCAGCGAGGTCAGGTCGAAGCTCGCGAACTCGGGGTGTGACAGCATCGAGATGAACATGGTGGGCACCCCGAGCACGCTGGTGCAGCGCTCCGCCTCGATGGTCCGCAGCGTCACTCCGGGCTCGAACGACGGGGCCGGCAGCACGATGGCAGCGCCATGGGTGATGCAGGCCAGGTTGCCGATCACCATCCCGAAGCAGTGGTAGAAGGGCACCGGGATACACACCCGGTCGGTCTCGGTGTAGCGGAACCCCTCGCCCAGGAAGAACCCGTTGTTGATGAGGTTCCGGTGGCTCAAGGTGGCACCCTTGGGGGCTCCGGTGGTGCCGCTGGTGTACTGGATGTTGATGGGATCGGTGTTGGCCAGCCCGGCGCTGCGCTCGGCCAGCTCCGCCGAGCTGACGTCGGCGGCAGCGTCCAACAGTGCGGTCCATGAAGGCGTGCCCAAGAACAGCACATCTTCGAGGCCGGGCAGATCTCCTCGCACCTTGTCCACCATGGCGACGTAATCGCTGGCCTTGAAGGCGGTGGCCGCCACCAGCGCCCGGCACCCCGACTGGCCGAGGGCGTAGCGGAGCTCCTCGGTCTGGTAGGCCGGGTTGACGTTCACCAGGATGGCCCCCACCTTGGCGGCGGCCAGCTGCAGATAGACCCATTCGGCGTAGTTGGGGCTCCACATGCCTACCCGGTCACCCTTGGCGATGCCGAGGGCCATCAGCCCTCGGGCCAACCGGTCGGCTTCTTCAGCCAGCTGGCGGAACGTCAGGCGGACCTGCTGGAAGGGGACGACCAGCGCCTCCCGGTCGCCGTGGGCGGCCACGGTGGCGTCGAACGCGGCGCCGATCGTCGTTTCCAGCAACGGTGTGCCGGTCTCGCCGGCGGCGTAGGCGGTACCAGTCACTGGCGCGCTCCCTGTTTGGACAAAGTGGTCAGAGCTGCAGGAACGTCGACCACGGTACAGCGAGCGTCCCCGGCGCGATCCTCGGGATAGGGGGCCCGACGCCCGGGGCGCTACTCCTCGAGGGAGGGAAGCTCCCGCTCCGACGGCGTCTCCTCCTCGGGTGGCAGCACATCGTCTGTCTCCCCCAACTCAGGATCGTGACCGGGGGCCACATCTGTGGCGCCGGCGTCCCCGATGATGTTGGGGTCGCTCATGCCGACGCCAGTGCCTCGAAGGCGCTCGAGCAGGTGACCGGCGAGGTGCCCCTGGTGCTCGTGCGGCCCGGGCGCCGGGTCGGATTCGGGCGCCTCGGCCGCGGGTGCCGGCACGTTGGTTGGCGGTTCAGCTTGCGGAGCGGCCCCGACAGGCACCGGCGTCTGGGCCGCCGGTTCGGGCGCCGCGGAGGATTCGTCGTACTCGGTCATTATCCGCCGACCTTAGAGTGCCGGAGCTCAGCCCATCCCGTAGGACCGGTGGACGTCGAACTGGTAGATCAGCCGCCGCTCCTCGACCATGCGGGCCATGAACTCCTCCTCGCTGAGCTCCCCGCCGAACCAGCTGAGGGCGCCCGACTCCCGGCCCTGCATGGCCCGGAACATCCGCACGCTCAGCGCCGCCACGCCCGGCCCCTCCAGGATCTCGACGGTCGTCTCGAGCGTCAGGTACGAAAAGGCGGCGTCGAAGACGAACAGAGTGCAGCGCGGGTCGCGCCGCAACCGGGCGGTGCGGACCCGGTCCTCTGTCCCGCTGCTCCACAGCCGGCCGTCCACCAGGACCACGCCGACCCGGGACGCCTTGGCGACGCCCGCCGGCGTCACGGTGATCATCGCCGCCGAGTGGTTCTTGTTGAGAAAAGCGATGTCCTCTTCAGTCAAGGTCATAGCACCGAAGCTACCGGAGGCGGCTCGGGCCGGCCCCGTGCGGGGTTGGTCGTCACTCCCCTTCCGCCCCCGCGTCGTCGACGCGGCGGTCGTCATCCCTGGGCACCCCGAGCGCCGGGTTCCCCCGTTCGTCACGCACCCGGTGGGGGACCTGCAGCAGCCGCAGAAGCGTTACCAGGCCGACGCCGCCCAGCAGGTTCCCGAACGCCGCCCAACCGGCGGTCTTGGCCCAGTCCAGGTAGCCAAAGGGGGCGTGGCCGGTGTGCAGGGCGGCGAACATGAGCAGCGAGTTCACGACGGTGTGGTCCAGTTGGCCCGCGGCCAGCAGGAACCCAGCGGTAATGGCGGGGATGACCCGCGACGCCAGCGATTCGCCGGAATGCTGCATCCAGGTCATCAGCGTGATCACCGCCCCGCCCAGGATCGCCAGGCACAGAGCGCGCAGGCCGTAGCCCAGCCGCACGTAGTGGGTGCCGGCCTCAATGGCGGTGGCCGACATGTTCGGATAGCCCCGCATCATCAGCCACGTGAAGACCCAGCCGCCGGCCAGGTTGGCCACCAGGGTTCCGATCCACAGCCGCAACAGCATCCGGAACCGGGCCTGGCGGGCGATGACCGTCGTTACCGGGATGAGGAAGTCCTCGGTGAACAGCTCGCTGCGGGCCATGGCCAAGGCGATGAACCCGATGGAAAAGGCGGCTCCCGCGAGCAGCATGCTGTGCGTCTCGTGCTCCACCAGAATCTCGGCTAACACCCCGGTGCCAACGTCGAAGCCGCCTACCAGTCCGGTGGCCAGCAGCGGCGCCCAGCGCCGGGACATGCGCCGCCGACCCTCGTCCACGGTGCGCAGGAAGGTCTCTTCGACCTCGTGTTCGGCTACTTCGGGATTGTTGGTCGCGTCAGACCCGACCCCGGGCTGGTTGCTCGTCGTCGCCCGGCCAGGACCATCGGCGGAGTCGGCCATTGCCTCCCGTGAGCTACCCGGCGCCCGACGGGCTCAAACGGTGGGGCCGGGTCATGCCGTGGCGACCGGGCGCCACGGCTTCATCCAGAGCGTTTCCGGCCATCCTTCGGCCGCCGCCATGAGGGGGAAGGCAGTGGCACCGTCGATGGCCTCCCGGATGATGTCGGCGTGGCCGGCATGGCGAGCCGTCTCCTGGATCATGTGCAGCATGACCCAACGCACGGACCACGCTTCGACGTCGGTCGCGAACCAGGGAACCCCCTTGGGTACCGGCACCACCCGGCCCAGGTCATCGATGCCGGCAACGGTGGCGTCGGTCCCGGCTGTCGCGGCGGCGTAATCGTCGAGCACCGCGCCGAGCGTTTGGTCCTTGCCCAGCTGGAACGCCTCTTGGTAGGCGTCTGGGCTGCCCTGACGGCGCCGCTGGCAGACCATGTCCATCCAGTTGCGCTCCATGGCCGCGGCGTGCCTGATCAGCCCACCGACGGACAGGCTGCTCACCGTCGGGGCAAGCCGAGCCTGTTCGTCGGTCAACCCGTACGCCGCCATGCGCAGCACCGACCGCTGTTGGTTCAGAAAGGCGGTCAAACCGTCGCGCTCGTCAGTGACTGGTCGCGTGACGGCGGGCATGGCAGTCCTCCTAGGAATGCGTGCGGGTGCCCAAAGTATGCAGATCGAAGCGGGTCATCCTGCGACCACCTTCCCCGCCCTACCGAGCCGGTAGGGCGGCGTGCAAGGCGGCCCCCACGATCCCCGCCTCGTTGCCTAATGCCGCCGCCACGATCGGGGTGCGCAGCGTTAACCGGTCCAGGAACTTGTCGGCCTTCCGGCTGACCCCGCCTCCCACGACGAACAGGTCAGGCCAGAGGTAGCGCTCGAGGGCCTCGTAATAGCGCTGCAACCGTCGAGCCCACGCACCCCACCCCAGATCCTCCCGCTCCCGGGCGGCGGCGCTGGCCGACAGCTCGGCGTCGGCGCCGGCGACCTCCAGGTGACCCAGCTCGCTGTTGGGGATCAGGACTCCCCGGTAGACCAGGGCGGTCCCAATACCGGTCCCGAGGGTGGTCATGATGACCAGGCCGTCGCACTCACGGGCGGCCCCAAAGGAGGCCTCCGCAATCCCGGCCGCGTCGGCGTCGTTCAATGCGCAGACCGAGCAACCCGTCGCTCGTTCGAGCACCTCCTCGACGTTGGTGTCGACCCAGTCATGATCGACATTGGCCGCGGTCCGGGCCACGCCCCGTGTGACTGGGGCCGGAAACGTCGCCCCCAAGCGCTTCGCCCACCCAAAGTGCCGAGTCACCTCGGCGACGGCGCGGCCTACTGCGGGCGGCGTGGACGGTTGGGGGGTCAGGACCTTGAAGCGCTCGCCTACGAGGCGACCCGTATCGAGGTCGACTACGGCGCCCTTGATGCCCGACCCCCCGATGTCGACGCCGAAACCTTGGTTCACGCGATGTTCAAGTGCGTCACTCGGTGGCGCATTCCCTTAGACGTCGTGGCCCTCAGGCGTCGTGGCCCTCAGACGTCGGGGAAGCCGGAACCGGCACCAGTGCATCGACCGACCGGTCGATGACGTCTGAGCTTATTTGGGCGGGGAAGCCTGGAATGTCTCGGAAAACGAAGCGGAGCCGGATCGCGGATCGCGGTGGCGGAACCCAGGCCGGCACGTCAGCAACCGAAGGCGGCGGCGGGAGGGCGGTCGACGCGGGCACCTCGACGCCTGGCAGCGAGAGGACGGCCGGTTCTGGCAATGCCGGCGGTGACAACGCTGGCTGGTCCGCTTCGGGCCACCGCATCGCCCAACCTGTGCGCCCCAACTCCGGTGGCGGCATTTCGCCCACCGGAGCTGCCGGGTCCCCTCTGCCGATCTTCGGCGCGATCAGCACAAAATAGGCGGCCATCACGAGGACTGAAAACGTGATCCACGCCGCGATGGCGGGGCCGAGGAACGGCATCGCAACTCACCATACCCACGCCCTGCCGAAGATCATGAACGCGTCCGGGCCACCAAAACAATGTCCGAAAGGACCGCCTCACAGGCCGCCAGCCGCACCGAGTGTGCACCGGCGTCTGGCATCCTGGGACCCGCCCGTAGCTGCCTGCGGCGTTCCTCCCATGTTTGGCCTCCTGAGCGCTGTCACCCTCGCCGCCCGGCTCTCGACTGCCTCGCCGGCCGCGGGCACGACCGCGCCACCGGGCGCCGCAACCTCGAACCTGGCCCAGGCCATCCGCCAAGACGCCCTCCAACAGGTCAGAGCGGCAACCCGAGCGGCCGAGACGGGTACCAAGGTTGGGGCGGGTGCAACAGCGGTTCCGGCCACCACAGCGACCGGCGCCGCCGCGGTCTCTGCTGTAGCGGCGTCCAACACTTCGGCGAGCGGAGCCCCAGTGGGCTCTTCCATGCCGGCATCCGGCACGTCGGCGAGCGGCGCCCCCGCGGGGTCGTCGGTGCCGGCGTCCGGCACGTCGGCGAGCGGCGCGCAGGCGGCGACGCCCGGACCTGGCAATCAGGCCGTCAGCGGCACGGGCGGTGCCGCCACCTCGGAGCCAGCCTCTGGTGCCACTGGGGATTGCAATGTCGCGGTCACCGACGTCACTCGTCCTGTCATCGTAAGGTGTGGCAGCGGTAACTCCGGCGACGTGGTTGGCGTGGGCACCGGTGGCGCTTCGGGGGCCGTGGTGGCGGTAGCCACCGGCGTTTCTCCTCTTGCGACGGGCTTGGTCTCCGGCGCCGGGCCTGCCAGTGTGACCGCCGGTGCCAACGGCTTGGCGGTGCCCCACGCCACCCAGGGGCAGGCGGGTACGTGCGTCGTGGCATCGGCCAACCAACGGGCCAAAATGGACCTGGCCTGCACGCCGGGGACCGTCGGGCCGGCGGGTGCGACGGCCATCGGTGGGTCGGCGGGTGCCGCCGGCGTCGAAGACAGACCCGACTCGGCCGGGGCGGGCCCCTCCGAGGGCTCTGACGGCGGGTTGGCGGGGAGCGGCGACGGCGGAAGCGCGGCGACAATGGTTGCCACCGGCCCGACCGGCAATTGCATCGTCCACCTGACCAACATCGCCGCCGCAGTAACGGTGATCTGCGTCACCGGCAACTCGGGCACGGCGACCGGCCTCGCCACCGGTGGCACCTCCGGCTCAGCCACCTTGGTCGAAGCACCGAGCAGGCTGGCGGGATCTGGCAGCGGCCCCGGGGGCGTCGCCCTCAGCGGGCGCGGCGGCGCTGCGATGGCGATCATCAACTCCGGCGGCACGGGCAGTTGCATCGTGTACCTGGTCAACGTGATTGCCAAGGTCACGGTCCTCTGCGTTACCGGCAACTCGGGCACCGCCATCGGCACCGCCGTCGGGGGACCCTCGGGCTCCGCCATGTTCTTGGCGTCGATTGGGGCCGCCCCCGCCGGAAGCGGCGGCAGACCGTCAGCGGCGACGGGTGGGGGCGGCCCGGCGTTGGCGCTTGCGACTTCGGGAGGAACGGGGACCTGCGCTCTCAACGTCACCAACACCTATGGCCGGATCACCTGGGCCTGCCGAACCGGCGATTCGGGCGCCGCCGAAGGCACCGCCATCGGGGGCGATTCCGGGTCGGCGCTTGTCATGCTCAACGAACCGAGCGCCCTCGAGATGCCTGTGGCGGCGCCTCTGTCGCCCTTCGCTCAGGGCGGATCGCCCGTCCTTGCCGACCGTGTGGTGGGGTGGCCCGCTCGACCGGGGCAGCAGGCAAGCCTCGCCTCCTCGGCAACGAACCGGGCGAACCTGCTGGAGGCTGGAACCGGAGCTGCTCGAGCGACGCTCGAGGTGTTTCGGCGTGCTGGGGCCAAGGCCGGAGCCCTGCGTGGCGTGGCCGGGTCGCGAGCGCTTGCCGCCAGCACGGTCGTCGGCCAAGGGGATGAGGCGGCCGGCGACCGAGGCGCTCCCCTTTTTCCCACCGAAGGCGCGGCCGCGGTTGGGCTGGCCGCAGGGGTATTACTAGGTGGAGGCACGGTTGGTTTGGCAACCAAACGCCGCCGTGGGACGTGGAAAGGAGTGCAATGAGGATCCGGTCGCGTTCTTCGACTCTGCTGGCGTCGGCCCTCCTCCTGGCGGTGGCGGGTGGCGGGCTGGCCGCCTGCTCGAAGTCGAGCGCCGCCGATGTGGCGCCGATCAGCAGCGGCGATACCGCTGCGTTTCCAACGACGAGCACCACGCTGCCCCCGACGACGACCACGCTGCCACCGAGAACCACGGTGCCCCCCACCACCTTGCCCCCACCCCCGACGACCCGCCCGGCACCCGTGGTGACCGCACCGCCGCCACCGACCACGACGACAACGTTGGATCCGAACATCCCCCAAGTTGGTGAGTCGGGGCCCGCGGTGATGGCCGTCCAGCAGGCGCTCAGCAACCTCGGGTACTGGCTGGGCACCCCTAATGGCCAGTTCGGTTCGTTGACCCAGCAGGCCGTCTGGGCGCTGCAAAAAGTGGCGGGGATCCCCCCCACCGGCAAGGTCGACGCGGCCACCGCGGCTGCCCTTGCCAGCGGTGACAAGCCCACCCCGAAGACCACCTCGGGCTACGTGATCGAGGTCGACCTCACCTCGGATGTACTCATGGTGGTCAACAACGGCCAGGTGCAGTGGATACTCAACACCTCGACCGGCGGCCACTACGTCTACTACGAACATGGGGTGCGCTCCGTGGCGATCACGCCGACCGGTCAGTTCGCCACGTACCGGGATGTGGACGGCACCGATGTGGCACCGCTCGGCACGCTGTGGCGGCCCCGGTTTTTCGTGGGCGGCTACGCCATCCACGGCGACTCCTACGTGCCCGCCACTCCCGTCTCCCATGGCTGCGTCCGGGTCACCAACTCCGCCATTGACTGGATCTGGGCCAACAACATCGACCCTGACGGGACCGAGGTCCTGGTCTACACCTGAGCGTGGCGGCGGCTGGTTATGAGCCGGCCGCGGCGGCCGCGGCGGCGGCCACCAGTTGCCTGGCCTGGGCCGCCCGAGGCTGGAGCACCTCGTCGACCAGCCCATAGGCGACAGCGTCGTCGGCGCCCAGGATGTAGTCCCTGTCCGTGTCCCGAGCGATGCGCTCGATGGGCTGGCCGGTGTGTTCGGCCAGCACCTGCTCGATGCGGTGGCGCATGAAGGCGATCTCCTTGGCCTGGTTCTCGATGTCGATCGCCTGGCCCTGGGCACCGCCATGGGGTTGGTGGATCAGCACGCGGGCATTGGGCAAGGCGAAGCGTTTGCCGGCCGCTCCCCCAGCCAACAGCACCGCGGCGCCCGAGGCCGCCATCCCGAGGCAAACGGTGGACACCGCCGGCTGGATGTATTGCATGGTGTCGTAGATGGCGAAGGTGGCGGTGACCGAGCCGCCGGGGCTGCTGATGTACAGGCAAATGTCCTTGCCGGCGTCCTCGGATTCGAGGTGCAGCAGTTGCGCGGTGAGCAGGCTGGCGCTGCCGTCGGTGATCTCGGTGTTGAGCATGATGATCCGGTCCTTCAGAAGCCGGGAGTAGATGTCGTAGGCGCGCTCGCCGCGGACGGACTGTTCGATGACGGTCGGGACCAGGTAGCTCACGATCGCTCCTCTGCTCGGGATGTGCAACGCAGCAGTTGCACGTTACCCTATTGGGCAGGAAAATGTGCAACCCTGGAGTTGCCCGATTCCGAGGAGGAGGCGTGATGCTCGTACGGCACGTGGTGGTTCCGGCCAGCCCGGAGGAGTTGTGGGATGCCCTCACCGAGCCTGACTCGCTGGAGGCGTGGTTCGGCGCCCGGGTCGACTGGGACCTGCGGCCTGGCGGGTCGGCCCGTTTCGTCGGCGACGACGGGACCGTGCGCGGCGGTGTGGTCGAGGCGGTTCGCCGCGCTCGCTACCTCCGCTTTCGTTGGTGGCCCGAAGCTGACCCGGACGGTCCCCCCGGCCCTTCCGTGGGGGCGGAGCCGGAGAGCGGGTCCCAGGTCACCTATGACCTCGAAGCCGACGGCGAGGGAACGCGGCTCACGGTGACCGAACAACTGGTTCCCACTCCCACCGCCGGTCCCGGCGACAGCCAGGCCGGCGTACGAGCGTCTGCCGCCAGCGCCGCTGTCACCGCCATCCCCTGTGGTGCCGATCCCGGGTCCAACCTGGACTCGATCGAGGCTGGCGGCTGGTCGGACTGCGCGGCTAGCGGCTGGTCGGACTGGGACGGCCGGCTCTTCCAATGCTGGGCCTGCGTGGCCGCTTCGGTGCCAGTCGGACGCCGAGGGCGCTGATACCCGCTCGGTGATCGGACCACAGGGCGACGCCATCTTCACCGCGCTCGCTGATCCCACCAGACGGCGGCTGCTCGACCAGATCTCCGAGCAGGGCCCGCTGACGGCGACTGAGTTGGCGTCCGGCTACCCCATGTCCCGGCAGGCCGTCGTCAAGCATTTGAGCGCCTTGGCCTCGGCGGGTTTGCTGGCCGCGGAACGCCAGGGCCGTGACGTGCGCTACCGGGTCGTTGCCGGCGGGCTCGACGACGCCGCCGACTGGCTGCGCGACGTCGGCCAGCGCTGGGACCGGCGGCTGGGCGCTCTGCAGCGTCACTTGCGTGGGGAGAGCGGCTGACTACCGGAGGTCGACGACCGAGTTGTCCCCCCCGAACGCATTGGGTGCATAGCCGTCGGCGGCGTCGTCGTTGAACCAGTTGCCGTCGTCGTCCACATAGCGGAACTCGTAGCGCCGCCCGGCGCTCAACATCACCGACGCCATCTGCGACTCGCCCTTGCGTTTGAACACGTTGACGCCTGCGCGCCACCCGTTGAAATCACCGACCAATGAGACCCGGGAGTTCCCGTTGCGGCCCGCGACCGCGAAGGTCACCTTGACCTGATCCCCGCGTTTGGTGGGCTCACGCTGGATCATCGATCCCACCTCCTCTTGCGGCAGGCAGCAGCCTGCCGAGCTGGCTCCAGCCAACGACACCTGGATCCAACTATGGCACCGGCAGGGGCGACGCCCAAGCAAATACCGTCATCCGCTGGCCATCTGGGCAAGGGTGGTCACGGTGCGCCAGTTGCGGGTGGTGGCCACGACGCCGAGCTGGCGTTCGAACATGGCGTTGTTGAGCTTGGTGCGCCCATAGCCGTTGGGGCACGAGAGGTAGATCTCACGCCCCGCCAGACAGAAGGCGTCCCGGTCGTCCGGGGCGACGATCCGGCGAGCCGGCGGGGCGATGGCCGCATCGTGTGCCGCCAAGGCAGCCACCTTCGCACGCCCGGGAGCCGAGGCCAGGAACGTCACGTACACCATGGAATCGGAGCGGAATGGCAGGTCGTTGACGACGCGCTGGAGGTCCTCACCGGTGCGCACCAGCACATCGACCGCCAGACCCAGCTTGCTGGCGATGGCGTCATGGAGGGCGCTACCGACGGCCGGGAGATCTTCCGACCCGGAGCGAAAGACGGCGTTGCCGCTCTGCAGGTAGGTCCGCACATCCTGTGCCGGCAGCGCCTCGAGCAGCTGCCGAAGATCCCGCATGGCGAGACCGTTGTGCCCGGTGATGTTGACAGCCCGCAGCAAGGCGACGTAGCTAGGCATGCCGTCGACCGTGCTACCGACCGAGCAGACCGGCGTGCACCCGGTTGATCTCGCGGATGACGGCCATGCCCGCATGGGCCGCGGCCGCGGCCACCAGGATGCCGATGACGGCTCCCACCCATGTGGCAGACGAGTTGCCGGTGAATGCAATGATGATCAACACCAGGCCGAACAGCTGGGTCGCGATCCACAGAGCCCACCACCGCTTCACCGTCGAACGGCCCGGATGGCCCGCAGGAAGGCAGTCGACCGCCGACTGGTAGGGGAACCAGAAGCTCACGATCGGAATGAACCAGCCAGCGATGGCCCAGCCGGACGACCAACGGGCGGGCAACCCGAGACGGTAGGCCACCGTCACCGCCTTGTAGAACCACAGGAGAAAGACGATGCCGACCGCCAGCAATGCCAGCTCGAACAGCGACGAGGCGCGTTCGGCAGCCACCGCGTGGGTCAGGTGAAGAGGCGGCCTGGTGCCGTCGGCGGCCACGGGGATATTCAGCCAGTCACGCAATGACCGGTAGAACGACGGGAGCAGTGCCGCCGCCGTGATGTACTCCACGGTGTAAACC